>JAIVGS010000241.1 GCA_020201435.1 Myxococcales bacterium
ACGTGGTGCTGAGCGGTGGGTTGCCGAATCGGACGAACACGGCGTTCCACATCGCGTTCATGGCGTTCGCCGTGACGGCCGCGATCACGCAGCGAGACTGGTTCCACAAGTTCCAGGCGGTCGCGATGTCGGTGCTGTTCGCCTTGTACGTGGCGGTGCTGTTCACCCGCTTGCAGTAAACGTCTGCAACTCCTGGCCGGTGTGGGCGAGGTCGGTCAGGTTGGCCCGGAAGCGGCCGTCGGGCGCGTCGAGCTTCAAGAGCGGCAGCGTCGTGTCCGGCGGTGAGGATGCGTCGACGACGCGCTCGGTCCACGTGCCGAGGTTGACGTAGAGCCGTCCCTTGGGAACGGCCCAGTCGAGCACGTGGGTGTGGCCGAGGATCAGCGCGTCGGGTCGCGGCGCGTCGTGCGGAAGCTTGCGCTTGCCGTCGAGGGCGTCGATCGCCCCGGACGCCGTGTTTTCCCAGAGCCGGTCCGCGTTGGCGATCGCGCTGCGGACGCGGTCGACGCTGATCAATCCGGTCACGAACGAGACCGGACGCGGCAGGTATCCGTTCTCCGCCAGCAGCCGCAGGAATGCGCGGAAGAACTTGCGGAACGTCTTCTCGTCGAGCCACCGCTGCAGCACGGTGACGACCGCTTCCTCCGGCCGCAGCGCGACGATCCGATCCGGCTCCATCTTCACGTTGGGCAGCGCGCCCCGATGGCGCAGGAACGGAATCACCGCCTGGTGGAGAGCGTTGGTCATCACTTCGCCGCTGCCGCCGGGCTCCTCGTTGCCCTCGTCGAACTCGTGGCCGTGCTGCAGCACGATCTGCGAGCCGGCCAGCTCGCGCACCACGCTTCGCTCGATGCGCGCGACGATGCCCGCCGCTTTCAACGCCTCCGCGGCGCCCGGCTCGGCGAGGAGATGATCGTGGTTCCCCGGCACGATGGTGAGCCGCGGCACCTTGGACAGCGCCTCGAACCCGACCGGATTGCTGCGAGCGACGGCCGCGAGCAGCTCCGGCAGCTTGCGCCGCGGCGGCACCTCGCGCGGCACGTCGAGCTTCCGGAAGAACCGCTCGAGACCCTTCTGCGGCGGCAGCATGGCGGTGAAATCGAAGCAGTCCCCGAGCAGCACCAGCTCGGCCCCGTCGTCGCGCGCGACCCGCTCGCAGAGCGCCGCCAGCTCGCGCCCCTGACGTTGGTCGCGGAAGAGCTGCGCCTCCGACTGCTCGTCGAGATGCAGATCGCTGATCACATAGACCGTCATCGGCGGTGCACCGTACAACAGGCGGCAAGGATGTCGTGTGCATGCCATTCGCGAATGACCGATTGCACCCGATACAATCGGGCGTGCACCAACGCTCAGAGCAGGTCCTTTTCTTTGAGGCGGCGGCGGCGCACAGCGCCGCCGACCTGTACAAGGGGGGCTACGCCCCCCTCGTACCACTCCCCCGGCGCCGCTACTGCCGGCCTGAACGCTTTCGCACGCGGTCAGGTCGTATCGACGACCCGGCCTGAAGGCCGGGTCTGGCAAACAGCAAGCCCCTTGTCGGGGCTGAAAAACCGCTGCTCACGAGCGTCAGCGACGATGGAACTTGATTGTCGTTCCGCCTGAATGAACGACGAGCACAGTCTGTTCTCGATCCCATCCATCGTCTCCGTAAAAAACCCGTCGGGACGGAAGACAAGCTCGAGCTTTCGACCGTTCGCAGCCCAGGCACCGATGATGTCTTGGTCCGAAGGGTTCACGTGGCAACCGAACAAGCAACAGGCGAGCACAACTGCCGACGCGCGAGCGAACATGGCGCGTCCATGATGCACGCGCTATTTCGGGCGGATCAACCCTGAGAGGAGCGCGACGACACGGGCGCCGACGCGCCGTGCTTCTTCCGCGACGGCCTCACCACAGGATCCCGAGATAGCCGCCACCTGCACGGCCCCGACGGCTTCTGCCGCCTCACCGCGAGCGATCGCGAACACCCGCCGCCGGTCCGCTGGAGAAGACCGGCCATTGGCTTCGGAGATGTTCAGGCAAGCGGATTGGGCAGCCCGCATCGCCTGATCACGCAATTTCGCGTCAGTGATGCGCGCATCGCGGACCACGCGGAGCAGCTCGCAAGCGACCTGCCACGCAATCAATTTTTCGTGAAGTACAAAAGTCGTCTCGTTCGGCATCGTTTCGGCCTCCTCAAAAAACGCCGAAGGCGGGAGGCCGAAACGATGCCGAACGACGACGACGGCCCGAACCCAAAAGCGCGAGCGCAGCGAGCTGAGATCTTTTTCCAAATGCAGCCGCAGTGCCAGCCGCAGGCTGGCGCGAGGCTGCTCCTTCTCGTTCTCCTTTTCCTTCTCGTTCTCCTTCTCCTTCTCGTTCTCCTTTTCGTTCTCGCCTCGCGCGCGGTACAACACGCGCATGGACGTCGTCCTCATCGACATCGCCAACGACCCCCTGACGAAACTCTACGGCGCCTACCGCACCTGCTACACGCCGAAGACTCCCCGCGAGGTCTGGGAGGACATCGCCGGGGGCTCGGTGACCCCCGACAAGATCGCCCAGTTCGTCGAGGACCGCCTCAAGACCGGCCACGTCTCGCCCCTCGAGCAGGTCGTCTTCTGGTTCGGCATCAGCGGCGTCTCGCGCAGCCTGTCGCACCAGTTCGTCCGCCACCGCATCGGCATCTCGTTCGAGCAGCAATCGCAGCGCTACGTCCGGTTCACCGGCAAGAACGAGGAGCGGCTCGACTACGTCATGCCGGAGAGCTGGAAGGACGCCGGCCGCGCCGGCGAGTTCGAAAAGCTCATGAGCGAGATCACCCGCGTCTATCGCGAGGCCGTCGCCGCCGGCATCCCCGCCGAAGACGCCCGCTTCGTCCTCCCCAACGCCGCGCCGACCAACTTCCAGATCATGGTCAACTTCGCGGAATTACTGCACATCGGCGACCTGCGGCTGTGCACGCGGGCGCAGTGGGAGATCCGCCAGATGATCGCCCGCATGCGCGCCGAGCTGATGCGCAAGGTCCCCGAGCTCGCGAAGTACATGCAGCCCAAGTGCGGCGAGAGACGGATGGGCTACTGCGACGAGGACTTGAAGGCCTACGAAGCCTGCCCGATCTCCAACTCGCGGCCGCACAAGCTCCAGGTGATCGAAGTCTTCAAGCGCGTCCGCAGCGAAAGCGGCAAACCGATGCGCGATCTCGACGAGTCGGACTTCCTCGCCGCCGAGAAGTTCCGTGAGCCGTCGAAGCCGGCATGAGCGAGAGCCCTCCGGAAGAGAGGATCTCCGAAGCCGACCTGCGCGAAGCCTGGCCGGCGCTGTCGTGCGAGGAGCGCGTCGAGGGCCTGCGCCTTCTGCCCCGCAACGCCGCCGAGGACCTCTTCTTCACCCTGACCTCGCGCGAGCAGGCCGAGCTGATGCTCGATCTGCCCGCCGAAGAGCAGCGCTCGTGGATCCGCGCGCTCGCTCCCGACGACGCGGCCGACCTGATCCAGGAAATGCCGATCCTCGAGGAGCGCGAGCGGTTCCTCGTCATGCTCGACGACGTGACCCGCAAGGAAGTCCAGGCGCTGCTCGCCTACAAGGAGGACCATGCCGGCGGCCTGATGAACCCGCGCTTCGCGCGCCTGCGGCCGGACATGACCGTCGACGAGGCGGTCACCTACCTCCGCCGGCAGACCCACCAGTCGGTCGAGATGCCCTACTACGCGTACGTCCTCGATCCGCAGCAGCGGCTGCTCGGCGTCGTCTCCTTCCGCGAGCTGATGGCGGCCAGCGGGACCAAGCGCGTCTCGGAGGTGATGAAACCCGACGTGATGGCGGTCGACGAGCAGACCGATCAGGAGGCGGTCGCGCGTCTGGTGAGAAAGACCGGCCTGATGGCGGTGCCGGTCGTCGATCGCGATCGCCGGATGAAAGGCATCGTCACCGTCGACGACATCGTCGACGTCGTCAGCGAAGAGGCCACCGAGGACATCCAGAAGCTGGGCGGCAGCGAGTCGCTGGGCGAGCCGTACCTGACCATCGAGATGCGCCGGATGATCCGCAAGCGCGCCGGCTGGCTCTCCGCTCTCTTCCTCGGCGAAATGCTGACCGCGACGGCGATGGGTGTGTTCGAGAAGGAGATCGACAAGGCGGTCGTGCTCGCGCTCTTCGTGCCGCTGATCATCTCGTCCGGGGGCAACTCGGGCTCACAGGCGACTTCACTGGTGATTCGGGCGATGGCGCTGGGCGAACTGCGGCTGCGCGACTGGTTCCGCGTCGTCCGCCGCGAGCTGATGGCGGGGCTCGCGCTGGGCTCGATCCTCGGCGCGATCGGCCTCACGCGCATCGTTCTGTGGGAAGCGTTTTTCAAAACGTACGGCCAGCACTTCGTGCTCGTCGGCCTGACCGTCGCGTCGTCGCTGATCGGCGTGGTCACGTTCGGAACGCTCGCCGGATCGCTCCTGCCGTTCGTGTTGCGGCGGCTCGGCTTCGACCCGGCGAGCGCGAGCGCGCCGTTCGTCGCCACGCTCGTCGACGTCACCGGGCTCATCATCTACTTCACGACCGCGAGCCTGATCCTCCGCGGCACGCTTCTCTGACGCTGCGCGGCGTTGACTTCACACCCGCCCGTACATTTTCCTACGCGCCCCCCCGGAGGCTTCATGACACTCACTCGGACGTTCGTCGCAGCCGCTCTGCTGGTCGCGTTTGGCGCAAGCGCCCAGAATGCCCCCACCAACCTCAACGAGAAGACAGTCGCCGAACTGCAGTCGATGATGGCGGCGGGCCAGCTCACCTCGGTCCAGCTCACGCAGTACTACATCGATCGGATCAACGCGCTCGACCAGAACGGGCCAGGCGTGAACGCGGTCATCGAGCTGAACCCCGATGCGCTGAGCATCGCGGCGAGCCTCGACTCGATGCGGGCCAAGGGCAAGGTGTTGGGGCCGCTCCACGGTATTCCGGTGCTGCTCAAGGACAACATCGACACCGGCGACAAGATGCAGACCAGCGCCGGCTCGTTCGCGCTGGTGGGCAAGCCGCCCAAGCGCGACTCGACCGTCGCGGCGAACCTGCGGGCGGGCGGGGCGGTGATCCTTGGCAAGACCAACCTCTCCGAATGGGCCAACTTCCGATCGTTCGAGTCGATCAGCGGCTGGTCGGGCCGCGGCGGGCAGACCAACAACCCGTACGGGATCAATCGCAACCCGTGCGGCTCGAGCGCCGGCTCGGGTGCGGCGGCGTCGGCGAACTTCGCGGCGGTCTCGTTCGGCAGCGAGACCGACGGCAGCATCGTCTGCCCCGGCAACGCCAACGGCGTCGCGGCGATCAAGCCGACCATCGGGTTGACCAGCCGCGCGGGCGTGGTCCCGATCTCGCACACGCAGGACACCGTCGGCCCGCATTGCCGCCACGTCGCCGACTGCGCCGCCGCGCTCAGCGTCGCGCAGAGCAGGACTTCCGATCACCGCGACCCGGCGACCGCCGGCGTCCCGCTCGGCTGGCAGGGCACGGGCAAGTCGCGGCCGACGAATATCCCCACTGATTACACGCAGTTCGTGAATGCGAACGGACTCAAGGGCGCGGTGCTCGGCATCACCCGCCAGGGCCTCGGCGGATTCGATCCCTTCGTTCCCACGCCCGGGCCCGTCAACGACGCCGTCGAGGCCGCCTTCCAGGCGTTGACCGACGCCGGCGCGACACTCGTCGACCTCGATGCGAAGGGCTACAACTTCTCCGGAGGTCCCGGCGAGTTTCTCGTCCTCTGCTTCGACTTCCGCAACGACGTCGCCGCGTATTTCGCGACGCGCGTCGGCGTTCCGGTCGCGGGCGGCACGCTCGACACGGCGATCGCGTTCAACAGCGCGCACGCCGACGTCGAGATGCCGTACTTCAACCAGGACATCTTCGAGTTCTGCAACTCGCTCGCGACCGGGCCGGACGATCCGCAGGACGCCTTCGGCGGGATGACCTACAACCAGGCGCTCCAGGCCGACCATGACTTCACCGTGCAGAACGTCGACGCGGCGCTCTCGGCCGAGCATCTCGACGCGATCGTGAGCGCGACCGACAACCCCGCCTGGGCCACCGACCTCGTCTTCGGGGACCACTTCATCTTCGGGACCTCGAGCATCGCGGCTGCCGGTGGCTATCCGATCGCGCAGGTCCCGGCCGGCGTGGTCTTCGGCGTGCCGCTCGGGATCAGCTTCTTCGGTACCGCGTTCAGCGAGCCGACGCTGATCAGGCTCGCCTCCGGATACGAAGCGGCGACGCAGGTCCGCGCGCACAACCTGCCGACGTTCTCGGCGACGGTGCCCTTCGATCACATCGCGGGGACCACGCCGGGATCACGGGCCTCGTCGACCGTGTCGAAAGCGCCCGCCGCCAAGGCGAGCACCGCGCGCGGCCCACGAACGCCGCACGGGCTCTAAAGCAAAATCTTACCGCGGAGGCGCGGAGGACGCAGAGTTTCGCGGAGAAAAAGAGATTTTCTTGAAAAAATCTCCGCGTTCTCCGCGCCTCCGCGGTGCGCTTGAAGCCGCTACGCGGACGGCGGCTTGACGTACTCGAAGTCGATCGGCAGGCCGTTGATGCCCTTCGGCGGCGGGGCGATCCAGTTCGCGACCTTGCCGCGCTCGAAGACCGGGTGCATCAGGCTCTGCACGAAGGCCCGGTCTTCGGCGGTCGGCAACCAGCCGGACTCCTTCGTTTTCCACTCGGCTTCCGAGATCGGCTTGCCGTCGGGATCGAAGAAATAGCCGGCGCAGGGGCCGACGCCGCGGTGGAAACGGCGGTGTGGCAGCCGCAGCCTCATGCCGGTGACGCCGGCCTTCTCGAGGGTCTTGTTCCACCGGTCGAGCGCGCGCTGGCAGTCCTTCACGTACTCGTCGCGCAGCACCTCGTTCATCGCGTTGCGCAGCGGGACTTCCTGCTCGACCAGCTTGCCGCCCTCCGGCACTTCCATCCGGTAGGTCCGGCCCATCGCCTTGTGCTCTTCCAGCGTGTCCTCGCGGAAGCGGCCCTTGAGGCCCGCGGCGAAGAAGTCGGCCGCGTTGGAGGAGACCTCGCCGCCGAACAGGTCCAGGGAGAGCGAGAACCACAAGTTGATGTATTTCTGGATCAACTCGAACGGCACCGCGCCTTCCTTGCGCGGGTCCTTGCCGGCCGCCATCAGCTCGGCGCACCGCTGGACGATCCGGTCGACGCCGGTCTCACCGACGAACAGGTGGTGCGCCTCTTCGGTCAGCATGAACCGGGTCGTCCGCGCGAGCGGGTCGAAGCCCGACTGCGCGAGCGCCGCGAGCTGATACTTCCCGTCGCGGTCGGTGAACATCGTGAACATGAAGAAGCTGAGCCAGTCGTCGATCGGCTCGTTGAACGCGTTCAGGATGCGCGGCTTGTCGCTCGACCCCGACCGCCGCTGCAGCAGCTCGTCGGCTTCCTCGCGACCGTCGCGGCCGAAGAAGCGGTGGAGCAGGTAGACCATCGCCCACAGGTGCCGGCCTTCCTCGACGTTGACCTGGAAGAGGTTGCGCAGGTCGTACATCGACGGGCAGGTCTTGCCGAGCATGCGCTGCTGCTCGACCGAGGCCGGCTCGGTGTCGGCCTGGGTGACGATGATGCGCCGGAGCGCGTTGCGGTGCTCGCCGGGGACCTCGTCCCACACCGGCTGCCCGATCACGTCGCCGAAGCCGATCACCCGCTCTTTGTCGTGCGGCTCGAGGAAAATTCCCCAGCGATATTCGGGCATTCGGACGTAGTCGAAGTGCGCCCAACCGTTGGCTTCGACGCTGATCGCCGTGCGCAGGTAGACCTGGTGCGCCTGGAAGCCGTCAGGGCCGACCTCGTTCCACCACTGGAGGAAGTTCGGCTGCCACTGCTCGAGCGCGCGCTGGAGGCGGCGGTCGCTGGAAAGGTCGACGTTGTTCGGGATCGTCTCGAGAGCCTGCGCCACGTTACGTTCTCCTCGTGTCGAACTGCGGCCGCTCGGGCTTGCCGTACATCGTCAGCGCGCCCCGTTCGCCGGTCGCGTTCGGCCGGATGAAGATCCAGTTCTGCCAGGCGGAAAGCCGCCCGAAGATCTTGGTCGCGAGCGTCTCCGGGCCGGCGAAGCGGTAGTTCTGCTCCATCCCGGTGAGCGCGTCGGGACTCAAGCTCGCGCGCTCCTCGACGGCGACGCGGAGCTCTTCCTCGAAGTCGATGTCGTCGGCGAAGACGGTCGCGAGGCCGAGCTTGTCGGCCGTCGCGCCGTCGATCGGGCCTTCCTTCGCGGCGGCGAGGACTTTCTCGGCCTTCATCGGATCGGCGAGGAACCGCGTCTGCAGCCGGGTGAGGCCGTTCCAGCCGGGAAGGGCGCCGGCGCTGAGCGAGCCGGGCCAGACGTCGACGCGGTCGGCGTCGAGGACGTAGCTGCGGTCGCAGGCGAGGAGCAGCTCGAACAACGGGCCGCTGAAGCACGACTTCTCGTCGACGACCGCGAAGAAGCTGCGCGCGGTCACGTCCATCCGGCGCAGCGTGCGGGCCAGGTTCAGGCGCACTTCGCGGATGAACCAGGAGTCGTTTCTGGCGAGTAACTCACCGATTTCATGGGCTTTTTGCTTGTCGCCCTCGGTCCTGACGATGACCAGGCCGACGTTTTCATGCTCGAACCGCAGTCGCAAGAGCGCGTGATCGAGCTCGCGCGCCATCCGCAGGGGCCAGAACGAAGAGTCTTCCTTCAACGTCGCGTCGGTCGGACCCTTCACCACGAGCTCGGCGGTGCGCGACTTCTCGTCGACCGTGAAGCTCACGTGCCGGTACTCGTTTCCGATCTCGTCCAGCGGCACGCCCTTCGACCCGCGCTCTTTGGGCGCCTTCGACGCGAGGTCTCGCGCCCGCTGCGCGATCGTGTCGGCGAACTTGCTCCGCGGCACCACCGCGTCGACGAGACCCCACTCGACCGCGCGCTTGCCCTTGACTCCCTCGGCGAGCGTAGAGAACGCGTCGGCGAGATCGCGCCGCACTTTCCGCTTGTCGACGACCCGCGTCAGCCCGCCGGTGCCGGGAAGCACGCCGAGGAGCGGCACTTCCGGCAGCGAGACGGTGCTGCTGCCGTCGTCGATCAGGACGATCTCGTCGCACGCCAGCGCCAGCTCGTATCCGCCGCCCGCGGTCGCGCCGTTGCACGCGGCGAGGAACTTGATGCCGCTGTTCTGCGACGCGTCCTCGATCGCGAGCCGCGTCTCGTTGGTGTACTTGCAGAAGTTGACCTTGAACGGGTGCGTCGAGCTGGCGAGCATGTAGATGTTGGCGCCGGCGCAGAAAATCTTGTCGTGGCCGCTGGTGATCACGCACGCCTTGACCGACGGGTGCTCGAAGCGCAGCCGCTGGATCGCGTCGGCCAGCTCGATGTCGACGCTCAAGTCGTAGCTGTTGCTCTTGAGCTCGAGCTCGCTGTTGGCCCCGCCGAAGGGCGTGACCTTCATCGTCAGCCGGGCGATATCGCCGTCGATGGCGAGCGTCCAGTGTCGGTAGCGGGAAGGGTGGGTGTCGAACGACAGCTTCGGCGGCGGCGCGTACGTGTCCATGCGCGATGAAATCTAGCACGCACTATAATGCTTGTCAATATGAAACGTATGCATTATAATGCTCACAATGATGAGGGAAGAACATCTCGTCCTGCTTTCGGCCGTCGGGGGCGTCACCCGCAAGCTGCGGGAGGACCGCGGGCTGACGCGGCGGCAGCTGGCGCAGAAGAGCGGAGTCTCGGAACGGTTCCTCGCCGAGCTCGAGACAGGGCAGGGGAACATCTCGGTCGCGCGGCTGCACGACGTCGCGCGCGCGCTCGGCACCTCGGCGGGCGACCTGCTCGTCGCGGCACAGCCGGAACGGTCGGAGAAACGAGTGGTTGCGCTGGTCGGCCTGCGTGGTGCGGGCAAGAGCACGATCGGCAAGGCGCTGGCCGGGAAGATGAAGGTGCCGTTCGTCGAGCTCGACGCGCTGGTCGAGAAGGACTCGGGCCTCTCGCTCTCCGCGCTCTTTTCGATGCACGGGGAGGCCTACTACCGACGCCTTGCGCGCGAGGTGTTGATCCGGTTCCTCGCCGAACAGGACGCGGCGGTGATCGCGACCGGCGGCGGCGTCGTGACCGACCGTGAAGCGTGGCGCCTGTTGCAGAAACGCTGCACGACGGTCTGGCTGCAGGCGACGCCCGAGGATCACTGGAAGCGCGTGCTGGAACAGGGTGACGTGCGACCCGGGGCGGCGAGCCCGCACGCGCAGGAGGAATTGCGCGCCCTGCTCAAGGCGCGCGGGCCGCTCTACGCCCAGTCGACCCTGACCGTGGACACGTCGCGGCTCGGCATCGATGGCGCGGTCGACGAGATTTCGCGCCGCGTCACTTCCCGCTGAACGAAGGCGTGCGCCGCGCGTTGTAGGCGGAGATCCCTTCCTTCGCGTCCTGGCTCTCGAACAGCCGCTGCTGCAGCTCGCGCTCGAGGGCGAGGCCCTGCTCGAGGCCGACTTCGAGGCCGGTCGTCACCGCGCGCTTGATCAGGCCGACGGCCTTCGATGCTTTCGCGGGCGGAACGAACTTGCGCGCGTAGTCGAGGGCCGCGGCGCGAAAGTCTTTCGCATCGACGATCGCGTTGACCAGCCCGAGCTGTTTCGCCTCGTCGACGGAGAACGTGGCGGCTTCGGCCATCAGCTCGATCGCCTTCGAGCGCCCGAGAGCGCGCGCCAGCCGCTGCGTCCCGCCGGTGCCGGGAAGGACGCCGAGCGTGACTTCGGGCAGTCCGATCTTGCCCGCGTTCGCGCGCGCGATCCGGACGTCGCAGGCCAGCGCGATCTCGAGGCCGCCGCCGACGCAATGACCGTTGATCGCGCCGATCACGAGCTTCGGAGTCTGCTCCAGCCGGCACAGCGTCTCGTTGGCGTGGAGGCAGAAGTTGTACTTGAAGTACGGGGCGCTGTGACGAAGCATCTCGATGTCGGCCCCGGCGCAGAAGAACTCGTTTTTCTTGGCGGCGTCGGGCGGCGGCGGGGCGCCCGTGATCACCAGGACGTGGACCGACTCGTCCATCCGGCCGTCAAGGATGTGCGCATCCAACTCGCGCATCATTTCGTAGGAGTAGGTGTTGGCGGGCGGGTTCCTCAGTTCGAGGATCATCACGCCGTCCTGCTTGGAGGCGGTGACCAAGGGCGTCGTCATGACGAGGTTCCTTTTCGTTGTTTCACTACGACCACAAAGTGACCGTGCTGTACCGGCGCTCACTCCATCGGTAGTCGTCATCATGTTCCGGGAGAAGTGGAAGCGCGGCGACCATCTCGGCGCGCCAGCCGCCATCGATCAGTCGCATGAGCGTCGAGCCGTCCAGGCCCGAGAGCCGGTCCGCAAGGCGGTCCGAAACGACGACCACCACATCGCCACGCTCCAGCGGCCACCGTTCGGCGATGGGCCGCCCGACAACGACCGTTCCGTCGCAACGAATGCTGACCGAGCTGAGCTGAATGTGCCGCTGCGGAAATACCGCCGCCTGCTCGGGCGTCAGCTTGCCCTCCTCCAGAAGAACCTCAACGAGGAGTTGCCGCCGGGTCCGCGCGATCACCTTCCCGTCGCGCAGATGTAGGGCCTGGAGCCCGCCCGCCGATACCAACTCGGCCTGCGTCGGGGAGAGGCGCGCGACGATCGTAGCAAAGGTCGCGCCCTCGGCGTAGCCGGGAGTCAAGCGTGGTGCGATGGCGCGCCCCACATCGTTCAGTGCCGAAACGGTCGCGTCGAGAAGAGAGCCGTTATCGTCGCGGAGGCGATCGAGCAAATGCGGCACGGCGAGCTGCGCGCCCAGTTCACCCTCGTCCCACGAGCCTGAGCCATCGCACATGACCACGGTCGGACGATCCTCGGACTCCGCGACCAAGCACGGGATGAAGGCGCCGTTGGGGCCGACGCGCTGAAGAGCATGGCGCACGTCAGCGTTTTACCTGATTCGGCGGGACCGGAAACAACAGCTCGCGGTCGTGCATCACCGTCAACGATCCCGCACGAGATGATGCACTCAGGACTCGAAGTTCACCCCGGCCATGTGCTCGAACTCGATCTGGTGGTCGGCGTAGACCTTGGCGCGGCCCTCGATCTGGAGCACGAGCTTGCGCTGGTCGAGGTGGCCCTGGACCTTGCTGAGGGCGACCCGGAGCACCGCAAGCCGCTCGTCCATGGACGCCAGAGCCTGCGCAGCGCGCTGCTGGTCGGCCACGTTCTTGCGCAAGACCTCCAACGTCTGCTCGGTCATCTTCCGCTGGCCAGCCAGCTCAACCAGCCGCTCGCGGCAGGCGTCCTCGGCAAGGCCCTGGGCCATCATTTTGAGCGTCGCCGCCTCCTGCTTCTTGATTCCCGCGAGCCGCTTCTCGGCCGCGTCGGCCTGCTTGCTCCAAGACTCGGTGACGGTCGTCGGCGTCGCGGCCTTGCGCGCGGCCTCGGAGTCGTTGATGGCGCGCTCGACCTCGACCCACACGGCGGCGTCCACGGCGTCCATGCGGTGGTAGCCGTTGCTGCAGGGGTCGGGCTTCAGGTCGCCGGGCCGCGTGGTGCTGCGGTTCCTGGACGCGCAGCGGTAGTAGCGGGTGCGGTCGCGCGCCGAGTACGTGTGCATCGAACGCCCGCACTCGCCGCACGTCAGGTGCCCGCGTAGAAGGGACGGAAGCATGTCCTCGTCGCGGCGCCCAGTGGCGGGGCGGTTCCGGCGCGAGACGAGCCCGATCTGCGCGCGGTCCCACAGGTCCTGCGTGATGATCGGCGGCACCGGGATCGTGAACGTCTGCGCGTTGAGCTTGTAGCGGAACGTGTAGTCGCCCAGGTAGAGCTTGCTCCGCAGCGCGTTCAGCACGGAGTTACGTGACCAACCATTGCCGCGCGGCGACAGCGCGCCGTCGAGGTTCAGCCGCTCCGCAATGCGCAGGGCGGACGTGCCCTGCGCCGCCAGCTCGAACATCAGCTCGACCACGGCCTTCTGCTGCTCGTGGATCTCCCACTGCCCGCGCCCGCGACGGGTCGCCTTCCAGACGTACCCGAAGGGATCGCGTCCGGACGGCTTTCCCCCCTCGGCGGCGGCGCGCATACGGCCCTTCAGCGTGCGGTCAAGGATCGAGCGATGGTCGTCGGCGGTTGCCCGCGTGCCCATCACCCACAACATCTCGCCGTAGGGCGTCTTCGGGTCGATGGCGCCGCCGAAGGTGTCCATCAGGACCGCCCCGGCGTCCTCCAGGATTCCGAACAGCGCGACGCGCTCGCGCAAGCTCGCCGCGCGCGTCAGGCGGTTGAGGTGGACGACGCGGAGCTGGTCGAACGCCTGGGCATCTGCAAGCCGCCGCAGCTCCTGCAGGTCGGGGCGGTCCGCGAGGCCCAAGGCGCCGCTGATGTTCTCGTCGTGCTCAATGCGTGCGACGAGGACACCGGGGTGCGTATCGCGCATGGCGTCGAGCGCAGCGCGCTGGAGCGCCTGCGTGTCACGTTCATGCTGCGCGCGGCCGCTGACGCGGACCAGCTCGACGTAGCGCGGCTGGGCCGCGTTGGCGCTCGGCTTGCCGGAGCCCGCGATGTTGGCCCTACTCAACGGCGTCACCGCCCTCCCGAAGCTCCAGTACTGACGCCAACTCGGCGTCGATCAGTGCGCGCAGGATGACCGCGAGGTTCCGGGAGACGATCGCGTGCTCCTCGACCGTCCCTGTCGAGCGAACTTTCACTGCGTATTTTACCACATCTGCGGGTCGCGTCGGAGCGGACCCAGAGCCAGCAACTGCCACGACGTGCTTCCCTTCGAGTTACGACTTCACCCCGCTCGTTCATGCCCTCCATGGGCGATGCCCTGTCATGGCCAGCGCGCGGGGCGGCGAGGCCGGGCGGTCGAACATGTTC
>JAIVGS010000345.1 GCA_020201435.1 Myxococcales bacterium
GTACTTCCCCGGCAACGTCGCGAGCTCCTGGTCAAACCCCTGAAAACACAGGGAGAAGCCGAGCTCCCGGGCGTACTCGAGGAACATTTCGCGCACCTCGTCCACGTTGGTCAGTCTAACGCTTCGGCCGCCGCGTGGCCTTGAGCGAAAGCCACCCGAGGGCGGTCGCGAGCAGCGCCGGTCCGCCGAGGGAGAGCGCGAGCATCCACCCTTCGCGGGCGGCCTGCTCGATCAGGTGCGGCTGCTGCACGCCACCGGGCGTGACCAGCGTCGAACCGGTGCGCAGGACGATCTGCTTCAACGCGAGCGCGAGCGATCCCCAGGCGAAGAGCAAAGCGACGACGAGCATCCACTTGAGCGGCTTGCGGGTTCTCTCGCTCGAGAAGGCGATCGCCCCGGCCAGCGCGAGCGCGAGCAGGAGAAAGGTGGCAAACAGCGCCGGCACGGAGGCCGAGATTACTTCGCCTTTTCCAGCGCGTCCGCTTCCGCGACCAGCCGCCGGGCGCGAGCGGCGGCCGCGCCGAAGTCGAGCCCGGAAAAGCCGAGCTTTCGTGCGATCTCGTCGGCGCTCAACGCAGTCCCTTTCGAAAACAGCTCTGTCTTCAAGAACTTACCGACCGCGGGATCTCCGTACCAGTCGTCGCCGAACTGTCTGCGGATGCCCTCGTGCATCAGGCCGGCGAGGACGAACGCGCGCGCGTAGTCGGCGGAGTAGAACGTGTCGTCGACGTCGGTGCGAAAGACCTGCGCGTCGTCCGAGGAGAGCGTAAATCCGTACGCGCGCGAAAAGAGCTCGCGATACAGCTCGTGCAGATCGTCGGGATGCCCGGGCAGAAGCTTCAGCGCCGGCTCGATCTCGCTCGCCGGCCGCCCGTGGAGTCGCAGCTCGTACGCGATCTTCGCGAACGCGTAGCGGCGCAGGTAGTACATCTCGATCAGCGCGGTCCGCCGCAGGATCGCCGAGAGCTCGGCGTTGCCCGGCGCCGGCTTGCCGTTGGCGTGCAAGAAAGTCCGGAAGCGCGTCAGCCAATGCGGGTCGGAAAAGGCGTGGCGGAAGAACTCGCCGAAGCCTTCGGTCGGCGCGCCGTAGCCGAGCTGGATCAGCTCCGATGGCTCGATCGTCGAGCTGGCGAAGTGGACCGCATGGCCGGCCTCGTGAAACAGCGTCCAGTAGTCGTCGAGGCCGCCGACCGGCTTGACCGAGAGCCGCACGTCGCGCGGCGGATCGACCGGATTCACGAATGCTCTCGGGCGCTTGCGCGGGTTGAGGCTGTCGTCGATCTTGACCTCGCCGAGCGTGAGGCCGATGCCCGAGAGGAACGTGTCGAGCGTCTTCAATTCGAGCGTCTTGTCGAAGTAGGGGGAAAGCCGCGGCGATTTCCACAGCCGGCCCCAGTCGGGTTGATGCATCTGCTCGCGCGAGATGCCGAGCTCTTCGTGCGCTACCCGGTCGAGCGTGGCGCGAAAGACGTCCTCGGTCGCTTCCACGTACTGGACGCCCTGCGCGAGCAGCGGCGCGAGTTGGACCTGCCGCAGATCCTCGGAGAGCGCCACGTAATCGGCAAAGCCGGTGTCGCGCGCCGTCTTCTGCGCCGCGTCCTCCTTGCGCTCGAGGATCGGGTTCAACGTCTTGACGCGGACCGCGTTCATCGCCGCGAACGCTTCGCGCCGGCGGGCCGCGTCGGGCTCCTGCGCGATCAGGTTCTGGACGTTGCGGAAGGCGACCGGCTTGTCGATCCACGGCAGCGTCACCGTCGCGGAGGCCTCGGCGTCGGAGTACTCATCGTCGAACCTGGCCACCGACAACCCGACGATCTCGCCGGTCAAGGTCCGCTTCAGGAACGTAAGCGCGAGCGCGTCGTTCCCCTGCGCCGTTCCCTGCGCCCGTCCGATCGCGTCGAGCGCGGTCCGCTGGAAGAGCCGGTCGTGGCCGATGTACGTCAGCTGGTTGAGCGAGGTCTCGCCCTGGGTCGCGACGTACCAGCCGAGGACCGCCTGGATGCGGCCCATCGCGCGGTACTCCTCGCGCAGGGCCTGCACGAACGTCGCCGATTCGGCGTCGATCTTCGACCGCGGCCGGCCGATGTCCTCGCGCGGCGGTCGCGGCGGGACCGTCTGCGGCGCCGCCGTCGCGCAGGCGGCGAGCAGGAACAGGGCGATCAATCGCATTCAGTCTCCGAGCTTCTGTTTGAAGAGCGCGTTCAACGCGCCTGGGTTGCCCTTGCCCTTGAGATCCTTCATCGCCTGGCCGACGAAGAAGCCGAGCAGGTTCTTCTTGCCGCCTTTGTACTTCTCGACTTCGCCGGGGTTGCGGGCGAGGACCGCGTCGACGACCGCTTCCAGCGCTCCGCTGTCGGAAACCTGGGCGAGCCCCTTCTCCTGTACGATCTGCCGCGCCGCCTTTCCGGTGCGCAGCGATTCGCCGAGGACTTCCTTCGCGACCGTCGAGGAGATCGTACCTGCGTCCTGGAGCGCGAAGACCTCGGCGATCGACCCCGGCGAGAAGCTCGCGTGGACGGCGCTCTCCTTCAGCACGCGCGCGACTTCGTTGACGACCGCCTGCGCTGCCCGCGACCCCGGCACGCTTGAGTCGCGGTAGATGCGCAACAGATCGACGTTGTCGGTCAGCGTCCGCGCGTCCGCCGGTGAAACGCCGGCGTGGGTCAGCTCGTCGAGCACTTCGTGCGGCAGCTTCGGCACCCGGACGCCGTCGATCAAATCCTGCGAGACCGTCAGCGGCGGCAGGTCCGGCTCCGGGAAGTACCGGTAATCGTTGGCTTCTTCCTTGCTGCGCATGGCGCGCGTCACGCCCGCCGCGTGGTCGAACAGGCGCGTCTCCTGCCGGATCTTCTCGCCCTTTTCGATCGCCTCGACCTGCCGCTCGATCTCGTACTCGATCGCCTGCCGCACGAACCGGAACGAGTTGATGTTCTTGAGCTCGACCCGGGTGCCGAATTTGGCCGTCCCGCGCGGCCGCACGCTGACGTTCGCGTCGCAGCGGAACGAGCCCTCCTCGAGGTTGCCGTCGTTGACCCCCAGATAGATGAGCGCGAGCCGCAGCGCCTTGAGATACTCGCTCGCGGCCTCGGCCGAGCGCAGCTCGGGTTTTCCGACGATCTCGATCAGCGGAACGCCCGATCGGTTGAGATCGACCAGCGAGCCGTGCTCCGCGTGCACGTTCTTGCCCGCGTCTTCCTCGAGGTGGATGCGCTCGAGGCCGATCTTGCCCAGGCCAGGCACGGGGACCGCTCCACCGGCGCAGATCGGCAGCTCGTACTGCGAGATCTGGTACCCCTTCGGCAGGTCCGGATAGAAGTAGTTCTTCCGCGCCCAGATGCTGCGGGTCGCGATCCTGCAGCCGAACGCCTTTCCCGCTCGAACCGCCATCTCGACCGCCGCCCGGTTCAGCGCCGGCAGGGCGCCGGGCAGGCCGAGGCAGGTCGGACATACCTGGGAGTTGGGCGGGGCGCCGAACGCGGTCGAGCAGCCGCAGAAGATCTTCGTCTTCGTCAGAAGCTGCGCGTGGACTTCCAGGCCGATGACCGGCTCGAAATCGGAGACCGGCATCAGAGCGGCTCCTGGTGTTCCGGCGGCTCGACGGCGTGCGCGAGCCGCAGGACCGTCTCTTCGTCGAACGGCTTGCCGATCAGCTGCAGGCCGATCGGCAGCCGCTTGTCGTCGAAGCCGCACCGCACTGAAATCCCCGGCAATCCCGCGAGGTTGGCGGGGACGGTGTAGACGTCGTTCAGGTACATCG
>JAIVGS010000065.1 GCA_020201435.1 Myxococcales bacterium
CGTTCGGGACACTCGTTGGGGACACTCGTTGGCACTCGTTGGGGACACTCGTTGGGGACACTCGTTCGGGACACTCGTTGGGGACACTCTCGATTGAGTGTCCCAATTGAGTGTCCCAATTGAGTGTCCCAATTGAGTGTCACAATTGAGTGTCCCAATTGAGTGTCCCCATTTCCTGCCTTGCGACGCAGTGCGTAAGCGGCGATCATCGGAGGCGTGAAGTCCTTTGAACTCCTCGTGATCGGCGGCGGCGTCAACGGCACGGGCATCGCCCGTGACGCGGCGATGCGCGGCCTCTCGACGATGCTGGTCGAAAAGAAGGACTTCGCCGCCGGCTCGTCGGGCGCGAACAGCGGCATGATCCACGGCGGCGCGCGCTACCTGCTCTTCGACGCGAAAGTGACGAAGCTCTCCTGCCTCGACTCCGGTTACATCCAGAAGATCGCGCCCCATCTGCTCTTCCGCATTCCGTTCCTGATTCCAGTGATGCCGAGCGGTCGCGGCGAGACGTTCGACCGCGCGTATCTCTACGGCGTCGAGTGCTACATGGAGGAGTACGACCGCTACCAGCCGCTCAAGAACGGCAAGCCGCACACGCGATTGAGCGATGCCGAGCTGCACGAGCTCGAGCCCGGAATTGCGCCGGGGACGATGGGCGCCGTCACCATGGACGAATACGGCATCGACCCCTTCCGCCTCTGCACGCTGAACGCGCGCAGCGCGGCGGAGCACGGCGCGGAAGTGCGCAACCACGCGCAGGTCACCAGCATCCGGCACGACGGCGCTTCCTGGCTCGTCGACCTCGACGGCACAGAGCAAGTGCGCGCGAAGACCATCTTCAACGCCGGCGGACCGTGGGCGCCGAAGATCGCCGCGCTCGCCGGCTACGAGGTGAAGATCCGCCCCGGCAAAGGCGTGCACGTCACGCTCGATCGGCGGCTCTCGAACTACGGCGTGATCTGCAAGGCGATCGACGGGCGCGACGTCTTCGTCATGCCGCACGAGGACTCGAGCATCATCGGCACCACCGACGACGATTTCTACGGCGACCCCGACGAGCTCACCGTCTCGCAGGACGAGGTCGAATACCTGATGCAGGCCGCGGAGCGCGCGTTTCCGCTCGTGCGGCAGGCGCGGATCCTGCGCGCGTGGGCGGGCGTGCGGCCGACCTTGTGGCGGTACGGCCCGCTCGAGGACGCGCTCTCGCGCGATCACGAGATCACCCACCACGGCAACGGCTTCTACAGCATCGTCGGCGGCAAGCTCGCGTCGTTCCGGGCGATGGCGGAAGAGGCGGTCGACGCCGTCTCGCTCGCGCTCGGCAAGGGCGCGGCGTGCGAGACGCATCGCAAGGCGCTGCCCGGCGGCGCGAACGCGGCGCCGGCCGCCGAAGCGCTGTCGAATACGTATGGTGTCCCCGTATTCTCGGCGGCCCGCGTCGCGTATCGGCATGGGGCGGAAGCCGCCGAGGTATTGGCGCTGACGAACGAGCGCCCCGAGCTGGCGGCGGTGTGCTGTCCGTGCGAGGGCGTGACGTTTGCCGAGCTGGAGTTTTCGCGGACGCGCGAGTTCGCGACGAGCCTGCTCGATCTGCGACGGCGGTGCCGGCTGGCGATGGGCATCTGCCAGGGTTCGCGCTGCATCGGACCGGCGACGGCGCTGGTCGAGAGCCTCGACGAAGCGCGGGCGCTGCTCGACGAGCGCTGGAAAGGTCAGCGGCCGGTGCTCGCCGGCGACGGACTCGCGCAGGCGGAGTTGCTCCAGGCCACGTATTTCGGAACCGGGGCGCTGCAGCACGAGACGGAGACTCCGCCGTGGCGCTGAACGTCCTCGTCATCGGGGGCGGAGTCGCCGGTGTGGCCGCGGCCGTCACCGCGCGCTCGCTCGGCGCGAGCGTCACGCTCGTCGCCCGCGGCCCGGGCGCGACCGCTCTCTCGAGCGGCGCCGCCGACTTCCGGCAGCATCCGTGGTTGCCGCAGGATGCCGTCGACGACGGGCTGCGGTTCGTTCGCGGCCTTGGTTACGCAGGTGACGGAAATCTTTGGCTTTTATCGCCTCTCGGCTGCCCCAAGCGGACCGTGCTCGCGCAGCCGTTCATCGCCGCGGGCGACCTCAAGGCGCTTCCGAAAGACGCCCGACCCGCGGTTGTCGCGCTGTGCGGGTCGCAAGCGATCGAAGCGCGCCTGCAGGCCAAGGGCCTCGCGAAGCACTTCCCCAAGGCATTCGCGCTGCCGGTCGAGCTCTACGTCCACCGCAGCGACGCGCTGCGGACGATTCCGGAGATCGCGGCGGATCTCGATCAGCCCGGACGCCGTACACAGTTGACCGAGGCGCTGAGGCGCGCCGTCCGCGCTTCGGGCGCCACGCACCTCTACCTACCCACGCTCGGCTATGCGCCAGAGCCGATCGACGCCGGCGTTCCCGTCTACGAAATGCTCTCCGCGCCGCCGAGCGTGCCCGGGATACGCCTGCAGCGGGCGCTGGAGAAGTCGATCGACATCCGCGGCGGCATCGTCGAGAGGCGGCCGGACGGCGGCGTCCAGATCATCAGCGGCACCAGTTGCGAGCCCCTCGAAGCGCACGCCGTCGTCCTGGCCACCGGCCGCTTCATCGGCGGCGGCATCCGTTCCGACGATCGCCTCCGCGAGACCGTCTTCGATCTCCCGGTGTGGGCGGGCGACCGGCAGAAGCTCGTGCCCCTCCCGACCGAAGAGCTCTTCTCGCAAAAGGCATCGGGACGTCACGTCGGTCTGACGGCCGGCCTGCGCAACCTGGAATACGGCAAGGTCTTCGCCGCCGGCGCCGTCGTGGGCGGTTACGACCAGTCCCGCGACGAAGGCGGCCTCGTCATCGCCGCCGTCCTGGGCGTGAGGGCCGGCCGAGCCGCCGTGCGTTTTGTACAAAATGTACAAAACGCGCAAAGGGCGTCGGCATGAGACGCCTGCTGGCGCTCTTTTTTCTCGCCTGGCGCGCCGTCGTGCTGCACCCGCTGCGCAACGCGCTCGCCGGCTCACGCGGCAAAGAGCGTTTTCTCGAGAACTACGCCCCGGAAGCGCTCGTCCCCTACAGCGCGGCAGAAAGACGAGTCCTTCCGCGCTTTTCCGGCTGCATCCAGTGCGGCTTGTGCGACGCGATCTGCCCGCTCGTCCCCCGCCTGCCGCGCCGGCAGTGGCGTGGGCCGAGCCTCTTCGCGGTCGCGTACTCCAGAAGCACGCCCGAGCTGTCGCACCTGCGCACGCCGATCGGCCTGCTCGACAACTGCGGTACATGTAGTGCGTGTCAGACGGTCTGCCCGCGCGCAGTGCCGCTGCTCGAGATCTTCGCCTTCACCCGCCGCAAGCTCGCCGACGTGGAAAAGGCCGCATGACCAGGCTCCCGACGGCGACCGCGCGCGGCAAGGCGCTGGCGCGCGATCTTCAGGGCCTCAACGTCCAGGTCTCGTGCGAGCCCCCCGACCTGTGGGCGATGTCGCGCGACTGCTGGCCGCGGTCGCTGCTGTGGACCAAGGCCGGCGTCGCGCCGCATCCGCCCGACGTCGTCGCCTGGCCGGCCGACGTCGAGCAGGTGGCGGCGATCGTGAAGCTCGCCGCCGAGAGGCAGATCGCGGTCGTCCCGTTCGGCGCCGGCAGCGGCGTCTGCGGCGGCACGGTGCCGGTCCGCGGCGGGATCGCGCTCGATCTGAAGAAGCTCACCGGCCCGTTGAAGATCGAGCTCGAAAAGCGCACCGCCGAGGTCGGCGCCGGCTTGAATGGCCAGCGATTCGAGGAGCTGCTCAACGCGGAAGGCGCGACGCTCGGGCACTTTCCCTCGTCGATCTACTGCTCGACCGTCGGCGGATGGCTCGCGGCGCGCAGCGCGGGGCAGCTCTCGAGCCGCTACGGAAAGATCGAGGACATGGTGCTCTCGATCGAAGCGGTCGACGGCACCGGCGCGATCGTGCGCACGCTCGACGGCCCGAGCGCAGGACCGGATCTGACCCAACTCGTCGTCGGCAGCGAGGGCACGCTCGCGGTGATCACCAGCGCGCGGCTGCGCATCTGGCCGCGGCCGCGGAAGCAATGGCTGCGCGGCATCCGCTTTCCCGGCGTGCAGGACGGCATGCGCGCGCTGCGATCCATCATGCGCTCCGGCCTGCGGCCGGCCGTGGCGCGGCTCTACGACCCCCTCGACACGCTGCTCGCGGGCGGAGGAGCGGGCTCTGCCCGCGACGGGCGGAGCCCGAAGGGCGGAGCATTTCAATGGAGCGGCGGCGCGGCGCTGCAAGTGCCGCAGCCGCTGAAATGGGTGGTCGAAGGTGCGCAGGCCGAAGCGCTCAAGATCGCCCTCAAGGCGCCGACGCTGCTCAATCGACTCGTCGACGCGCTGCCCGCGGCGTCGCTGATGATCCTCGGATTCGAAGGCGATTCCGACCTCGACCTCGACGGAGAGGGCGAGGCCGCGCTGGCGCTCTGCCGAGCCGAAAAAGGCGCCGATCTCGGCCCCTCGCCCGGCGAACGGTGGCTCGCGAACCGCTACAAGATCAGCTACCGCCAGTCGCCGCTCTTTTCGGCCGGCGCGTTCGTCGACACGATGGAGGTCGCGACCACCTGGGACCGCCTCGACGTCCTCTACGGGAACGTCCGCCGCGCGGTGCAGAACCACGCCTTCGTCCTCGCGCACTTTTCGCATGCGTATCTCGAGGGGTGCTCGATCTACTTCACGATGATCGGCTGGGCCGGTGAGAACGTAGGCGACGCCGAAGGGGATCTCGAGGAGGCCGAGTCGCGCTACGACGCGTGCTGGAAGGCAGCGCTGAACGCGGTCGCCGATACCGGCGCGACCTTGAGCCACCACCACGGCATCGGCCTCGCCAAGCAGGTCTTCCTGCCGCGCGAGCATGGCGAGGGCATGCGCCAGCTGCGCGCTCTGAAAAAAGCCTTTGATCCCAGCGGGATACTGAATCCGGGGAAGCTCTTGCTATGAGCCTGCGCGAGGATCTCGCGAGCAGCGGCGCGACGGTGGTCGAAGAGGCGAACGGCGGCTATCGAGTGACGCCGCCGTCGATCGCGTCGCTGGGCCGGGCGGTCGCGGTCGTGCGCGCGTGGAAGCAGCCGCTGCGCGTTCGGGGAAGCAGCGATGCGCCGGTGCACGCGCCGCCTCACGGCGTGCTCCTCGACCTCGGGTCGCTCGATCGGATCGCGGCGGTCGACGGGCCGACCGGCATCGCGCGCGTCGAAGCCGGCTGCAGCGTGGCCGCGCTCGAGGCCGCCGCGCGGAGGGCCGGGTGTACGCTCGGGCCGCTCTTGCCGTCGGTGCGGGCGGGATCGGTCGGCGCGTGGCTCGCCGGCCCGACGCGCGGCGAGCGCGGCATTCCCGGATCGCGCCGTGAAACCGCGGCCTTGAACGTGTCGGCGGTGCTCGCCGACGGCCGCATCGCCGAAAGCCGGGCTGCGCCGCGGTCGGCGACGGGACCCGATCTCGATCATCTCGCGCTCGGCGGCGGCGGCCGGCTCGCCGTCGTCGCTGCGGCGTGGATCCGGCTCTTTCCCGTCGCGCCGGCGCTCGCCGGATCGTGGGCCTGCCGCGACCTCGAGACCGCCGTGGCCGGCATGCAGCGCCTCTGTCACGACCGGCTCGCTCCAGCTCGCGCGCGGATCGTCACCGGCGCGGACTCGACCCGCCTCGCCGCTGCATGGGAAGGGCTCGAGACCGCTCCGATCGACCTCGAGCGCGCCGGGCGGACTCTCGCCGAGCTCGGCCTCGCGCCGGATGGAGATCAGGGCGCGAACCGGTGGGTGCGCGAGAACGCCGCCGGCCATCCGATCGAGGTCGATGCACGCTGGGCGTCGCTGCGCGGCTGGTCGCAGCAGGGCGAGCTGCAGCTCCTTGGCCTGCATGCCGGCGGCGCGTTCGCGACGCTCGCGCTGCCGGAAGCGCGGGGTGCGGAAGAGTGCGCCGCGCTCGCACGTGCCGCCGGAGCGAGGGTGATCGCTCCGCGGCGAATGCGCGATGCTGGGCCTTCGTGGGAGGCGATGGGCGCGGGCGCGGTCTGGAAGCGGCTGGTCGAGGCGCTCGGCGTCGAGGAGGCGGCGTCATGACCCCGACCGCCCTCCGCAAAGCCCAGGAGCTCTGCGAATTCTGTCCGAAAATGTGCCGGTTCGCCTGCCCGGTGAGCGAGGCGACCGGGCGCGAGGCGCTGACGCCGTGGGGAAAGGTTTCGCTCGCCGTGCTGGTCGGACGCGAGCCCGATGCATCAGCCGCGCTCGCGTTCGCGGGCTGCAGCGGATGCCATCGCTGCGCCGTCTACTGCGCGCACGACAACGACGTGCCCGCGATCCTGGACGCCGCGCGGGCAGCGGCAGTTCGCGCGGGCGTCGCGCCGCAGGCGTGGACCGAATTGCCCGCGCGCTTTTCGGCCCTCGGCCACGGCGAGACGGCCGATCTCGCTGCGGTGCACGCGACGCTCCGATCGGGGCACGGCGACGCGCTCCTCTTCGCCGGATGCGACGCCCTCGCCCAGGGCGGACAGGAGGCGCGCGAGGCGCTCTTCGTCGCCAAGGCCTTCGGCGCGCCGCTCGGCATCGCACCGGCGCTCTGCTGTGGCCTCAAGCTACAGGAAGCCGGGCATCCCGAGCTGCATCTCGCGCACGCGACCCGGGTTCGAAGGAACCTCGGGCAGAAGCCCGTGCACCTCGTCTTCCTGCAGCCGTCGTGCGCGCGGTCGGTCCAGGAATGGCCGCTGCCGGAGGGATCGCGGGTCGAGCACGTCACGAGCTATCTCGCTCGCGCGCTGGCCGCGCTGCCCGATCGATCGCGGCCGCCGCCGTTGGCGGAGACGCTGGTCTGGCACGATCCATGCGGGCTGGCGCGAGGCCTTTCCGAGCTGACCGCGCCGCGTGCGCTGCTTTCCGCCGCCTTGAAAGATTTTCGCGAGCCGCCGCGGACCGGCGTCGACACGTCCTGCTGCGGCGCCGGCGGCCTCTTGCCGCGCACGCTGCCTGATGTCGCCGCGAAGATGGCCGAGGAGCGAAAGACCGAGCTCGGTGGACCGGCCGTGACCTCGAGCCCCGGCTGCGCCGCCGCACTCGGAGCAACTGGGATAGTCTCGGTCCTCGCACGCTGGCTCGCGCAGCAGGGGGAACCGTCGTGAAGCCGTTTCTGGTGGTGAATCCGCAGTCGGCGGGCGGCGCGACGCAGCGCCACTTCGACGTCATCGCGCAGGCCGTGCGCAATGCCGTCGGCGAGTGCGGACACGCGTTCACCGAGCGGCCGCTGCACGCCGCGGAATTGACGCGGAAGGCGCTCGCCGAAGGGCACGATCTGGTCATCGCTGTCGGCGGCGACGGCACCATCAACGAGGTCGTCAACGGCTTCTTCGATGCGCCGCGCTTTTCGGAGCCGTCCAGGCCGATCAAACCGGGCGCTGCGCTCGGCGTCCTGCCGCGCGGGACCGGAGGCGACCTGCGGCGGTCGATCGGCCTCGACGCCGACCTCTCCCGTTGTGCGGCCCGCCTCAAGGGCGAGAAAGTCGCCATCGACGTCGGCCGCGTCGATTTCACCACCGACGAAAGCAAGCCCGGCTCGCGCTACTTCATCAACGTGGCCGAAGTGGGCGTCGGCGCGAAGGTCGTCGACATCGCCAACGCCTCGTCGAAAGTGCTGGGCGGCAAGCTCACCTTCATGCTCGCCTCGGTCCGGGCGCTGATCGGGTGGCGCGACCTGCCGATCAGGTTCTCCCTCGACGGCGGACCGTTCGAGGAGACGGCGGTGACCACGTTCGCCATCGCCAACGGTCGCTATTTCGGCGGGGGGATGATGGTCGCGCCGGAAGCCAAGCTCTCCGATGGGCTCTTCCACATCACCATCTGGCGCGGGTTCACGCTGGCCGACTTCGCCCTCAAGAGCGGCTCGATGTACGACGGGTCCCACATCAAGCTGAAAGGTACGCAAACCCGGACCGCCCGGACGGTGAGGCTCGAGGCAGGCGGCAGCGACCCGGTCGGCGTCGAGGTCGACGGCGAGCGCATCGGCCGGCTGCCGGCCACGTTCACGGTGTTGCCCGGTGCGCTCCACCTGGTCATGTGATCGTGCTGTGGCAAACTTGGTCGACGGGCGGAAGTTGCTTTATCCTTTGTGGAAATGCTGCTCATCGCGCTGCTCGTCGCCGCCGACGTCGTCTCGATCACGCAGGAATCGCAGATCAAGGACCTGTGCGCCGCGCTGCGCGAGCAGCCGGCCGACCCCGACCTCGATCCGGCCCAGGCTGCGGAAGCGGTCAAGGCCGCGCAGGCGCGGCGCGAGGACGCCGCTTCCCGCTGGTACCGGCTCGAGGTGCCGTCGAAAGGCTTCAAGTTCGGGCGGTACCGCGCGCAGGACAAGCAGATCGAGCTCGACGGCGACCGGCCGCTGCGCGCGGTCGACAACATGCTCGCGCTCGACCTCGACGGCATCGACGACGTCGCGTTCCACGCCGCGCCGGAGCAGGTCTCGGCGTGGAGCAAGGAGAAGAAGGCCGGGACGCTGCGGCTGATCGTGGTGTGGAAGCCGAGCGGCGATCGCTGCGCGGGCAGCGCGGCAGCCGAGTCGTGGCGGATCGCGGGGAAGGCGCGGTCGTGGGAGCTCGCCGACGCGCAGGGGACGGTCGCGGCTGCCGACGCGGAGGGCGAGCCGGTCGGAGTCGCGCCCAGGTCGGTGAAGATCGAGAAAGTGACCCTCGAGTCGGACGATGGTACCCGCGAGGCGCGGCTGCCGGGGGTTCAGCGCGATCTGGAGAAATGCGCGGCAAACGCGCAGCGCACGGGCAGCCTGCTGCTCACGTTCAACGTCCAGGGCGGGCGCGTGCGCGACCCGCAGGTGATCATGGATTCGCTCCGCGACGAGAAGGTCGCCGGCTGCGTCGCGCGGGCGGTCTCGGGCGCCGAAGTCGGCGGCAGCGGCCACGGCACCGCCGCGATCTCGCTGGAGTAGGGCTTTCGGCTTACGGAACGGAAAGGGAACGGACATGGCGAGGGAGAGGACGAGCGGGCGACCTCACCCTTCCCCTCGTCCCCGACCTTTCCTTTTCGCTTTCCGTTCCCTTGCCGAAATCCCTAATGCGCTTCGGCCCATGTACTGCCTTCGCCGAGCTCGACTTCGAGAGGCACGACCAGATCGGCGGCTCCGCGCATCTGCCCGACGACGACCGGGCCGAGCGTGTCGACTTCGTCCGGCGGCGCTTCCAGCACGAGCTCGTCGTGCACCTGCAACAGCATCCGCGCCTTGAACTTGCCTCGCAGCGCCTGGTCGACGTTGAGCATCGCGCGCTTGACGAGGTCGGCCGCAGTGCCCTGGATCGGCGTGTTCACCGCCGTCCGCTCGGCCGCGTTCCGCGCCGTCGGGTTCTTGCTGTTGATGTCCGGCAGATACCGGCGGCGGCCGAAGAGCGTCTTGACCATGCCGCTCGCCCGCGCGGTCGCGATCGTGTCGTCGAGCCACTGCTTCACCGATCGATAGCGCGCGAAGTAACGCTCGATGATCGCCGCCGCTTCCGAGGTCTCGAGCCCGAGCCGGTGCGCGAGCCCGAACGCCGAGAGGCCATAGGCGATGCCGTAGTTGATCATCTTCGCGATGTCGCGCTGCTGCCGCGTGACTTCCGCCGCGGGCACGCCGAACGTCTCGCCCGCGGTCCGCGCGTGCAGGTCCTCGCCCGATTCGAACGAAGCGCGCAACACAGGGTCCTGCGTGATGTGCGCGAGCACGCGCAGCTCGATCTGCGAATAGTCCGCACTCAAAAGCCGCCAGCCGGGCTGCGGAATGAAGGCCTCGCGGATCTTCGCCCCGAGCGGCGTCCGGATCGGGATGTTCTGCAGATTCGGGTTGACCGAGGAGAGCCGGCCCGTCGCCGCGACGGCCTGGTCGAACGTCGTATGCAGCCGCCCGTCCTTGCCCAGCTCGAGCGGCAGCGCGTCGAGGTACGTGTTCTTCAATTTCGTCAGCTGCCGATGCTCGAGGATCTTCGCCGGCAGCGGGTGCTGTTCAGCCAGCTCCTCGAGGACGTCCTGATCGGTCGACGGGCCCGTCTTGCCGCGCCTCAACACCGGGAGGCCGAGCCGCTTGAAGAGCACGTCGGCGAGCTGCTGCGTCGAGCCGGGCAGGAACTCGCCGCCGGCGAGCTGGAAAATCTCCTGTAAAAGCGCGTCGATCTGCTTGCCGACCTCGTCGCCGAGCTGGCGCAAGCGATCGACGTCGAGGTTGATGCCGGCCAGTTCGACCTCGGCCAGCACGCGCACGAGCGGCAGCTCCAGCTCGGAATAGAGCTTCCACAGCTCCGGATCGCCGCGCATGTCCTCGCCGAGCGCGTCGGAGAGCCGGCGCGCGCCCTCGACGAGCGCGCAGGCCGCCGCGCTCACTTCGTCGACCGGCAGCTCGGGAAGCGGCGTCGCCTTCTTTCCTTTTCCGGAGCGTTCGCACAGCTCTTTCAAGAGCGGCAGCTCGCACGAGATCCGCTCGCGGGCCGTCTGCGCCAGCGAGTGATCGCGGCCAGTCGGGTCGAGCAGGTAGCTCGCGAGGCGCGCGTCGATGTCGAGGCCCTGCAGATCGACGCCCGCACGCCGCCAGGCGATCACGTCCCGCTTCAGGTCGTGCCCGTTCTTGAGCACGCCCGGGTCCTCGAGCAGCGGCTTGAGCAGCGGGATCGCCTCGCGCACGTTCAGCCCCGCCGGCGCGAACAGCGCGTTCGACGAGCGGTGGCCGAGCGGCACGTAGACCGACTCGTCCGGCAGCGAGATCGCGACGCCGAGCAGGTCGTCTTTCAACGGCTCGTCCGCGCTGGTCAGCGTCAAAAGCCCGATCCGGCCGGCTGCCCGCGCGTTGGCGACGAGCTTTTCCACCGCGTCGAGATCGGCCGCCATCGACCGGGCGCCCGACGGCGGCGTCGGCGCCGGCCGCGGCAGGTCCTTCACCAGCCGGACGAACTCGAGCTCGGTGAAGAGCTGGCGCGCCTTGGGCTCGTCGATCGGCTTGCGCTCGAGGTCCTCGAGCTGCACCGGCAGGTCGAGCTCGTCGTAGAGCGCGATCAGCCTGCGGCCGACCTTCACCTTCTCGATCGAAGCGAGCAGGTTCTCCCGCAGCTTCGGCTTCTTCACCTTGGCCGCGTTCTCGATCACCGCGTCCAACGTCCCGTATTCCTTCAGCAATCCTGCGGCGGTCTTCTCGCCCACGCCGGGGACGCCGGGGATGTTGTCGATCTTGTCGCCCGTGAGCGCGAGGAGGTCGGCGATCTGGGTCGGCGGCACGCCCCATTTCTCCTCGACCTCGGCGGGGCCGTACCACTTCTCGTACATCGAGTCGTAGCTCTTGAGCTGGCCGTCGACGAGCTGCATC
Source organism: Myxococcales bacterium (assembly GCA_020201435.1). Taxonomy (GTDB): domain Bacteria; phylum Myxococcota; class Myxococcia; order Myxococcales; family 40CM-4-68-19; genus 40CM-4-68-19. Next base: position 11,341 of record JAIVGS010000065.1, read on the forward strand.
AGGTCCTTGTCGCCGGTGACGATGACCACGTCCCAGCCCTTCGCGCGCGCCCGCTTCGAGAGGGTGGCGATGACGTCGTCGGCCTCGTAGCCGGGAAAGCCGATCGCCGGCACGCGCATCACTTCCAGCACCCGCCGGACGAGCGGAAACTGCGGCATCAGGTCGTCCGGCGGCGCCCCCCGAGTTGCTTTATACTCGGTATAAATCTCGGCCCGCTTGGCCTTGGCCTCTTCGTCGAAGGCGACCGCCAGATGCGTCGGGCTGCCCTCGCGGATCGCGCGCAGCAGCATGGTGGTGAAGCCGTAGACGGCGTTGGTCGGTACGCCCTGCCGCGTCGAGAGATGGGGCAGCGCATGATAGGCGCGGAAGATGGCGTGCGAGCCGTCGACGAGCCACAGCGAAGGCATGGGACGCGGGTTCTAACATGGCGCTAGTCCCAGACGAGCAGCCATTTCAGGCCGCTGTAGAGCCCGTAGAAGACCCAACCCACCGGGCCCGGTCGCACCTTCCGCGAGAAGTCGAGGGCCAGCGCGGAGAATTGGATCCGCTTTTCCATCGCCGCGAGCTGCGCCTCGAGCCTTTCCAGCTCGCTCGTGACGCGCTCGATCTCCCTCTCGACCCCGGTCGCTTCCGAAACGTTCTCCGCGCGCCCGAGCAGCTCGAGGTAGCGGTCGCGCGTCCGCCGCAGGCTGTCGATCCGCAGGCGCAGATCGCGATGCGCGTCGCCCATCTCGACCGCGTGGACGCGACGCGACGCGACTTCGCCGAGCTTCGGCAGCTCGACCAGCACCGCGTCGAGCTGCTCGTCGGGCACGCGCAGGACGACGCGCTCGACGTTCATCGACTCGGCCCACCCGCCGTGCTCCTTCGCCAGCGCGACCGCCGCGGTCACGCCCTGCGCGGGATCTTCCCGGTGAATCTCCGCGTCCGCCGTCCGAACCAGCTCGGGCGCCGGCGCGACATCCATCCCGGGCGACGCGACACGAAGCGAAGCGGAGTGAGCACAGGCAAAGCAAGCCAGGGCGACGACCAGGATTGTGCGCATGCGGCGCACAACGAACGGCGCGGGCGAACGATCTACCGGCAGCGCGCGAAGGCCTTTTGCGCCGCGTCGTGGGCCGGGGAGGGCGGGTCGGCGCGGGTGATGTGCGCGGCGACCGAGAGCTGATCGCAGGACGGGCTGTTTCCGAGAATGTTTTCAGCCACTTTCTCGAGCCGCGCGAGCTGGTCGAGGAGGTGCGGGTCGCGCGGATTGACGGCCAGCCCCTTGAGCCACTCGTCGTAGGCGCTCGCGTACTGCATCCTTTGGAAGCGGTCGTCGCCGGCCTTGCCGTGGGCGCGCGACAACGAAGAGCGCATCTGGCGACCGAAAAAACTCTCTGTTCCCGCGGGCATGAGCGCGGCGTCGGCCTGGAGGGCTTCGCCCCAGAGCTGGTCGGCGCGGTCGAGCGCGCCGCTCAGCATCGCCGTCTGGCCTTCGCGGAAGCGGCCGTCGACCACCTTGATCTTTTCGATCGCCTCGGCAGCGCCCGGCCTGCGTCCCGCGGACAGCGTCCGCACCGCGCCGGAGACGTCGCCGCGGGCGTACTGGGCAATGCCGCTGCGCACCGACGGATCGGGGTAGAGCGCGACGAGCGCTTTCTCGTCTACCACGGTCTCCGCGCCCGCGCCTTCGTCGCCGAATAGCGCCGCGAGCGAGGGCGGGCACGACCATGGCACCCGGCGGGACAGCTTCTTCTCGCCGGCGCGCAAGGCCTTGTACATCGCGTCGTCCTCGAACGGACCCTGCTGGCACTTCACGTCCATCGCTTTCGCGCATTGTTCGACGACTTCGGCGGCACGCTCACGCGGAGCGCTCCGGCAGGCCGCGCCGCGGGTGCGCAGGACGGCGGAGGCGAGGTCCTTGGCCTTGATCCGGGCTCGCGGAAAAAACCGACTCTCGGCAGGTACTTGCGCGAGCAGTTGCAGCGCCTCGTCCTCGCGGCCGACCTGCGCTTTGGCGAGCGCGTCGGCGAAGGTCTTCTGGCTCTGCTGCTCGCGCCGCGCCTGCGCGAGAAGCTTGCGCGGCCCGGGCGCGACCGGGTCCTTGTCGACCGCGTCCTGCGCGAGCCGGACCGCCTCGTCGAATCGCTCGCTCTCGATCGCGGCCTGGGCCTGATCGGCGATCGCGCTCGAGTCGTCGCCCGCCGTCTCCTCGGGGAGGGCCTGCCGGGAAGGCCGCAGGACGATCAGGATCGCGACGACGATGATCGCGACGCCGAGCGCAGCGACGAGGATCTTCTGCCGCTTCGCGGGCGGCATGCCTTTTTCCGGCGGCCGCCAGCAGAGGAGCTCGACGTCGCCAAACCGCAGCTTCGCGCCTTCCGGGACCGCGACGGGCTCGCGGCCGACGGGCTTGCCGTCGAGGAAGGTCCCGTTCGCCGATTCGAGGTCTCGGAGGCGGTAG
>JAIVGS010000346.1 GCA_020201435.1 Myxococcales bacterium
CCGCACGATGGCCTGCACCGGAGCGCGATTTCCCCCTTCGAGCAAGAGTCCGAGATACCTCAGGTATTCGACGCGGCCGAGCTGCAACAGGGAGAGCCATGCCGCGCTGCCGACGATGCCCTGCGCGTCCACTTCCTCGTACCGGACGCGATGGCCGTGGGCGAACTTGAAGAGCGCCTCGATCTGCGGCGCGTCGGGAACCGCGAGCACGCCTTCCTTCACAGGACCGCCCCGAGGAAGCTCTTCCCGCGCAGCGCCGGGGCCCCGAAGTAGTCGGCGACCGTCGCGCCGAGGTCGCAGAAGCTGTCGCGCACGCCGAGGTCGGCGCCGTTCGACCGCGAGGGCGACCAGGCGACGAGCGGCACGTATTCACGGGTGTGATCGCTGCCGGGGAAGGTCGGGTCGTTGCCGTGATCGGCGGTCAGCACCAGGACGTCGCCGTCGCGCAGCGTGCGGGCAATGCCTGGCAGCGCCGCGTCGATTTCGCGCAGCGCGCGGGCGTACCCGACCGGATCGCGCCGGTGCCCGTAGAGCATGTCGGTGTCGACGAGGTTGACGAAGAGAAACCCGTCGCGCATGTCCCGCAGCAGCTCTTCGGTCTTGCGCAGGCCGTCGGCGTTGCCCTCGGTATGGATCGACTGCGCGATCCCGTGGTTGTCGTAGATGTCGGGGATCTTGCCGACGCCGATCGTCTTCACGCCGCGCCCGGCGAGCACGTCGAGCGTCGTGCGCGGCGGCGGCTGCGAGAAGTCGCGTCGGTTGTACGTGCGCTCGAACGCGCCTTTGCGCTCGCCGACGAACGGCCGCGCAATCACTCGCGCCAGGCCGTACGGCTTTCCGACCGTGCGCGCCGCGTCGCACCATTTGTACAACGTTTGCAAAGGAACCCGCGCTTCGTTTGCGGCGATTTGGAAAACGCTGTCGGCGCTGGTGTAGACGATCGGCAGGCCGGTGCGCAGATGTTCCTCGCCGAGCTCGTCGAGGATCACCGTCCCGCTCGCGGTCTTGTTGCCCAGCCAGCCGGGCGCGCCGGATTCCTCGAGCCACTCCTGCATCAACTCAGGTGGGAAACCGTGGGGAAAGGTGGTGAAGCCCTTCTGCAGGACGATCCCCATCATCTCCCAGTGGCCGGTCGTCGTGTCCTTTCCCTGGGACTGCTCGGACATCCGGCCGTGTCCGGCGCGCGGCTTGTCGGCAGCGCCGCAGCCGGTAATTTCGGTAATGTTTCCGAGACCCCAGGTTTGCAAATTCGGCAGTTCGAGGCCGCCGACACGACGCGCGCAGTTGGCGAGCGTGTTCGATCCCGCGTCGCCGTAGGCGGCCGCGTCCGGCAGCTCGCCCGCGCCGCACGAGTCGATCACCACCACGACGAATCGGCCCATAGATCAGTACTTTCCGGCGCCGCCCGCGACCGGCTGCAGCCCGGTCACGATCGCCACGCTCGCGCTCGCGCCGAGCCGATTCGCGCCGGCCTCGACCATCTTCTGCGCGTCGGCCGTCGTGCGCACGCCGCCGCTCGCCTTGACCCCGACGTCGTCGCCGACCACCCCGCGCATCAACGCGATGTCCTCGGCGGTCGCGCCGCCCGGCCCGAATCCGGTGCTGGTCTTGACGAAGGCCGCGCCGGCCGCTTTCGACAGCGCGCAGGCGATCACCTTCTCGTCGCGCGTCAGCGCGCCGGTCTCGAGGATCACCTTCACCGGCCTCGGCTTCGCCGCCTGCACGACCTCGCGGATGTCGCACTCGACGAACCCGTAATTGCGCGCCTTGAGCTGGCCGATGTTGATCACCATGTCGATCTCGGCCGCGCCGGCGCGGATCGCCTCGCGGGTCTCGAAGACTTTGGCGCCGGTGGTCGCGGCGCCGAGCGGGAAGCCGACCACCGCGATCGGCTTCACCGAGGACCCCTGCAACAGCCGCGAGCAGAGCGCGACGTTCGACGAATTGACGCAGACGGTCGCGAATCCGTACTTCCGCGCTTCGTCGCACAATTTCACCAAATCGTCGCGGGTCGCATCGGGCTTGAGCAGCGTGTGATCGATGTAGGGCGCGAGATCGCGGCTGGTGCGCAGCGCGGAGGGCGACAGCCGCGCCGTCCCGACGTTGTAGAGCTCTCGCGCCGAGCACACCTGGTACTCCTCGCACGGCGCGCAGCCTTCGGTGTTGCATTCCTTCGGCGTCTCGGCCGGGGTCCCGACCAGGCGCGGCGTCGCGCAGGCCGGCTCCTCGCGGCCGATGCGGGCGAAGTCCTGCCCGCGCAGCCGCTGCAGCGCCTTTTCCGCGATGATCGTCGCGAGCTCGTCCAGCTGGTCAGCCATTGGTCAGCGGGTTGTAGGTTGCACCCGAAAGCGCTGTCAACCGCGTAGGATCCGATCATGCGCCCGCTCGCCGTGCTTGCCGCCGCAGCGCTCGCCGCGTGCTGCGAGTTCTCCGGCCCGCACTGGCACGGGCGAAAGAGCGATCATTTCGACGGCGAACGATTCCACAACGTCGGCCCCGGCGGCACCGCGCCGGGCGCGATGACGATCGTCTCCTGGCGGCTGCACCGCCACCAGGGACCGTGGCCCGACTTCGCCGACGCGCCGCCCGCGCCGGCGCCGCCTGAGCGCGTCGAGGGACTGCGGGTGACATTGGTGAACCATGCGACGGTCCTGATCCAGTTCAACGGCTTCAACCTGCTGACCGATCCGATCTGGGGCGAGATCGCCGGTCCGCTCCGCTACCTCGGCCGGCGGCGGCACCGGCCGCCGGGCCTGCGGCTCGAGGATCTGCCGCCGATCGACGTCGTCCTGATCAGCCACGATCATTACGACCACCTCGACGTCGAATCTCTGGGAAAGATCGTCCGCAAGCACAATCCGCGCATCGTCGCCGGCCTCGGCATGGCCGCGCTGCTGGCGGAGAACGACATTCACGGCGTCACCGATCTCGACTGGTGGCAATGGGTCTCGCCCGCGCCCGGCCTCAGGATCTACGGGGTGCCCGCGCGCCACGATTGCCGCCGCGGCCCCTGCGACGACGACGCGCGGCTCTGGCTCGGCTTCGTCGTCCGCACCCGGCTCGGCGACGTCTACTTCGCCGGCGACACCGGATACGGGCCACACCTGCAAGCGATCGCCGACCGGTTCGGCTCGCCGCTCGTCGCCCTCCTGCCGATCGCGCCGGGCTCGCCCCGCGACCTGTTCGCCCCAGTCCACATGGACGCACACGAGGCGGTGCTGGCGGCGCGGGTGTTGAAAGCGCGCACCGACATCCCGATCCATTTCGGCACCTTCGCGCAGGGCGACGAGGGCGACGGCGACGCCGAACGAAAATTGCGCGCCGAGATGGGCGACACGCCCTTCGTCATCCTGCACAACGGGGAGACCTTTACCAGCTCACCAGCGGCGGGAGGCTCATGAAGATGGCGTCGACGTTCCCGCCGCTGCGCAGGCCGAAGATCGTGCCGCGGTCGTAGAGCAGGTTGAACTCGACGTACCGGCCGCGCCATTTGTAGAGCGCGCTGCGGTCGAGCTCGGTCCACGGCGTGTCGCGGCGGCGTTCGACGAGCGGCGTGTATGCGGGCAAAAACGCGTCGGCGACTGCCTTGACGAACGGCCAGCTCTCCTCGCCGCGCAGGTAGTCGAAGAAGACGCCGCCGACGCCGCGCTCCGAATGGCGATGGGCGATGAAGAAATACTCGCGCGCCCAGCGTGAGAAGCGCGCGTACCGCTCGGGGCCGCAGACGTTCTGCAGCAC
>JAIVGS010000173.1 GCA_020201435.1 Myxococcales bacterium
GCCGAGGCCCATCAGCGGCAGGAGGTTCTGGTAAGGCGGCGTCCGGTAGCCTGCGCCGCACGCTCTCGCCGGTCGGGAGGCGACGAAGAGCACGCAGGCGAGCGCGGCGATGCGCATGAAGACCCGGGGTTCATCGTCCGTGCCAATCGACAAGAACGAGCTCTTTCGCGAGGTTCGCCGTTTGCGTGGCGGCTGGACCACGACAGCCGCGTCACGGTTCGATGGGGAACCGGGAGCTGACTTCAGCCGGGATCCTCGTCGGCCTGCCGCGCGAAATTTCCACGTAAACCCAATCGGTTGCGGCCTCGAACAGGATCGCCCCGTCGCTCGGCCGCACGATCCGCGTCCGCCGCACGCTGCTCGCCGCCGCCATCGTCACCACCCGGGTCTCGACCCTCAGCCGGTCGCCCGCCAGCGCCGGCTTGAGATAGGTGAGCTCGTGCCGGCGCACGACCCACGCCTGTCCGCGGCGCAGGTACGCGTCCTCGTCGAGACCGAGGGCCGTCGAATGCGCCAGCGCGGCGTCGAGGACCCAGCGCAGGTACACCTGGTTCGAGGCGTGGCCGAGCCGATCGATGTCGCCAGGCAACACCTCGGCTTCGTGGACGTAGGGCATTGGCCGCGCCTTCTAGCACGTGCACGGCCGGTCGCCGGCGGTGTACGCTCGGGCGATATGGAACCGAACGACGCGGAGCGCCGCGCCGCCGCTCTGGACGCGCTCCGGACCGCCGAGCCGGCGAAGAGCGTCACCTTCTGGGACCGCCACGGCAGCAAGGTCATCCTCGCCGTCGTCCTCGTCGTCGGGATCTGGGTCGGAACGCGGCTGGTGGGCGCGTTCATCCGAAGCTCGGTCGACGGGACGACACGCGCGCAGGACGATCTGCGGCGCGGGCTGCGCCGGTAGACTCGTGCAGGCTCCGGAACGCACCTGGTCGTCGCTCGGGCCCGCGCTGCGCCTGGTCGGCCTGGTGCTGATCGTCGCCGCGGCGCAGTCGGCGCGTGGCCTCTGGGTGTCGCTCGCGGCGATCCTGACCGGCGCGGGTGCGCCGCCGCTTCCGACCGTCGCCGATGCGGTCGTCGGCCTCGCCGCGATCGCCGCCGGCGCGTTTTTCCTGCGGCACGCCGACGAGAATGCGCAGGCGCTCGCCGGCGGCGGCCGCGTCCTCCCGCCGCTCACCCTGGTGCGCCTCGTCCAGCCGCGCTTCGAGCATCCCCTGCGCGAGCTGTGGAGCCGGAGCGACCCGGGCGCGCCGCTCCTCCCGATGCCGGAGAGCCGCATCTTCGGGGCGCTGTGGGGCGCAGGGCTCGCGATCGCGATTCCGCTCTGGGCATTCGCGTTGCTCGCGGGCGTCGAAGGGCGCATGGCGCTCCTGCTCGACGGCCTCCATCACGTCGCGATCGGCGCCGCCTGCCTGACCGCGTTGCACTTCGCTGCCGCGATGGCCCGGCGGCAGGAAGAGGCCTGGCCGCGGCTGCGGCCGAGCGTCATGCCGTCGCCGCTGCGGATCGTCTCGCCGAAGACGCAGCCGGCGCCGGTCGCGAAGGCCCCGCCGCCGCCGCCGCCGGCGAGCCCGAATCGGCGGACGTCGCCTCCGCCTGCGGTGCGGGTCGAAAAGCCGCCACCGGCCGTCTGCGCGATCTGCCGCGCCGCGTTGATCGGCCGCCGCTGCGAGGCCTGCGGCGCGCCCGCCCTGGCCGGGCCCTTCCGGGTGCTGCAGGGTCTGGGCGGGACGGGTGCGCGCCGCACCTACCTCGCCGAATCCGCCGAGGGTACCCACGTCGTCCTCAAGGAGCTGAGCGTCGCGACGGCGCCCGACGCGCAGTCGCTCGAGGCGTTCACCCGCGAGGCGCGGACGCTGCGCGAGCTGAAGCACCCGCGTCTGCCGGCGTACGTCGACGCCTTCCGCGAGGAGGACGGCCCGCGCGCCCGCCTCTACCTTGCCTACCGGTACCTCGAGGGCATCTCGCTCAACAAGGAGATGGAGGACCGCCGCTACACCGAAGAGGAGGTCCTCGATCTGGTCGAGGAGGTGCTCGAGATCCTCCGCCACCTGCACGGGCTGCAGCCGCCGCTCATCCATCGGGACCTGAAGCCGTCGAACCTGATCCGGCGCGCGGACGGGACCATCGCGGTGATCGACTTCGGCGTCGCCCGCGATCTCGACCGGACCGTGCAGAGCGGGACGCTGGTCGGCACCGTCGGATACATGCCGCCCGAGCAGCTCGCGGGGCAGGTCGATCTGACCTGTGACCTCTACGCGCTCGGCGCGACCGCGCTGCATCTGCTGACCCGCGTGCCGCCGTGGGAGTTCATGGATGGTCCCGAGCTGCGGCTGCCGAAGCTCGCCACGGCGCCGGTCGCGCGAGCGCTGCTCAAGCGGATGCTCGCGCCCCGGCGGGCGCAGCGCTTTTCCTCGGCGCGGGAGGCGCTCGCGGCGGTCAAGCGGCTGCGCTCGGGCGGCCTGCGTCTGCCGAAGACGGCGCTCGCGGCGGCTGGGGTGGCGGCGGCGACGGTCGTCGCCGCAGGTCTCGGCGCCGGACGGCGGGTCGGAGCCCTGCCGCCTCCCGCACACCCTGTCGCACAGGCGCGTCCCGCCGAAGCGCGGGCCGTGAAGCCGGCGCCGCTCGCGATACCGCCGGTTCCGCTCGTCGCGCCGCGGGCGGGGCCGGTCTACTGGAAGGGCGGCGCGCTGACCAGGGCCGAGATCGAAGCCAGCCTGCGCCAGCTGCCGCCGTGGCTGAAGAGCGATCAGCCGTGGTGGATTCAGCAGCACGTCGTCGCCCTCGCCAAGCGGCGGCTCCTGGCGGTGGAAGCCGAGCGGCGCGGGCTGACCGCCGCGGGCCCCGACAAGGAACGCTCGCTGGTGCGCGCGTTGCTCGCGGCCGAAGTCCGCAAAGAGGGAGACATGAACCCGGCGCGGGCGCTGCGCAAGACGTGGGATCGGCTGGCCGAGCCGCTCTTCAAGGCCGCCGCGGTGCGGCTGAACGAGGGCGAGATCTTCCAGATCGAGCCGCAGCAGCTGAACGGGCCGCTGCCGCCGGCGCCGGAGGAGAAGGGCGAGCCCTCCGCGCTCACCTTCGCCTCGCGCACCGGCGGCCTCTGCGCGGTCGAGGTCGAGCCCGAGCTGCATCGGTACGGCGGCCGATGCGAGAGCGTTCCCTCGCTTTCGCTCGCGCTGCTCGATCCGGAGACGCTGCAGATCGTCGACCTCGCTCCGGGTTCGCCGCTGCCGGATCGGTTCTACGCCCGGTACAGCGACGATTTCGTCGAGTCGGCGCAGCTCGGCTCGAGCGACGGGCTGGTGGCGGCGCACCTCGCCGAGCGCGCGCTGACCAGCGTCGACATCCGCATCGCCGGCGCGACCGGGACCGCGTCGTATTCGGAGGGGCAGTCGCTGCTCGCGCTCTCGCAGCTGGCGCTGCGCCGTTGCCTCGCGGTCGCGCTGCAGGCGGCGCGCGGGTACACGGTGCGGGCGAAGGTCGACGTCGAGCTGCGGCCGGGATCGATGCCGTCGGCCCGGATCGAAACCCAGCCGCGGATCGCGGCGTCGAATTGCGCGCGCGTACTGGCGCGGCCCGAGCTGTCGGGGTCCGGGACGCTCACCGTCGTCGCCAACCTCTCCCGGGGCGCTCCGCCGGCGGCGGAGCCGGTCCGCCATATCCAGCGTTCCCCGCCGGATGAGGACGACGAGTAAACGACTGGGACACATTGACCGGG
>JAIVGS010000008.1 GCA_020201435.1 Myxococcales bacterium
TCGTTAACCTGCGCGCGGGACAGATCGATCTCGCTCTCGCCGGCGGTGTGTACCTGAATCTGCTGCCCGACAACCTGGTCGGCTTCTCGCGGATCGGCGCGATCTCGCGCAAGGGCGAATGCCGCCCGTTCGACGCCAACGCCGATGGATTCGTGATGGGCGAAGGCGTCGGCGTGGTGGTGCTGAAGCGATTGCCCGATGCCCTGCGGGACGGCGACCGGATCTACGCCATCGTCAAGGGCGCCGCCGCCAACAACGACGGCCGCAGCGAAGGGCCGATGACGCCGCGCGCGGGCGGACAGCTCGACGCGCTGCGCGCCGCTTATCGCGACGCCGGTTTCTCGCCCGCGACGCTCGGGTACGTCGAGACCCACGGCACGGCGACGACGGTCGGCGACGCGGTCGAGGTCGGCGCGCTGCGACAGCTCTTCGAGGAAGCGGGATGGACTCCCGACCAGGGCTCGCGCACCGCCATCGGATCGGTCAAGGCCAACATCGGCCACACCATGTCGGCGGCGGGGATCGCCGGCCTGATCAAGGCCGCGCTCGCCCTGCACCACCGGGTGCTGCCGCCGCAGCCCTCGGTCGCCGAGGAAAATCCGAAGCTCGAGCTCGCGCGGAGTCCATTCTTCCTGCCGCGGGCGCAGACGCCGTGGGAGCGGAATGGAGCTCCGCTGCGCGCCGGGGTCAGCTCGTTCGGATTCGGCGGGACGAACGCGCACCTCGCGCTCGAAGAAGCGCCGCGGGCGCAGCGGAAGAAGACGGTGGCGCCCCTGCGCAAGGCACGGGTCGAGCTGTTCATGCTCGCGGGCGAGCGCGCGTCGGTGGTGGCCAGGTTCGCGCGCGAGCTGGCGGATTCGCTTCCGCTGCTCCAGCGCGAGGGACACGCGTTGTGCGACGTCGCGTTCACGCTCTCGCAACGCGCGCACGCCGGTGCGCGGCTGGCGGTGACCGCGGATTCGTTCGACCAGCTCGCGGTGCGGCTGCGCGAAGCCGCCGCGGCGCTCGACGCGCGGGGCGATCGCGCTCCGGATGCGATGGCGCCCCCGGAGCCGGCCGCGCCGGCGCAGCTTCTGCCCGGCGTCGTCTTCGCGCAGGGGCCGCTCGTCGATCGCAAGGTTGCGCTGCTCTTCCCGGGACAGGGCGCGCAGAGGGTCGGTCTGTTGCGCGAGGCGTACGAGCAGGTTCCGGCGTTCGCCGAAGCGTTCGAGGCGCTCGATCCTTCCGGCGCGCTGCGAAAGGCGCTGTACGCCGAGCCGTCGCTCGAGGCCGAGAACCGGCTGACCGCGACCGAGGTCTGCCAGCCGGTGATGGCCGCCGTAGGTCTCGCCCTGCACGCGGTCCTGCGGCGGATGGGTGTGGAGGCCGACTTCATGCTCGGCCACAGCCTCGGGGAGTTCGCGGCGGCGGCGGCGGCGGGTATCCTCGGCCCGGAGGAGTGCGTGCGCCTCGTCGCGCGCCGCGGCGAGGCGATGGTCGCGCTCGAGCTGCAGGATCCCGGCGCGATGGCCTCGGCGGCGGCCGATCGCGAGACGGTGGCGCAAGCGGTGGACGGCATCGACGGCGCCGTGCTGGCGAATCTGAACCACCCGAAGCAGACGGTGATCTCGGGCACGACCGAAGGCGTCCGCCGCGCGGCCGAAGGCTTGTCTGCTCATGGCATACAAGTCACGTTCCTCGACGTGTCGCACGCGTTCCATTCGCCGCTGATGCAGGGCATCGAGCCGGCGATGCGCGAGCTGATCGAGCGGCAGGCGATCGCGCCGGCGAGAGCGACCGTGGTGAGCGCGATCACCGGCGAGCCCTATCCGGACGATCCGCGCGAGATCTGGATCCGCCACGCGACCGCGCCGGTCGATTTCGTCTCCGCGCTGCGCAGAGTGGCCGGTCTCGGCGCGCGCGTCTTCATCCAGGTCGGCGCCGGCGCGGTGCTGAGCGCGTTCGTCAAGGCGACGGTGCCGGAGGAGCAGCGGCTGGTGAACGTCGCGCTCGCCAGCCGCGAAGAGGACGGGCTCGCGCAGCTCGCGATCGCGACCGGACAGCTCTGGACGGCCGGCGTTCCGCTCGATACGTCCGTTCTCTACCAGGGCCGCGGCGCGGATCTGGTCACGCTGCCGCCGACGCCGCTCGACACGCAGCCGTACTGGCCGATCGAGCGCCCGAAGAAACCGCAGGAGGCGCTCCAGATGAGCAACGCCAACGACGACAAGGTCGATCCACTGGTCGCGCTGTTCCGCGAGCAGGTCGCGCTGATGCAGGAGCAGGCGAGGATGCTCGAAGAGCGCGGCCTGGAAAGCCCTCGACCCTCGGTTCTCGGGCCTCAGCCTGCCCCGGCACCGCGGCCCGTTGCCGTGCAGCCGCCTGCGCCTCCCAAATCCGCCGAGGCCCGAGGTCCGAGGCCCGAGGTCAATCGCGTCTCGCGGACGATCATCTCGTCGGTGGCGCGGATCAGCGCATTCCCGGCCGAAGCGATCAAGCCGGCGCAGACGCTGGTCGGGGATCTCGGGTTCGACTCGCTGATGACCGTCGAGCTGGACACCGACATCGGGAAGGCGTTCCCCGGCCTCGGCGCGCTGCCGCGCAGTCTCCTCGGGGTGCAGACGACGGTGCAGGACGTCATCGATCACGTCTCGCGCGCGATCTCTTCCCCGCCGCTGCCCACGCTGTCCGCGGCGCTCGGTGCGGTCGCGAGCGAGGGGCCCGAGCTGCTGCGCTTCGCGCCGGTCCCGGTCGAGGTGAAGCTGCCGCCGAAACCGCCCGCCGAGAGTCCGTTGCCGAAGACGATCGCGATCGCGCGCGACTCGCACGGCGTCGCCGAAGCGTTGACCAAGCTCCTCGAAGCGGCCGGCCACACCGTCGTCGAGTCAGCGTCGCAGGCGGGCGGCGCGATCGTTCTCGCCCTCGACCGGCCCGATCTCCTCGAAACGCACCGGTTGGCGCGCTCGCAGGTCGAGGGCGGCACGCTCGTCGTCGCGACCGCGTCGATCGACGAGCCTGCCGCCAACGCGGCGATCGGCGGTTATCTCAAGTCCCTCGCGCGCGAGCGGACCGAGGAGCTCGTCAAGCACGTCGAGGTGCGCCTCGAGGACGGCCCCGCCGCGATCGCGCAGGCGATCTTCGACGAGATTCGGTCGGGCAATGCCGCGCCCGAGGTCCGCTGGACCGGGGGCAGGCGGTTCGAAATCGAATTGCAGCCGGCGCCATCGGGCGAGCCGATCGAGATCGGCGTCGACGACGTCGTCCTGGTCACCGGCGGCACGCGCGGCATCGGGCTCAAGATCGCGCAGTCCCTCGCCCGCAAAGGCGCGAAAGTCGTCGTCGCCGGACGCAAGCCGCCGGCCGACCCGTCGTTGACGTTCGCGAAGTGGGACGTGACGAAGCTCCCCGGCGACGCTCTCGACGCGGCGCGCCAACTGCACGGCGGGTTCACCGTCCTCATTCATGCGGCGGGCATCACCGAGGATGCGCCGGTCGCCGACACCGACGAAGGTTCGCTCGAGCGCGTGCTCGCTCCGAAGGTGACGGGCCTGCAGGTCGCGCTCGGCGTCACCCGGCAGGACCCGGTTCGCCTCGTCGTCGGCATCTCGAGCTGGGCCGGCCGATTCGGAAATGCCGCGCAGGCGTCGTACGCAGCTGCCAACGCCGCGCTCTCGGCCGAGCTCGCCGCGCTGAAGCGCGTCCCGGCCCTTTCGCTCGAATACCCCCCGTGGGACGGCACCGCGATGGTGGCGAAGATTCCGCCGCTGGTCCGCGCGGCGCTGATCGAGCAAGGGGTGCCCTTCATCGACGACGCCTCGGGCATCGCCGCCTTCGAGGAAGCGCTGCGATCGGGCGCGCGCGGGGCGATCGTGCTCGCACACGCGCGGCCGGCGCGGCGCGCGGAATACAAGCTTCAGATGCACGTCTCGCGCAGCGAGCACCTCTATCTCGACGATCACCAGCTCGCGGGACAGCCGGTATTGCCGCTCGCGGCGGCCCTCGATCTCGTCGCCTACGCCGCGGTCGAGGCGACCGGCAAGCACGGCGCGCCGATCCTGGTGCGCGACTTCGGGCTCAAGCAGCCGGTGCGCATTCCCCAGGCAGCGCAATTCACCGTCTCGGTCGGCGGTGAGAAGGAGCTGGCGGTCGCGCTCTCCTCGACGCCGGCCGCGGGTCCGCGCACATTCTCGCGGGCGCCGGCGTACACCGCGTTTGCAACGCCGGGCGCGGACGTCGGGACCGCTCTCGGATCCGTCGGGCCGGCTCCGGCTGCTTCGACCCGCGCCGATCTGCCGATGTCGTTGGATGAGTTTTATAGCGGATATACTTTCCACGGCCCGCGGATGCGCGGCATCCTCGCCATCGAACAGATCACGCCGCAGGGGATCGTCGGCACGGTCAGGACCAGCACGCCGAAGGACTGGATCCGGGATCCGTCCCGCGGCGAATGGACGGTCGATCCGCTGGCGCTCGACGGCGCGTTTCAGCTCGCGGCGTACTGGGCGTGGGCGCATCTCCAGCGAGCGGGCTTCCCGATCGGGATCGAAGAGTACGTGCAGCTCGCGCCGCTCGGCGAAGGCCCGGTGCGCGCGTCGCTGACGCTCGAGCAGTCGAGCGGCGACGAAGTGCGCGGGACCATCGTCCTGCAGTCGCGCGACGGCCGCGTGGTCGCCGTCGCGCGGGGCGTGACCGGCGAGTTCAAGCATCGCGACCCGCGGTTCCTGATCGGACGGGCGGTCTCGGCCGCGAAACCGGCGCCGGCCGAAAAGCCGATCGACGAGTCGACCTGGCGGATCGAGCTCTTCCCCGAAGTCCAGGAGCTGGAACAGCGCCTCGGGCTTGCGGCTGCGTTCGGGCTCAAGAACCCGTACTTCAACGTCCACGAGCGCGTCACCAACGACACCTCGGTGATCGGCGGCCGCACGGTGATCAACTGGTCCTCGTACAACTACCTCGGCCTCTCCGGCGATCCGAACGTGTCGAAAGCCGCGCAGGCCGCGATCGAGCGGTACGGCACGAGCGTCTCGGCATCTCGGGTCGCGAGCGGCGAGAAGCCGCTGCACCGCGAGCTCGAGCAGGAGCTGGCCGGCTTCCTCGGCACCGAGGATTCGATCGTCTTCGTCTCCGGCCACGGCGTCTTCGTGACCGTCATCGGCCACGTCGTCGGCGACGGCGATCTGATCCTCCACGACGCGCTGGCGCACGACTGCATCCTCGGCGGCGCGAAGCTCTCGGGCGCGAAGCGGCGGCCGTTCCCGCACAACGACTGGCAGAACCTCGAGCGCCAGCTGCAGCAGCTGCGCCCGCACTACAAGCGCGTGCTGATCGCGGTCGAGGGCGTCTACTCGATGGACGGCGACATCTGTCCGCTGCCGAAGTACATCGAGCTCAAGAAGAAGTATGGCGCGCTGCTCCTGGTCGACGAGGCGCACTCGATCGGCGTCCTCGGAGACACCGGCCGCGGCGTCGGCGAACACTTCCACGTCGATCGCGCGGACGTCGATTTCTGGATGGGCACGATGTCGAAGTCGCTGGCGTCGTGCGGCGGGTACGTCGCCGGATCGAAAGCGCTGGTGCAGTACCTCAAGTACACCGCGCCCGGGTTCATCTACAGCGTCGGCATCTCGCCCGCCAACGCCGGCGCCGCGCTCGAGGCGCTCCGGCAGCTGAAGACGCACCCCGAGAAGGTGCAGCGGCTGCACGAGCGCGCGCGGCTGTTCCTCAAGCTCGCCCGCGAGAAGCGCATCGACACCGGCTTCTCGGAAGGAAGCGCCGTGGTTCCGGCGATCCTCGGCAACTCGCTGCACGCGCTGCAGGTCTCGGACGGCCTCAAGCAGCGGGGCATCAACGTGCAGCCGATCCTCTACCCGGCGGTCGAGGAGACCGCCGCGCGGCTGCGGTTCTTCTGCACCGCGACGCACACCGAGCAGCAGATCCGCGAGACGGTCGAGATCCTCGCCGAGGAGATCGAGCGCGTCCGCTCCGAATCCGACGCTTCGACGGGAACGGTGTAACGATGGTACGGCTTCAAGCGCACCGCGGAGGCGCGGAGGACGCGGAGATTTTCTTAAAAAAACAAACTCCGCGAACCTCTGCGTTCTCCGTCTCCGCGGTGAGATTTTGCAGTTAGCGGCTGAACGCGACGAGCAGGTGCGGATTCGAGAGGGCGCGGTCGGGCAGCAGATGCGGCGGTCCCTGATGGGGGACGACCGCCACCGCGGGAACACCGGAGACGCCGAAGCGCGCAGCCAGCTTGTGCTCGCCGACGCCGCCGTCGGGATCGACGCGCACCTTGACCACGTCGGCAAGGAACGATTTCACCTCGGGTGAAGCGAGCACTTCATGCTCGAACTCGCGGCATGGCTCGCAAGCGCGCTTCTGGAAATAGATCACCATGTTCGCGCGCGCCGACTGGCGCTCGAGCTCGGCGCCCTCGTACCCGCTGGCGCCGAGATACCAGGCGGGGGTGATCGGGGCCGACGGTTTCTGTGCCGAAGGCGGCGGCAGCCTCGGCGCGATCTCACGCTGCTTCTCGAGACCCTCGGCGAAGAGACGCGAGCGCAGGCCGCCGACGTCGAGGACGAGCGTGCCGGCGAACGCGAACGCGGCGAGCAGCATCAGTGCGCCGATGCGCATGCGGAGACTCTATCCGATCAGCGGCGAGGGCGTTCCCGCCGCCGCGAGCAGGAGCTGCGCCGACGCGCGCGTCGCCGCGACGTACAACGCGCGGCGGGCCTCGGGCGTATCCGCGTAACGGCCGGCGGCGACGTCGGGAACCACGACGTGATCGAACTCGAGACCCTTCACTTCCGGGACGCAGGTGACCTGTGCGCCCGGTCCGAAGCGGAACGCGCCCTCGAGCGCGAGGTGCACCGGGAGGCCCATCCGGAGGACGCGCGCGAGCTGCGCGGCGTCGAGCGGGGATCGGCAGACGACCGCCGCGGCCGCCAGCGGATCGCTGGAATCGAGATCGCGCAGCGCGTCGACCAGCCACGAGGCGAGATGGCACTCGTCCTGAAAGCGCGCCAGCGGGAATCCCGATTTTCCCGCGGGCTGCCGCAAGCCGCGCGCGAACGCGGTCACCTCCGGCGGGCAGCGATAGCTGACTTCGAGCACCGCCCGGCGGTGGTCGCGCGCGCCGAGCTCCGCCATCGTCGCGTCCCAGCTCCGGAAGCCGGCGGCCGGATCGACCTGCTGCGCGGCGTCGCCGGCGACGATCAACGTTCCGCCGCGCGCGACGCAGCGGCCGAGCAGCGCGAGCTCGAGCGGCGCCAGCTCCTGCGCCTCGTCGATCAGCAGGCAGTGGTATCGGCTCGGCGAAGCGGGTGCGACCTTCTCGCGTTCCGCGCGGAGGCGCTCGAGCTCGAACAGCACCGCGTAGTCTTCGGCGTCGACGGTTTCCGCATCCTCGGTCGGGGTACCCTCGTCGATCGAGCGCCCGTCGAGAGCGACGAGCCGGTCCTCGGAGACATGTCCGTATTGGCGCTCGGTGCTCTCCGTGAACTGGATGCGCGTGTGCTCCACCGCCTCGGCGGCCGCGGCGATCGGGAGGCCGCCGTCGGCGCGACGCACCACGTCGTCCATCAGCGCGCGGTCGCCGAACAGCGCGTGCAGATCCTCGCGGCGCGCGAGCTTCGCGCGGCGGCGCCCGTCCTCCTCCGCCCGTGGCGGCGCCCGCCGCGCGAGCTGCGCGAGGATCGGGCGCAGCGCCTCGTGCCGCTTCAGTCGCATCACCGCCGGGCTCGCGTTCTCGCTCTCGCGGCGGCGCAGATCCGGAAAGACCCGGCGGGCCTGCTTCGAAGCGAACTTCTCCCAGGTCCAGGTCTCGACGTCGTCGAGCCCGAGGCGGTGCAGGAGCGATTCGATCAGGCGCCGCAGCCCTTCGTTCGGCACCACGCAGGCGGCGCGAAACCGTTCGTTGCCGCGCAGGCGCAGCGCGCGCAGCCGATGCAGCGCGACGGTGGTCTTGCCGCAACCCGCTTCGCCGAGGATCAGGACTGTCTCGCGGTCGGCAAGGTCGACCACCTCGCGCTGCGCCTCGTCGAGCTCGACGTCGATCGGCGACGCGGGCCGCGATCGCAGGCCTGCCGGGCGCGGCGACAGCCGGGGAAGCTCCGGCAGCGGCAGCTCCCGCCAAGAGCCGCCTCGCCGCGAGATCATGCCTCGCGGCGTGGTCACCTCGACCAGCTCGCCCTGTTCGAAGAGGACCAGGTTGCGCTGCACCACGAGTCCCTCGACCTTGCGGCGGCCACCGTTCTCGTCGACCAGCTCGACCTCGTACTCCTCGCCCTCCGCGTATCCGAAGAAGACTTCCGCGAGCGGCGCGGTGCGCCAGTCGATGATCGTGACGCCCTCGCCGCGCCGGAAGGTGCCACCGAGGAGGATGTCGGCCTCGCGTCCATCGGCATATCGAAGCCGCAGGTGCGCGTGATACGGGGCGCGCGAAGCGGGCAGGAGCTTGCGCGCGCGGGCGAGGACCTCGAGCTGCTGTTCGAGACGGACCTTGTCCACGCCGCGGCGGATTCTACTTCCGGATCCCGATGTAGATGAACGCGGTGCCGAAGGTCAGCGGGTGGGCGGCGACGCTGTCGAAACAATCGGCTTCGCGCATCAGCGCGAGGAACTTCTCGCCGGCCGGAAAGCGCGCCGCGGTGCGCGGGAGATATTCGTACGCGGCGCGGTTGCCGGTGAGCAGGCCGCCGACGATCGGCATCACCCCGCGGCTGTAGGCGCGGAACAGTGCGCCGAACGCGCCGCGGGGCTGCCCGAACTCGAGCACGACGACGCGTCCTCCGGATTTCACGACCCGCGCCATCTCGCGCAGACAGCGCACCGGATCGTCGACGTTGCGAATTCCGAACGCGATCGACGAGACGTCGAAGGTCGCAGTGGAGAACGGCAGCTGCATCGCGTCGGCGACGGCGAACTCGACCGCGCCGCGCGCCTTGCGCCGCGCGGGCTCGAGCATCTCCTCGCAGAAGTCAGTGCCGATGACTTTAGAACGCGCGTTATGAAATTGTAACGCGAGATCTCCGGTGCCCGTCGCGCAGTCGAGAACGCGATCGCCGGGGCCGACGCGCGCCAGGCGCACCGCCTCGCGCCGCCAGCCGTTGTGGACGCCGAGCGAGAGGACCTCGTTGGCCGCATCGTACCGGCCGGCGATCGAGGCGAACATGCGGCGCACCTCGGCGCTCACACCGCGGCCCTCCTGCGCGCCGGCGCGCGCCACAGCTCGCGATCGACGGCGCCGAGGACGGCCGGCAGGCGCCGCATCAGATCGCGCAGCTCGTCGGGAAGCAGCGCCTGCGCTCCGTCGCAGCGCGCTTCGGAGGGATGCGGATGCACCTCGACGAGCAGTCCGTCCGCGCCCGCCGCCGCGGCTGCGAGCGACAAGGGAATCACGAGCTCGCGCCGCCCGGAGGCGTGCGAGGGATCGACGATCACCGGCAGGTGGGTCCGCTGTTTCGCGAGCACGACGGCGCCGAGATCGAGCGTGTTCCTCGTCGCCGTCTCGAAGGTGCGGATGCCGCGCTCGCAGAGGATCACCTGATCATTGCCGCCGGCGAGCAGGTACTCGGCGGCGAGGAGCCACTCCTCGAACGTCGCCGCGAGGCCCCGCTTGAGCAGCACCGGCCGCTTCTGAAGAGACAGCGCCTTGAGCAGCGCCGAATTGTGCATGTTGCGCGCGCCGACCTGCAGGATCGCGACGCCCTCCAGCGCGTCTTCCGGTTCCATGATCTCGCTGACCGCCGCCAGACCGTTGCGGCCGGCCGCGTCGACGAGCATGCGCACGCCCGCCGCGCCGAGCCCCTGGAAGGCGTAGGGGCTGGTGCGCGGCTTGTAGGTTCCGCCGCGGAGCACCGGGCAGCCCGCCTGCGCGACGGCCGCCGCCACCTCCGCCATCTGCGCCGTGTCCTCGACGGCGCAGGGACCGGCCATCACCACGAACGCGCGGCCACCTACGGCCAGGCCCGGACGGACCTCGACCTGCGTGCCTTCCGGCTTGCGCTCGCGGAGCACCAGGGTCGGTCCGGTCATCGACACCTCACGTTCGAATCTGTTGCATCAGAGCTTTCAGAATGTTTTGAATCATGTGTGGTATAGCGGCCCCGGTGGAGACCGGCAAGCGGAGCGGCGCATGGCGTTGGCGGAGACGACATCCCGACCGGAATTCGCCTCCGCCGAGGTCGCGGCGTACGACGCACCGGGCCATGCCGGGCTCGCCTGGGCGCACCCCGAGCAGCGGCTTTGGATGGCGGCATTCGGCGTGGCCGAGCGGCGCGAGGGACCGTCGCTGCGCTCCGTCCTCAGCGGGCTCGAGCCCCTCGACCTGCCCGACGGAGTGCCAGGGCCCTGGTTCGGTACGGTCGCGTTCGACGGCCGCGCATGGGACGGCTTCTCGCCGCTTCGATTCACGCTGCCGGCCCTGCTGCGTTGGAGTGACGGAGAGCGTCATTTCGCCGCTGCCTTCGGCCCGGGCGCGAGGGGCCGCCTCGACGATGCCCGGCTCGCGTCGGAGAAGCGCGTTGAGTCGGTTCGATACCGGGCGCACCGGGTGGCCCAATCGGGCGAGCGCGAGCGTTGGACGGCACTCGTCTCGCGCGCGCTGACTGCCATCGCCGCGGGCGCGCTGGAGAAAGTCGTCGTCGCTCGCGCGATCGATGTCGAGGCGGAAGGCCTGATCGACCCGGCCGCCCTCCTCGCCCGGCTCGAGGAGCGCTATCCCGCCTGCCGCGCGTACCTCGTCCGCGGCGACGACGGCTCGGCGTTCGTCGGCGCGACGCCCGAGGTGCTCTGCCGGGTCGACGGCGATCTCGTCCGCACCGAAGCCCTCGCCGGCTCGTCGGATCCCGGCGGCGGTCCCGCGCTCCTCTCGAGCGGCAAGGACCTCCGCGAGCACCGCTGGGTCGTCGACCACATCGTCGGCGCCCTCTCCGGGCTCGCCCGCTCGGTGCAGCGCAAGCCTGAGCCCGGCCTGCGCCCGCTGGCGAACGTCGTCCACCTGCACACGCCGATCTCTGCCCGTCTCGCTCCCGGCCGCGGTGTCGCCGACGTCGCTGCCGCGCTGCATCCCACGCCCGCGGTCCTCGGCGTCCCGTCGGCCGCCGCCCGCCGCTTCCTCGCCGAGCACGAGGGACTCGAGCGCGGCCTCTACGCGGGCCTGGTGGGCTGGGTCGGGCCGGCCCGCTCCGAGCTCGCGGTGGCGCTCCGCTGCGCGTTGATCCGCGGCAATCGCGCCCGGCTCTTCGTCGGCGCCGGCATCGTCGAGGGCTCGTCCGCCGCGCGCGAATGGGAAGAGACGGAGATGAAGGCGCGAGCGCTGCTCGACGCGCTTGGAGTCGCGCCGTGAAGCAGGCCCCGAACTTCAACGCCCTGTGGGCGCGGGCGCTGGTCGACGAGCTGGCTCGAGGCGGCGTGCGCGACGCCGTGATCGCTCCCGGTTCGCGCTCGGCCCCGCTCGCGCTCGCTTGCGCCGCGCGATTGCGCGCGCACACCGTCCTCGACGAGCGCAGCGCGGCGTTCTTCGCGCTCGGCGCGGCGAGAGCGTCAGGACGGCCGGTGGTCGTCGTGGCCACTTCCGGCAGCGCCGGTGCGCACTTCTTCCCGGCGATCCTCGAAGCCGAAGCGAGCGGCGTTCCGGTGATCGCGCTGACCGCCGACCGCCCGCCGGAGGTCCACGGCTGGGGCGCGCCGCAGACGATCGATCAGCGCGATCTTTTCGGTAAGCACGTCCGCTTCTTCGCTGACGTCGGTGTACCCGAACCCGCGACCCTTCCCCACCTGCGCGCCACCGTCGCGCGCGCCGTCGAGCACGATGGGCCAGTCCACCTCAACGCGCCGTTCCGCGAGCCGCTGGCGCCGGTCGTGCAGCCGCTTCCCGAAGACGTGCGCGACGAGCCGGCCGTGCGGCATCTGCGGGCGCGCGGCGTTCCCGACTTGACCGAAGTCGCGCGCGAGCTGTCGCGGCGTCCGCGGGTAGTGGTCGTCTCCGGCCCGCGCGATGCCGAGGACGGTCTGGCCGACGCCGTCAGCGCGCTCGGCTGCCCCGTCATCGCAGAATGCGCGTCACAAATTCGTAACGCGCGTTCTATCGCCCACGCCGACCTGATCCTGCGGAACGAGGCGTGGGCGGACGCGCTCCGGCCCGACGTAGTGATCCGCATCGGCGGCGGTTCGAGCAGCAAGGTCGTGCAGGCGTACGTCGAGCAGGCGCCGTATACCGTCGTCCTGCACGAACGAGGAGAACCGATCGACCCCGCTCACCGTGCGTCGGTGATCGTCGAGGGCGATGCCGCCGCGATCTGCCGTGCGCTGGCCGGACACACCGGACACGGGCTGCATCGGCTGTTCGCCGAAGCCGACGCGCGGGCGCGGGCGGCGCTCGAACGCGCGTTCGTCGACGCGCCGTTCGGCGAGCCTTTGATCGCGCGCGAAGCCGCCTTGGCGGCCGAGCAGCTCTATGTCTCGAGCAGCATGCCGGTGCGCGACGTCGATGCCTTCGCTTCCCGCTGCGGCCGAGTCCTCGCCAACCGCGGCGTCAACGGCATCGACGGCATCGTCTCGTCCGCGGCTGGAGCAGCGGCCGTCACCGGCAAGCGCACTCTCGCGCTCGTCGGCGACGTCGCGCTGCTGCACGATCTCGGCGGGCTCGTCGCCGCCGCCCGGCTGAACGTCCCGCTCACGGTGCTCTGCGTGAACAACGACGGGGGCGGCATCTTCCACTTCCTGCCCATCGCCGAATACCCGGAGCGATTCGAGCAGCTCTTTGGCACCCCGCACGGCCTGAACCTGGAGGGCGCGGCCCGGCTCTGCGGCGCCGAGTTCGTCCGGGCAGACGATCCGCGAGCGCTGCGCGGCGCGCTGCAGCGCCCGGCTGCGCTGCGGTTGATTGAAGCGCGCACCGATCGCGCGCGCAACGTCGAGCACCACCGCGCGCTGCAGCAGGCGGTGATCGCCGCGCTCGGGGAGCCGCCGCCGTGAGGACCGTCCTGCTTCACGGTTTCACCGGCGGAGCGACCTCGTTCGCGCACCTGCCGGTGGACGCGGTGACGCCGGAGCTGCCCGGGCACGGCTCGGCTCCGCCGGCGACCTCGTGGGAAGACGCGCTCGCCGAGCTGCAAAAGCTCCTCGATCCGGGTCCCGTCGTCCTCGGCGGCTACTCGATGGGCGCGCGCCTCGCGCTCGCCCTCGCGCTGCGGCGGCCGGAAAAGATCGCACGCCTTGTGCTGGCGAGCGGGACTGCCGGCATCGAGGATGAAACCGAGCGCGCAAGCCGAAGGGCCCAGGACGAAGAGCTCGCCCGGTTCATCGAGACCCACGACATCGCCGCGTTCGTCGACCGTTGGCAGGCAAATGAAATCGTTTCATTGAAATCGTTTCAGGTGGAATCGTTTCAGCTGGAACGATTGCGCGCGCAACGATTGCGGCATCAACCGGCGAAGCTGGCCGGCGCGCTGCGTCGTCTCGGATCCGGCGCGCAGCCGTCCTACTGGGACGACCTGCACCGCCTGTCGATGCCGGTCGTCCTCCTCGCCGGCGCCCGCGACCCGAAGTTCGCCGCCATCGCCGCCCGGATGCACGCCCGGCTGCGGTCGTCCGAGCTGCGCGTGGTCGAAGAGTGCGGCCACGTGATCCACGTCGAGAAACCGGAAGTCTTCACAGGAGCACTGCGATGAAATGGAACCTGGTCAAGAAGTACGAGGACGTCATCTACGAGAAAGCCAACGGAATCGCCAAGATCACCATCAACCGGCCGGAGGTGCGCAACGCCTTCCGCCCGCAGACGCTGTTCGAGATGGAGAAGTGTTTTCATGACGCGCGTGATGATTCCGGAACGGGCGTTATAATTTTGACCGGCGCCGGCAACGAAGCGTTCTGCTCGGGCGGCGACCAGCGCATCCGCGGCGACCAGGGGTACGTCGGCAGCGACGGCGTCCCGCGCCTGAACGTCCTCGACCTGCAGAAGCAGATCCGCTCGCTGCCCAAGCCGGTGGTGGCGATGGTCGCGGGCTACGCCATCGGCGGCGGCCACGTCCTCCACGTCGTCTGCGACCTCACCATCGCCGCCCACAACGCGCGCTTCGGCCAGACCGGCCCCAAGGTGGGCAGCTTCGACGGCGGATTCGGCTCCAGCACGCTGGCGAGCCTGGTCGGCCTCAAGAAAGCGAAAGAGATCTGGTTCCTCTGCCGCCAGTACGACGCGCAACAGGCGCTGCAGATGGGCCTCGTCAACGCCGTCGTGCCTCTCGACAAGCTCGAGGAGGAGACCGTCCGCTGGTGCGAGGAGATGCTGGCGATGAGCCCGATGGCGCTGCGGATGCTGAAGAGCAGCTTCAACGCCTGGCTCGACGGACAGGCCGGGATCCAGGAGCTGGCCGGCAACGCGACGATGCTCTTCTACATGACCGAGGAGGCGCAGGAAGGCCGCGACGCGTTCAAGCAGAAGCGGAAGCCCAACTTCGCTAAGTTCCCGAGGCGTCCGTGAGTCCTCAAGCCTCAGGCCTCAGCCTTCAACCGGACTGGGGCGTGTGGTTGACGGCGGCGCGGCCGCGGACGCTCGCGGCGTCGGTCGCGCCGGTCGTGGTGGGGACGGCGATCGCCGCGAGCATCGACTCCTTCCGCCCGAGCGCGGCCCTGCTCGCGCTGTTCGGCTCGCTCTCGATCCAGATCGGCACCAACCTCGCGAACGACTATTCCGATTTCAAGCGCGGCGCGGACGCCGACCGCGTCGGCCCGCAGCGCGTGACACAGAGCGGGCTCGTCAAGCCGTCGACCGTCAAGAACGCCGCGCTCGCCGCGTTCGGCCTCGCGATGGTTTTCGGCCTCACCCTCGCCGTCCTCAGCGGCTGGCCGATCGTCGTCATCGGCATCGCCTCGATCGCCGCCGGCTGGCTGTACACCGGCGGCCCGTGGCCGCTCGGCTACCACGGCCTCGGCGACCTCTTCGTCTTCATCTTCTTCGGCCTCGTCGCGACCTGCGGCACCGTCTACGCCGAAGCGCTCGAGGTCCCTGCCCAGGCCTGGATCGCCGGCGCCGCGATGGGCGCGCTCTCGACCGCGATCCTCGTCGTCAACAACCTCCGCGACCGCGCGACCGACGCCCGCGTCGGCAAGAACACGCTCGCGGTGAAGATCGGCGCGCGCGCGACGCGGGTCGAGTACGTCGTCCTGCTGACGCTCGCGTTCGGCCTCGCCCTGGCCCTGAAAGGAAGGCCGTGGCCGCTGGTCGCGCTCCCGCTCGCGCTCCAGCCGCTGCGGCGCGTCCTTCGCTCCGACGGCGCCGCCTTGAACCCCGCGCTCGGCGAGACCGCCCGATTGCAGCTCGTCTTCGCCGCCCTCCTCGCCGTGGAGCTGTGGCGATGATGCCGGCGCGCGCGCTCTCGGCGCTCGAGATCCGCCCGTACCGTCTGCGCCTCGCGAGGCCGCTGCGAACCGCCCGCGGCGTCGTCGAGCACCGCGACGGATTCGTGGTCCTCGCGCGCGACGGCAACCTCGTCGGCCGCGGAGAGGCCGCGCCGCTGTACGGGACCGAATCGCTCGCCGAATGCTTCGACGAGCTGCGAAAGGCGACGCTCGATTCGCTGCCGGCCGCGCCCGCCGCACGGCACGCCGTCGAGCAGGCGCTGTTCGACCTCAGCGCCCAGCGCCTCGGCGTCCCGCTCGCGCGCCTCCTCGACGCGCGCGCCGCGGAGAGCGTCGGCGTCAGCGCGCTGCTCTCGGCGGAGACAATGCCCGAGCTGGCGCGCGAGGCGCAGCGCGCTGCCGCCGAGGGCTATCGCACATTGAAGTTGAAGGTAGGACTGGCCAACGACTACGCCCGCGCGGCGGTGGTGCGCGACGCCGTCGGGCCGAACATGAAGCTGCGCGTCGACGCCAACGGCGCCTGGCGACGCGATGAGGCGCTGGAGCGGCTGCACGAGCTCGCGCCGCTCGACATCGAGCTCTGCGAACAGCCGACCGAAGACCTGGCCGGCCTCGAGACCGCGCCGATCACGATCGCCGCCGACGAGCTCGTCCCGCGCGACCCCGATGCGGCGCTCGATCGCGCACAGGTGATAGTGCTCAAGCCGATGCTGCTCGGCGGCCTCTTGCCGGCGCTGCGCCTCGGACGGAGGGCGCTCGAGCGCGGTCGTCAGATCGTCGTCACCACTTCCCTCGACGGCGCGATCGCGCGCGCCGGCGCAGCCCATCTTGCTGCCGCACTGCGTCAGACGGATCTCGCGGCAGGCCTCTCGACCGGACGGCTTCTCGCGGAGGACCTCTGCAGCGACACGCTCGCGCCGCGCGGAGGGTCGATCCGGATTCCCGACGCGCCGGGGCTCGGCCTGTGAAGGTCGTCTTCCACGACGCGCGGCTCGACGTGCAGCCGCGAGCGACGGGCGAAAAGCGCATCGCCGTCGCGCAGGAGAACTCGCCGGAGCTCGTCGCGCTCGTCCTCGGCGCGCTCGAGAGCGGCGCCGAGATCGTCCTGCAGAATACGCGCGTTACAAATTTAGAACGCGCGTTACAACTCGCGTCGATCGAGAGCATCCCGCCCGCCGGCGAGGCCGCGACCATCCTGTTCACCTCCGGTACGAGCGGCGCGCCGAAAGCCGCCCGCCTCGCACGCGACAACCACGAGGCCAGCGCGCGGGCCGCCATCGAGCTCCTCGGAATCGACCACACCTCGCGCTTCCTCTGCGCGATGCCGATGTTCCACGCCGGCGGACTCGCCATCGCGCTGCGCTGCTGGTTCGCGGGCGCGACGATGCTTTTGCACCAGCGATTCGACGCGCACGCCGTCGCCCGCGAGCTGGCGCAGGGAGCGACGCACGCGAGCCTGGTCGCCAGCACGCTCACGCGCGTACTCGACGCGTGCGAGAAATACCCCCCGACCGTGAAAGCCGTCCTCGTCGGCGGTGGGCCGGTGCCGAAAACCCTTCTGCAGCGGGCGCAGCGCGCCGGCCTGCCGGTCCTGCAGACGTACGGTCTCACCGAGACCGCTTCGATGGCCACCTGCGAGCGCCTGGGCGAGGCCGACGGCGCGACCGCAGGCCCGCCCATCCCCGGCATGCAAGTCCGCGTCAGCAAAGGAGAAATCGAGGTGCGCGGCCCGTCGGTCATGCGCGGCTACCTCGGCGCCAAACCGCGCGACGACTGGTTCCCGACCGGCGACCTCGGCGAGCTCGACGCGCGCGGCCGCCTGATCATCCACGCCCGCCGCACCGACCTGATCGTCAGCGGTGGAGAAAACGTCTACCCCGCCGAGGTCGAGGCCGCCCTGCTCGCCCATCCGCTCGTCCGGGAGGCCGCGGTCCTCCCCGCCCCCGACGAGCGCTGGGGCCAGGTCGGCGTCGCGTATGTCAGCACGACCGCCGCCGAGAGCGAGCTGCGCGCGTTCCTGCGCGATCGGATCGCGAAGTTCAAGGTCCCGGCGCGCTTCGTCGTCGTCCCGGAGCTGCCGCGCAACGCCGCTGGCAAGGTCGACCGCGCGCGGCTTCAGGGCTAACCGGCGCGGCAGGTTGGGCTCGGGGCTCGCGGCGAGTTATACACCCGGCGTGGATGCGCTCCGGCTGCCGGTCGTTCCCGCGGGTCCGCGCGCGCTCGACGCGGCGGCGCTCGGTCTGACCGCGCAGGGCGACGCGCGAGCGCACGGCCTGTTCGACCGGTACGGCCGCGCCCACACCTACCTGCGCATCTCGATCATCGAGAAGTGCAACCTGCGCTGCCGGTACTGCATGCCCGCCGAGGGCGTGCCGCTGCTGCCTCGCGAGGACCTGCTCACGTTCGAGGAGATCGAGCGCCTGGCCGCTCTCTTCGTGGGCCTTGGCGTGCGGAAGATTCGCGTGACGGGCGGGGAGCCGCTCGTGCGGCGGGACGTCGACGATTTGATCGCTCGCCTGGGCAGGCTCAAGGCGCTCGGGCTGCATCGACTGGCGATGACGTCGAACGCGCTCTTGCTCAAGCAGCACATCCCGGCGATGCGGGCGGCGGGGCTCGACGCGGTCAACCTGTCGCTCGACACGCTGCGGCCGGATCGGTTCAGGGCGATCACGCTGCGTGACGGCTGCGAGGAAACGATCGACGCCATCCGGACCGCGGCGGCGGCCGGGTTCGAGAAGGTCAAGGTCAACGCGGTCGTGATGGCGGGGGTGAACGACGACGAGCTCGTCGATCTCGCGCGGGCGTTCGCGCGCGATCTGCCGGTCGACGTTCGATATATCGAGTATATGCCGTTCGAAGGCAATCACTGGGGTGAGGCGCTCAAGATGTTCCCGGCGGCGGCGATTCGGGCGCGGCTCGAGGAGCAACTCGAGCTGATCCCCACCGGCTTCGACGAGACCGCCGCGATGTACCGGGTCCCTGGGTTCCTCGGCAGCATCGGCATCATCTCGTCGATGACCGAGCCGTTCTGCGCCACCTGCAGCCGGACGCGCCTGACCGCCGACGGGCACTTCCGCTGGTGCCTGCTCGACGAGGGCGAGCTCGACCTGCGGGGCCCGCTCCGCGACGGCGCGACCGACGGCGACCTCGCCGGGCTCATCGAGGAAGGCCTGCGCCGCAAGAAGCCGGGCCACGCGCCCGCCGACGAGCTGCTCTCGGTCCAGAAAGCCGCCGGCCCCGGCGGCGCCCGCTCCATGATCCGCATCGGCGGGTAATTGGGGACACTCGTTGGGGACACTCGATTGGGACACTCGTTGGGGACGGCCGTCAGTTCTTTCCGACCGGGTCGGAAACGACGAAATCCACCGGAATTCCGCCATTTTCCGTGCGCAGCAGCCGGTTCCAGCGCAAACCAGCGGCTGACATCGCCGACGAATCAGCGACGATCGCAGCCACCTTCCACCCCGGACGACGCCGGGCGACGTCACCGAGATCCCGAAAGACGCGGCGGACGTCCGCGGCGATCCGGACGCCATACGGCGGGTTGCAGGCGATCATCCCGGGCCCGCCGTCCGGTGGAACTGCCGCGAGCGTTCGCTGGACGAGCTCGATCGCGACGCCCGCTCGGTCCGCATTTTCGCGCGCGGCGGCGACGGCGCCGGCATCCTGGTCCGAGCCCTCGATTCGACCGGCGTTCGGCGCCGCTCGATCTTGAAAAGGGCGGACATCCCACGCCGGCCATTTCTCGAATGAAAACGAACGCTTCGCGCCCGGCGCCCGACCCGCGGCGAGGAGCGCCGCTTCGATCGCGATGGTCCCGGAGCCGCAGAGCGGATCGCAGAGCCGCGTCGCCGGGTCCCACTCAGCCGAGAGCAGCAGCGCCGCCGCGAGCGTCTCGCGCAGCGGCGCCTTCGCTTGCGGACCGCGATAGCCGCGCTGGTGCAGGAGCGGACCCGACGAATCGGCGCTCACCGTGCACATGTCGCGCTCGATTCGGGCGATGAAAAGTTGGGTGTCACGATCGAGTGTCCCCAACGAGTGTCCCAATCGAGTGTCCCCATTGAGTGTCCCCAAACGTGCGTCCAGCGCGGTTTGGAGGCGTTCGGCGACCGCGCGGGAGTGGTAGAGGCGGGACTTGCGGCAGGTGACGCGGAAGGTGGCCGGAGCGCCGGGACGGATGAATTTCTCCCACGGCAGGGCCGAGGCCTTGCGCACCAGCTCGGGAAAGGCCGTGGCGCGGAACGGCTCGCCGAGGCGGACCAGCACGCGCGACGCCGTTCGCAACCACCGGTTGAGGGTCGCGATGTCGCCGGAAGGGACCTCGACGCCGCCGGGCACCGCGGTCGCCGAAAAGCCGAGCGCCTGGACCTCCCCGAGCAGGACGGCCTCGAGACCCGGCGCGCACACCGCGAAGACCATGCCGGGCACTATGATGTACCGATGCGGCAGGCGAAAGGCGAACAGGTCCGGCGCGAGCTGTTGCCCGGGCAGTCCGAAGACCTCCTCAAGGAACTGCACCTGATTGGCCGCGACGGCGCCCTCCACGCGGACAGCCTCCGCAAGCTGAAGCAGGTGAACCATCTCGTGCAGCTCATCGAGCCGGCGCTCGACGACGTCCTGGGCCGCTATCCGGAGCCGGTCATCGTCGACGCCGGCGCCGGCAACGCGTACCTCGGCTTCGTCCTCTACGAGCTCTTCCTCAAGGAACGCGGCCGAATATACTCAATAGAATCAAGACCCGACCTCGTCCAGCGCGGCCAGGAGCGCGCCGGCCGCCTTGGCTTCAGGCGGATGCGCTTCCTCCACGGCGCCATCGGCCAGGCCGAATTACCCGAACGAATCCATCTACTTACCGCCCTGCATGCGTGCGACACCGCGACCGACGACGCGATCCTGCTGGCGCTGAAGCACAACGCCGACCACATCGCGGCCGTCCCCTGCTGCCAGGCCGAGGTCGCCGCGCAGCTCAAGGAGATGCCCAAAGCCGCGCCCGCGCCGTGGCCGCAGCTCTGGTCCCATCCGATCCACCGCCGCGAGATCGGCGCGCACCTGACCAACGTCGTCCGCGCGCTCGCCCTGCAGAGCCTCGGCTACCAGGTGACGGTGACCGAGTTGACCGGCTGGGAGCACTCGCTCAAGAACGAGCTGATCCTCGCCCGCCGCGTCCACCGCGAGCACCGGGAAAAACGCAAGGAGCTCGAGCACCTGCTCGAAACCACCGGCATCCGCCCCAAGCTCATCCGCGAGTTGACAGAGGCCGACCGGCGTGGTCTAGCGTCGCGCGCAAAATGAAAGCAGTCATCCTCTGTGGCGGGCAGGGAACCCGCATCCGCGACGCGAACGAGACGCTGCCCAAACCGCTGCTGCCGATCGGGGCCAACCCGATCGTCTGGCACATCATGAAGGGCTACGCGGTTCACGGCGTGAAGGATTTCGTCCTCTGCCTCGGCTACAAGGGCTGGCTGATCAAGGAGTACTTTCTCAACTACCGCGCCAAGACGACCGACGTCACGGTCTCGCTCGGAACGCATAACGACCCGGTTTTCCACGAGAATCACCGCGAGGAAGACTGGAACGTCACGCTCGCCGAGACCGGAGAGGACACCGGCACCGGCGGCCGGGTCGCCGCCATCCGACGCTATGTCGAAGGGGACGGCACGTTCATGCTGACCTACGGCGACGGCGTGTGCGACATCGACATCCGCAAGCTGCTCGCGTTCCACAAGGAGCACGGCAAGATCGCCACCGTCACCGCCGTCCGCCCGCCGGGCCGGTTCGGCGAGATGCGGCTCGACGGCGGCAGGGTCACCGAGTTCAACGAAAAGCCGCAGGCCACCGAGGGCCTGATCAACGGCGGGTTCTTCGTCTTCGACTCGAAACGCGTCTGGGACTATCTGGGCGGCGACCGCCACGCTCTGCTCGAGCGCGAGCCGCTCCAGCACCTCGCGCGCGACGGACAGCTCGTCGGCTACACGCATACCGGCTTCTGGCAGCCGATGGACACCGCCCGCGAGTACAGCATGTTGAACGACCTGTGGAGCAAAGGCCGGGCGCCGTGGAAGACCTGGTAACCGCGTACCGCGGCAAACGCGTCCTGCTCACGGGGCATACCGGCTTCAAGGGCGGATGGCTCGCGCTTTGGCTCCGCGAGCTCGGCGCGAACGTCACCGGTTTCGCGCTGCCGCCCGATACCTCGCCGTCGCTGTTCGAGGCCGCGCACGTCGGCGACGCCGTCCAGCACGTCGAGGGCGATCTGCGCGAGCTGGAGGCGGTGCGCCGCGCCCTGCGCGCCTGCGAGCCCGATTACGTCTTTCACCTCGCGGCGCAGCCGCTCGTGCGGCGGTCGTACCAGGAGCCCCTGCTGACGATCGAGACCAACGTGCTCGGCACCGCGCACGTCCTGGAAGCTTTGCGCCTGGAGAAGCGGCCATGCTCAGCCGTCATCGTAACCAGCGATAAATGCTACGAAAATAGAGAGACTGAGCACGCCTACCGCGAAGAAGACCCGCTCGGCGGCCATGACGTCTACTCGATGTCCAAGGGCTGCGCTGAGCTTGTGACCGCGTCCTACCGGCGCAGCTTCCTCGACGACCTCGGGATCGCCGTCGCGTCGGCGCGGGCGGGCAACGTGATCGGCGGCGGGGACTGGTGCGCCGACCGGCTGGTCCCCGACGCGGTGAAGGCGCTGGCCGATCGCCGTCCGATTCCGGTCCGCAACCCGAAATCGGTCCGCCCCTGGCAGCACGTGCTCGAGCCGCTGAGCGGTTATCTCGCCCTCGGTGCGCGCATCGAGAACGAGCCCCCTCTACGGACCGCGTTCAACTTCGGCCCCGACAGCGCCGATTCGGTGCAAACGGTGATCGAGCTGCTCATCGACCGCTGGGGTGAGGGCATGTGGGAGAACCGCCACGACCCACGCGCACCGCACGAAGCGGCGCTCTTGATGCTGTCGACCGGGAGAGCGCACGCCCGGCTCGGCTGGCGGCCGAGGTGGTCGCTGCAGGAAGCCGTGCGTCGGACGGCCGATTGGTACAAAGGCTACTATAGAGACCGCCGCACGACGTGCCTGGAGCAGATTCGAGACTATGCCGCTGTCGCCTGAAGAGAAACGCCTGAGCGACGAGATCCTCGATCGCGTGCGCCGGCTCGCGCGGCTGCGGCTGGAAAAAGAGCGCGAGTTCGAAGCGGGCAGGACGCCGGTACGGTACGCCGGCCGCGTCTACGACGAGGAGGAGATGGCGAACCTCGTCGAGAGCTCGCTCGAGTTCTGGCTCACGGCGGGCCGCTGGCACCGGCAGCTCGAGAAGGAGCTGGCGGAGTGGTACGGCCTGAAGCACGCGCGGCTGGTGAACTCGGGAAGCAGCGCGAACCTCGTCGCGGTGACGGCGCTGACCAGCCATCTGCTCGGCGACAAGCGGCTCAAGCCCGGTGACGAAGTGATCACCGCGGCGGCGGGCTTTCCAACGACGGTGGCGCCGATCCTCCAGAACGGGCTGGTGCCCGTCTTCGTCGACGTCACGCTGCCGACGTACAACATCGACGTCAGCCGGCTCGAGCAGGCGTACGGCCCGCGCACGCGCGCGGTGGTCGTCGCACATACGCTCGGGAACCCGTTCGACCTCGCCGCGGTGGTTGCGTTCTGCAAGAAGCACGACCTCTGGCTCGTCGAGGACAACTGCGACGCGTCCGGCTCGCGCTACGCCGGCCGCAAGACGGGCACGTTCGGCCATCTGTGCACGCTGAGCTTCTACCCCCCGCACCACATGACGATGGGCGAAGGCGGCGCGGTGCTGACCGACGACGACGTCCTCGAAAAAGCGATCTCCAGCATCCGCGACTGGGGCCGCGATTGCTACTGCCAGCCCGGCGTCGACAATACCTGTGGAAAGCGGTTCGAGTGGCAGCTCGGCGATCTACCGTGCGGGTACGATCACAAGTACACGTACACCCACCTCGGGTACAACCTGAAGGTCACCGACATGCAGGCCGCGGTCGGCGTCGCGCAGCTCGCGAAGCTCGAGTCGTTCGGCGAGGCGCGCCGCGCGAACTGGCGGTGGTATCGCGACGCGCTGGCAGGTCTGTCGGACGAGCTGATCCTGCCCGAGCCGACGCCCGGGTCGGATCCGAGCTGGTTCGGCTTTCTCATGACCGTGCGGCCGGAATCGCGGCTCAAGCGCGACGAGCTCGTCCGCCATCTCGAGGCCCGCAAGGTCCAGACGCGGATGCTGTTCGCGGGCAACATGGTGCGCCAGCCGGCGATCACGCAGCTCGCTGCCGACCGGAAAGCCGCGGCCCTGCCGCCGCCGTATCGGGTGGTGGGCGACCTCGCCAACAGCGATCTGGTGATGAACAACGGCCTCTGGATCGGCGTGTATCCGGGCCTGACCGAAGCGATGCGCGCCTACGTGGCCGAGGAGCTGATCCGCGCCGTAAAGGGCGCCGCGCGCCTCCCGATCGCGAAGAGCGGCTGAGATGGACCTTCCGTTCACCGGCGAGCGCGTGATCCCCGGGAAGGTGGACGCCGACCTGTGGGCCGAGCACCTCTCGCGGTATCTGTTTGCCGAGCCGCTCGCGGCGGGGCGGCGCGTGCTCGACCTCGGCGCGGGCGCGGGCTACGGGTCGGAGCGGCTCTCGAAGAGCGCGAAATCGGTCGTGGCGATGGACATCGCCTATGACGCGATGCGTTATGCACGGGAGCACCATCCGGGGCGCGGCGTGCGGCACGCGGTCGGCGCGGCCGAAAAGCTGCCGTTTGCGAAAGGCTCGTTCGATCTCGTGGTGGCCTTCGAGATCCTCGAGCACATCCGCGATCAGGACGCGCTGCTCGCGGAGGTGCGCCGCGTCCTTGCGCCCGACGGGCTCTTCGTCGTCTCGACGCCGAACCGGCTCTACTACACGGACGAGCGCGACGAGCACAACGAGTTCCACGTCCACGAGCTCGACGTGCCGGAGCTGCAGCAGTATCTCGCGCTGGCGTTTTCTCAAGTGAAGATCTTCGTGCAGAACCACGCGCCGGCAATAGTGATCGGCGAGGCCGGGCGCGAAGGTCTCGATCGCGCGCGCGCGGCGCGTCCTCGTGCGGAGCCGACCGCCGAGACATACCGCGCGTGCCACTACGCGATCGCGGTCTGTGGTCCGCAGGTCCCGCAGCTCGATTCGATGGTCTTCTTCCCCGAGGCGCAGGGCAACGTGCTCCGCGAGCGCGAGAAGCACGTGAAGGTCCTGCAGAAGGATCTCGCGTCGGCGGAAACGAGCCTGCGCGAGCTGCGCTCCGACTGGGAACGGCGCGGCGCCGCCAACCAGGAACTGGAAGGCGAGCTGCGACGGTCGCAGGAGGACTATCGCCGCGTCGAGAAGGACTGGCAGGACCGAACCGAGTGGGCGAAGCGCGCGTCTGCCGAAGCCGACCAGCTCCGGGCAGAGCTGGAGCAGACGCAGCAGCGCGAACGGGCGCTTCGCGCGCAGCTCGAGCAGGCCAGCCTCGGCGGCGCGATCCGGATCGCGTTCAAGCGCGCGCGCAACTCGACGTTCGCGGCGACGATGGCCGCGGTCGCGGTGCCGGTGGGCCTCGGTCTCGGCGCGGCGGCGCTCGCTGCCGGCGCGGTCGCGCGGCTCCGCCCTCGCCGGCGGCTCGAGCCAGCCAAGGTCGCCGGGCCGCGCCTCGCCAGCATCCAGATCCTCAACTACGAGGGCCGCGAGCTGCTCGGGCGGAACCTGCCGTCGGTGCTCGCCGCCGTCGCCCACACCGGCCAGCCGCACGAGGTGGTGGTCGTCGACAACGGCTCGACCGACGGCAGCGTCGAGATGCTGCGGGAGAAGTTTCCGCAAGTCACGGTGGTGCCGCTCGACCGCAACTACTTCTTCTCGCGCGGGAACGACCTCGGCGTGCCGCACGCGAAGAACGGCATCATCGTCCTGCTCAACAACGACATGCGCGTCGAGCCGGATTTTCTCCCGCCGCTGCTGGCGCCGTTCGACGACCCCGACGTGTTCGCCGTCTCGAGCCAGATCTTCTTCGCGAACAAGACCGCGCGGCGCGAGGAGACGGGCCTGACGCGGGCGCGGTTCGTCGACGGCATGCTCGAGTACAGCCACGACGCGCTGCCGGAAAGGCCCGGCAAGATGATCCCGATCCTCTGGGGAGGCGGGGGATCGTGCGCGTTCGACCGCCGGAAGTGGGAGGAGCTGGGCGGCCTGGACACGATGTACGACCCGTTCTACTGCGAGGACCTCGACCTTTCGCTGCGCGCCTGGCGGCGGGGGTGGAAGGCCGTGCTCGCGCCCGAGAGCAAGGTGTGGCACGAGCACCGCGCCACCAGCCGGCGATTCTTCGGCGAGGACTTCGTCAACGAGATCGCGCGGCGCAACAGCTACCTCTTGCACTGGAAGAACCTCGACCTGTTCGGGATGCTGCCCTCGCACCTGCTGCGGCTGCCGTTCCTGGTCGCCCGCGACGTGCGGCGGCACGGGCGCTCCGGCGCGCGGTCGTTCGCCAAGGCGGTGAAGCACGCGCCGGAGGCGCTGCTCAGCCGGTCGCGGGAACCCTCTGGCGGGCCGTCGATGCGCGCCGTGCTGCGCGACACCGACTCGGCCGCGCCGGCGATCCTCTTCCGCGGCCGCAAGGATCTGCGAGAGAGCGGACCGCTGCGGATCACGATGGTGACGCCGTACGACTTCTGGCCGATCCGCCACGGCGGCGCGGTGCGGATGTACAACGTCGTGCGCGAGCTTTCCCGCCGCGGCCACGAAGTGAGCGTGGCCGGCTTCGTCGACTCCGACGAGCAGCTTGCCGCGGCTCGCGAGCTGGAGTCGTTCTGCTCCGAGGTGAGGCTGATCAAGCGCCGGCCCAACCCGCCGGGGCTGAAAGAACGGCTCGGGTCGCGGCCGGCCGAGGTGACCGAGTTTGATCAGATCGAGCTGCACCGCGAGCTGAACACGCTGATCGCGCGGCACGATCCGGACGTGATCCAGGTCGAGTACACGCAGATGGCGCCGTACGCGCGCGCTACGGATCGGTCAATCCTCTGCCTGACCGAGCACGACGTCGCGTTCATGTCGGTCTACCGCCACGCGCTGACCAAGACCGAATTCGGCGACCGCACGCACGAATACGCGCGGTATCTGAAGATGTTCCGCTACGAGCTCGAGGCGCTGCGCCGCTTCGACGTGGTGTTCGCGGTCACTCCGCGCGACGCGAAGATCCTATCCGGCTACGTGAACGGCGCGGTGCGCGTATCGGACGCGGCGCCGACCGGCGTCGACGTCGAGAGGCTGAAGAAGATCGAGCGCGCCCCCCTGCCCGCCTCGCTGCTCTTCGTCGGCTTCCTCAGTCACACGCCGAACGTCGACGCGATCCTGCACTTCGCCCGCGAGATCCTGCCGCGGATCCACCAGCAGGTTCCCGAGGCCACGCTGACGATCGTCGGCGCGAATCCGCCCGAGGTGGTGCGCCGCCTCGCCGGCGACCCGCGCATCACGGTGACCGGATTCGTGCCCGATCTCGCGCCGTACTACGCGAAGGCGACAGCGTTCGTCTCACCGATCCGCGTCGCTGCCGGCGTGCGCGTCAAGCTGATGGAGGCGTTCGCGGCGGGAGTGCCGGTGGTGTCGAGCGTGCAGGGCGGCGAGGGGCTCGACGTCGAGGACCGCCGCGAGCTCCTGCTGGCTGATTCGCCCGAGGCGTTCGCGGAAAAGACGGTCGCCCTGCTTCGCTCTCCGTCTGGGCAGATGACCGCGCGGGCCCGCGCGTTCGTCGAGCGGTGCTATTCTTGGCCGGCGATCGTCGCCGCGCTCGAGACGGAGTACCGGACCGCGCTGCGCCGCAAGCTCGGGAGGAACTGAGTTGGAGAGCGCGTTGATGGTGCAGACGAGTGGCCCGGAGCGGCTGGTGCGCGCGATCGACAAGGTGCGCGAGACGCACCCCGCGCTGCGGCTGACAGTGCTGCTGCAGCGCGCGATGGCGGCGAGCGTGCCTCCGCGGCGAGACGTCGAGTACATCGAGAACGAAGGGCCGACTCCCGGTTTCGTCCGGCGCCTGCGCGCGCGCGGGTTCCGAACCGTCTTCGTGCTCTACACCAACGAGCCGGGATTCTGGAAGCTCAAGGTGCTGCCGTTCTTCCTCGGCGCGGCGACGATCCTGGCGATCAACGAGAACCTCGACTGGTTTCCGATCAGCCTCGCACGGCCGCGGATGCTCGGGCGCCATGTCTGGTGGCGCCTCGGCACGTCGGCGGAGGTCGATCTCGCGGAAGCGCTGGAGATGCTCCTCCGCCGCGCGGTGTACCCCGGCCGCCTGATCGGCCTGCTCGCGTTCGAGCGGATCGAGACGCTGCGCGCGCGGATGCGGGGCTCGCCGCCGTCGTGGAAGCACGAGAACCGTCCGGGAGCAGCGTCGTGATCTTTCGATCGAAGGCGCCTCTGCGCATCAGCTTCTGCGGCGGCGGGACCGACGTCTCGCCATACATGGACGAGCACGGCGGCATCGTGCTCAGCGCGACGATCAACCGGTACGCGTGGGCGTCGCTGAACGAGCGGCCGGAGGACGGGCTGCACATCGAGTCGCTCGATTACGACGTCTCCGCCGACTACAAGGTCGACGAGGTCTTCCGGACCGACGGCGAGCTGGCGCTGGTGCGCGCGGTGCTCAAGCGATTCGCGGTCAACCGCGGCGTCGACATCTTCCTGCACTGCGATGCGCCGCCCGGATCGGGCCTCGGCTCGTCGTCGGCGATGTGTGTGAGTGTGGTCGGACTTCTGAAAAAGTACCTTGGTGTGAACCTGGGCAAGTACGACGTCGCCGACCTCGCGTTCGAGATCGAGCGCCGGGACCTCGGGATCAAGGGCGGAAAGCAGGACCAGTACGCGGCGGTCTTCGGCGGGTTCAACCTGATCGAATTCACGTCGAAGGGCACGGTGGTCAATCCTCTGAAGCTCGAGGCGTACGTCGTGCGCGAGCTGCAGTACCAGCTGGTGCTCTGCTTCACCGGGCAGACGCGGCCATCCGAGGGCCTCATCGAGTACCAGATCGATCGGTTCAAGAGCGCCAACCGCGAGGCCGCCGACGCGCTTCACGAGCTGAAGCGTCTCACCCTGTTGATGAAAGACGCGCTGGTGCGCGGCGAGCTGCGGCGGTTCGGCGAGCTGTTGCACGAGGCATTCGTCGCCAAGCAGCACATGAACCCGCGGGCGGTGCCGGAGAGCGTGGCGCGCCTGTACGAGATCGGCCGCACCAACGGCGCGATCGGCGGAAAGATCCTCGGCGCGGGGGGCGGCGGGTACATGCTCTTCTTCTGCGATTTCCGCCGCAAGCACCAGCTCGCGCGTGCGCTCGAGGATGCCGGCGGCAAGGTGGTCGACTTCGATTTCGTCGAGGACGGCGTGCAGACGTGGTTCCTGCGCATGAGCGATTCGGCGCCCTCGCTGGTGCCGAAGGGCGTGCGGTTCGCGACCCGGACGTGAAGGCGATCGTGCTGGTGGGCGGCGCGGGAACGCGGCTGCCGGAGGTCTCCGCGACGCGGCCCAAGCCGATGGCCGACGTGGGCGGGCGGCCGTTTCTCGAGTACCTGCTGGCGTGGCTGCGCGCCTCGGGCGTCGAGGAGGCGGTGCTCTGCGCCGGTTACAAGGCGGAGGTGATCGAGGCGCATTTCGGCGATGACCCGCGGGTCCGGGTGCTGCGTGAGACGGAGCCGCTGGGCACGGCCGGCGCGCTGCGGCTGGCGCTGCCGTTCGTGGGCGAGCGCGCGCTGGTGCTGAACGGCGACAGCTACGCCGAGCCGGACCTCGACGAGCTGGCGCGCGTCCATCGCGAGTGCGGAGCTGCGGTGACGCTGGTGGCCGTCGAGCGTCCGGACGCGTCCCGATTCGGGCGGCTGCGCGCCGGCGGCACGCGGCTGCTCGCGTTCGAGGAGAAGAACCCGTCGCCGGAGCCGGGATTGATCAACGGGGGGATCTATCTCGTCGAACGGAGCGTGCTGGAGCGGATTCCGGCGGGACGCGCGGTTTCGTTCGAGCGCGAAGTCTTGCCCGGCCTGATCGCTTCCGGAGCGAAAGTTTCGGTTTGCCGGTATGACGGATATTTCGAGGACATCGGCGTGCCGGAGGGCCTCGCCGCCTTTCGAGCCGCCGCTGGGGAGATCGGGATGAAGAGGGACATCGAGCTGGTGCGCAGCGAGCTGGCCGAGAGCATCGCGGTCAAGAACCGGTGGGACGATCAGCTTTGCTCGCGGATCGTCGAGCTGTCGCAGCGGATCGTCGAGTCGCTGCGGAACGGCGGAAAGGTCGTCGTCTTCGGCAACGGCGGCTCGGCCGCGGACGCGCAGCACATCGCTGCGGAGCTGGTCGGCCGCTACGGACGTGAGCGCGCGCCGCTGCGGGCGATCGCGCTGACCACGAACACGTCGGCGCTGACGGCGATCGCCAACGATTACGAGTACGCGCAGGTGTTCCACCGGCAGGTCGAAGCCTGGGTCGACGAGGGCGACGTGGTGATCGGGATCACCACCAGCGGCAATTCGGAGAACGTCCTGCGAGGGCTCGCGCTAGCCCGCGAGCGGCGGGCGGTCACGGCCGCATTCACCGGCGAGGGCGGCGGCAAGGCGGCGAGCGCGTGCGATCTGTTGATCGCGATCCCGTCGCGGAGCACGCCGCGCATCCAGGAGAGCCACATCACGGCGGCGCACATTCTCTGCGGCCTGGTAGAGCGGGCGTTCGTGGAGTGAGCATGCGGCGCGCGGTGTTCCTCGATCGGGACGGCGTGCTGATCGAGGAGATCGGTCACCTCCATCGGCGCGAGGACGTGCGGTTGATCCCCGGCGCAGCCAGCGCCGTGCGCGCGCTTTCGGACCTCGGATTTTTTCTCGTCGTCGTCACGAACCAGAGCGCGGTCGCCAATGGTCTCTGCAGCGAGGCCGAGCTCGGCGCGATTCACGAGGAGATCGCCAGGCAGCTCGCTGCCGGAGGCGCGCGGGTGGACGAGTGGGCGTACTGCCCGCACCATCCGCAGGCCGTGATCGAGCGTTACCGGAAAGTCTGCGAATGCCGTAAACCGGCGCCGGG
This sequence comes from Myxococcales bacterium, assembly GCA_020201435.1. Lineage (GTDB taxonomy): Bacteria > Myxococcota > Myxococcia > Myxococcales > 40CM-4-68-19 > 40CM-4-68-19. The sequence continues at coordinate 30,397 of JAIVGS010000008.1, forward strand.
GATGCTCCTCGCGGCGAAGAAAGCGCATGGTCTCGATCTCACGCGCAGCTTCCTCGTCGGCGACAAGATCTCGGACATCGAGGCTGCTCACCGCGCGGGCGCCCACGCGATCCTCGTCGAGACGGGCCACGGCGCGGCCGAGAAGGGCCAGCGAGGATCTCCGGACCACGTAGCGCGCGATCTTCCGTCGGCGGTGGAGTGGATCCGCTCGCGGGTCGGGCAGGAATCCCCGTGACGACGCGGGCGCGGCGCAACGTGGTGTTTGCCGTCGCGCCGTCGATCCTCATCGCGTTGAACGTCGGATGGTTCCACGTGATCCGCTACGACGTGCTGATGGGCGACGATGTCTACCTCTACGACGCGTTCAGCCACGGCTCGTTCGTGGACACCTGTCTCACCGGACGCGGAGGAGCCAAGTACCGCCCCGTCTACTTCACGTTGGAGTGGCTGATCACGCACGCGGTCGGGCCGCACTATGCGTCATACGTGTGGGTGAACATTGGCTTCAGCATTCTGCTCTCGTTCGTCGTCTTTCTGCTCGCGAGATGGCTCGCCCGCGGGAACGATCTCGTCGGCCTCGGCGCGGGGATCCTCTTCGTCACTTCACGGTTCGCCTGGTACGAGGTCGCGCAGGTGCTCGGCTTGATGGAGGCGCTCGCGGTCCTCTGGACATTGGCGATGGTGTACTTCGCGTTCCGCTTCGTCCGGGCAGAGAGGTTGCGCGATGCGCTGGGAATGTGCGCGGCATACTTCCTGGCGGCGTTCACACACGAGCGCTTCCTCGCGGCCGCTCCGTTCCTTGCCGCCGCCATGCTCTGGTCGCGCACGCGTGCGCTGCGCGACCGGGTGCTTCTCGCGGCAGTGGTGATCTCGCCCTTGCCGCTGTATGTGCTGTTGAAGAAAGCGCTCCAGCGCCCCCCGTTCTTTCTCGGAACGGGGGGCACGCCGATCGCGTTTGACCTGAAGCAGACGGTGAAGTTCTGGGCCGCCGGACTGATCAACGTATTCGGCATCAACAAGGGACCCGAATATCTCTCGATCGTGGATTACCGGCACCTGCCGGCCTTGAATCAGGCGCTTGGCGTGGCGATCGCCGCAGCGGGGGTTACGCTCGTGGCGCTCTTCCTCGGCGAGCGCCGGCGGCCAGGAGCCCTGATGGTAGCGTGGGTCGGGTCGCTGATCGCGGGACTGCTCCTCACAGCGTCGATCACGTTCCGTCAGGAATTTCGCTGGCTGTACGCGCCGTACGTGGTCGCCCTGCTTTTCTGGTCATATGCAGCCGTGAGGACTTCGCGTCCGGCGCTTGCCGGCGCCGCGTGCGCGGTGCTTGCAGTGGCCAGCGTGATCAACGACGCATACCTTCGGTCGCAGCGCAGGAATCTGTACCTCTTCGTCGGTGAGGAGTTTGCGCAGTCGTTCTACGAACAGTCGTTGAAGCGGTATGGCTGGCAGAACAGGGAATTCTACGTGGTGCCGTTCGAGAGCAGCGATTGGTACTTTCCGCCCACGCTGTTCTTCGAGCAATTCCTGGGCGAGCACGCGATGCCGGTGCGGAGGTTCGACGAGGGTCAGGCGGCGTCTTGGGATATCTCGCAGTTCGATCGGGCGAAAATCTTTGCCAGTGCCGGAACCGCCGGCGTCGTGGACGTCACTGCGACGATGCTGCAACGCGCGTACATGCGCGAACGCCGCGTGGTCGCCGACCTCACCGATCGGCTGGCGACTGCGCACATCGAAGGCCAGCAGCGCTCGCGAGACCTGCCCGGCGGTGCGCAGGTCAGCGTCGTCGATCTCGGCTGGGCGCGTGGGATCCTCTCGTTGCCGCCAGCGGCGGTGGGTTTCGATCTCGGCATCCTGCGTCAGTCCTCTCCCTGGCTCGCTGTATCGGTGGCGTTTCACCCGGCCTCCGCAGGTTGGAACGTGAGCGACGGCGTCCAGGCGGGCGTGCGCCTCTTGCCAGAGCACGGAAAAGAGCAGCAGCTCTGGTTCGGCGAGGTCAACCCCGGCGATCCTGCGCGCTTTCTGGCGCTGCCGTTGAGCTCGTGCGACGGACAGGATTGTCACCTGATCCTCGAGACGAGGAATGCACCGGCGAAGCACACGCTCGGCGACTGGCTGGTATGGTTCGATCCCGTGATCGTAACCGATCGTTGAGGACATCCGGATGAGCTACGCGGAGAAGATCGAACAGGAGATCGCGAACTACCGGCACGTCGAGAACGTTCACGATCTCCCCGCGATCTTCCACTACTGGTCGAACAAGCATCTGCTGCCGAAGATGAAGTCGCTCGGGCTCGATGGAATCGAGGCCACGTACGTCGCCTATGCGCGGAGGGCTGCTCCGCCGGACGGCTCGGAGCTGCGGATCCTCAGCGTCGGCGCCGGCAACTGCGACTCCGAGATCGCGGTCGCGGGAATGCTCGCGAAGACCGGCTTCACCCGCTTCCGCGTCGATTGCCTCGACGTCAACCCGTTCATGCTCAAGCGCGGCGCCGAGGCCGCCGCCGCCGCGGGTCAAGGGAGCCGCTTCCGGTTCATCGAATCCGACGTGAATCACTGGACGATCGCCGAGCGCTATCACCTGGTGATCGCCAACCAGAGTCTGCACCACTTCGTCGATCTGGAAGTGCTCTTCGACAAGATCGCGCAAGCCCTCGACCCGGAGGGCTTCTTCGTCTCCAGCGACATGATCGGGCGGAACGGACACATGCGCTGGCCAGAAGCACTCGAGCAGATCCAGCGCCTGTGGACCCTGCTGGACGATCGCCATCGCTACAACCACCAACTCAAGCGGCTGGAACCCGTCTACGAGAACTGGGATTGCTCGAAGGAGGGCTTCGAAGGAATTCGTGCACAGGACGTGCTGCCGCTTCTCATGCGACGGTTCCAGTTCGATCTCTTCTTCGGATTCGGGAACCTGATCGACATCTTCACCGACCGGGGATTCGGCCACAACTTCGACCCGAACGATCCGAGGGATTGCGCGTTCATCGACTACGTCACATTCCTCGACGACTACTTGATTGAGCGCGGGCTTCTCTCGCCGACCCACATGATCGCGGCGATGACGTCGACGGCGCGGGGTCGGCCGCGCGTCTACAAGCACCTCACACCCGAGTTCTGCCTCCGACGCGAACGTCTGGACACGCCGCCCGAGCCGCGACGCATCGCACGCCCACTCATCGAATCGTCAGTCGGTTGGGCGCGCCGGTCCGGCCTGCTTCGGTACGTGCCTCGCGCACTGAAACAGAGCCTCAAGAAAATGCTCGAGATAGACTGATCTTTCGGGCAGCTAGGCCGACGCCTTCGTGAGCCGCGCCAGATCGGCGTCGACCATCATCTCGATCAATTGCTGGAATTTTAGTTTCGGCGTCCAGCCCAGCTTCTGCCGCGTTTTGGTCGCGTCGCCTATCAGCAGCTCGACTTCCGCCGCCCAGCTTCTGCCGCGCTTTGGTCGCGTCGCCGATCAGCAGCTCGACCTCCGCCGGCCGCACGAACGAGCTGTCGACGAAGACGTGTTTCTTCCAGTCCAAGTCGACCCGCGCGAAGGCGACCTCGAGCAGGTCCTGCACGGTGTGAGTCTCGCCGGTCGCGATCACGTAGTCCTCGGGAGTGTCGGCCTGCATCATCAGCCAGATCGCCTCGACGTAGTCGCCGGCGAAGCCCCAGTCGCGCTTGGCTTCGAGGTTGCCCATCGCGAGTTTGTCCTGCAGGCCGAGCTTGATGCGCGCGACCGCGTGGGAAACTTTTCTGGTCACGAACTCGAGCCCGCGGCGGGGGGACTCGTGGTTGAAGAGAATCCCGCTCACCGCGAAAATACCGAATGATTCCCTATAGTTGACGGCGATGAAGTGGCCGTAGCACTTGGCCACGCCGTAGGGCGAGCGCGGGTAGAACGGCGTGTGCTCGTTCTGCGGGACCTCCCGGACCTTCCCGAACATCTCCGAGGACGACGCCTGGTAGAAGCGCGTCTTCGGCATCGTGTGACGGATCGCCTCCAGCATCTTGGTCACGCCGAGCGCGGTGAATTCGCCGGTCAGCACCGGCTGGCTCCAGCTCGTCGGCACGAACGACTGCGCGGCGAGGTTGTACACCTCGTCCGGCTCCACTTGCGTGAGAATGGAAGCGATCGAGAACTGATCGAGCAGGTCGCCCTGGTGCAGCGTCAGGCGATCGCGCAGGTGCGAGATGCGCTCGAACTTCTCCTCGGAAGATCGGCGGACCATGCCGTGGACCTGGTAGCCTTTCGAAAGCAGGAGCTCGGCGAGATAGCTCCCGTCCTGACCGGTGATGCCGGTGATGAGGGCGCGCTTGCTCATGCGCGCTTTCTACCAGCGAACCACTGCGCCGTGGCCCGAAGACCTTCCTCGAGCGCGACTTGCGGTTGCCAGCCGAGGAGCTTGCCTGCCGCCGAGGGATCGATCGCGCTGCGCCGTTGCTCGCCCGGCTTGGCGGGCCCGTGGCGGAACGGCTTTTTGAGGCCGAGCTTTTCCGCGAGGTCGTTGACGCTCGTCTCGCGCGCGGTCCCCACGTTCACGGCGCCGGTGACGTCGCTCTCGATCGCGAGAGCGTTGATGCGCGCGACGTCGTGTACGTGGACATAGTCGCGCGTCTGCTTGCCGTCGCCGTTGATGATCGGCTCCGCGCCGGAGAGCATCTTCTCGAGGAAAATAGCGACCACACCGGCTTCGCCGAACGGATCCTGGCCAGGGCCGTAGACATTCGCGTATCGCAGCGCGAGCGCGCTCACGCCGAACGCGCGCCGGTAGAGGGCGAGGTATTCCTCGCCGCAGAGCTTCGAGGCGCCGTAGGCGCTCGCCGGCCGGCGCGGGTGGTCTTCACG
>JAIVGS010000242.1 GCA_020201435.1 Myxococcales bacterium
GTCGTGCTCGCTGCCGTCCTCCACAATCCGCACGAGCGCCTGACCGTCCTGCTCAAGGGCCGCCGGACGATCGCCAGCGCGGTGGTCACGCTGGGAGTGCTGGTGGTCATCGTCGCGCCGTTCGCCAGCCTGGTTTTGTTCGTCTCCCGCGAGTCGATGACCGGTCTGGCGTACCTGCGCGACACGCTCGGCGTGGAGTCGGTGACCCAACTGCGCGGCGCGCAGCTTCCCGGCGGCGCCCAGGAGGCGCTCGACCGGATCCTCGGCTTTCTCCACGTCACCCGGGACCAGGTCTACGACGGCGTCACCCACCTGGTCGGGTTCGCCCAGGCCGAGATGCCGGCGATCATCGCCTCGGGCGGACGGGCGATCCTGGCGACGGTGATCATGCTCATCGCGCTCTACTTCCTGCTGCTGGACGGCGCCCGCGTGGTCGAATGGGCGTGGCGGGTCTCGCCCCTGTCCGCCGCGCAAACCAAGGAATTAACAGCGGAATTGCGGAGAGTCACGAGCGCGACCGTGAGCGGCATCCTCGCCACCGCGGTGTTCCAGGGCTTGGCCGCGGGGGTCGGTTACTGGACCGCCGGCATCAAGCACGCGGGCTTTTTCGGGATGCTCACCGCCCTCGTCTCGTTCGTCCCGGGCGTCGGCACCAGCCTGATCTGGATTCCCGCCGTCGGCTCGCTTTGGTTCGGCGGCCGCCACTCGGCCGCGGTCCTGCTCGCCCTCTTCTGCCTGGTGGTCGTGGTCGGCGCGGAGCAAGTGGGCAAACCGGTGCTGATGCGCGGCCAGATCCAGATGCACACCGGCCTGATCTTCCTCTCGCTGCTCGGCGGCCTCGCGATGTTCGGGCTGCTCGGCATCCTCCTCGGCCCGCTGATCGTCGCCTTCTTCCTCGCGATGATGCGCATCTACGAGCGCGACTTCCGCGCGGTCAGCACGCCGCCGATCGATCGCGCGGCGTGACCGGAAGCGCTCGCCGCCGGTCTTTTTTCTTGTCGGATCCGGCGGTTTTCCCTAAGGTGCGCATCTCGTGAAACGCCTCTGGCTGCTGTTCGCCGCGGTGCTGTTCATCCGCTCCGCCGGGTTCGCCTTTGGCGTCCTCAACATCGACGAGTCGGACTACATGGTCTTCGGCACGGCCCTCTTCAAGGGGCTGTTGCCGTACCGGGATCTGGTCGAAATCAAGCCTCCTCTCGGGTACTTCACCTACGCCCCCTCGGCGCTCTTCGGCGGGCAGTCGATCCTGCCGATGCGGGTGATCGGCGTCTTCTGGCTCCTCGCGACCGCGCTGGTCCTGCGCGAGGTGGTGCGCCGCTGGACTCGCGACGAGCTCGCCGGATGGGCAGCGGCCTGGCTGTGCCTGCTCGCCAACATCGTCGAAGTGCCGTCGTTCGGCGGCGAGATGATGATGAACCTGCCGATCGCGTTCGCGCTGCTCGCGTTCGTCGAGGGCTCGATGACGACCGCCGGGATCTGCATCGGCATCGCCTCGCTCTACCGGCAACAGGCGGGCATCGCCGCGATCGCCCTCGGCCTCGCGCTGCTCTGGCAGGCGCGGAAGGAGGCGAAGAAACCGCTCGGGCAGTTCGGCCTGCTCGCGCTCGGCACGGCGATTCCCTGGGTCGTGGCGGGCGCGGGATACGCGGCCATCGGCCAGCTCCCGGCGTTCGTCGAGTGGGCGATCGTGCGCAACTTCACCTACGCCGGCCACGGCGGCGACGGAGCCGTGCTGCGCGCCGCCGGAGAGATCCTCCTCTGCGTCAGCGCCACCGCCCTGCCCTGGACGCTGGCCGCACGCGAAAGCTTCCGGCGCCGCGATCCGTTTGGCATCGCGATGGCGCTTCTCCTCTGGCTGACGTGGCTCGCGGTCGGCGCCGGCGGACGCTTCTACGAGCACTACTTCATCCAGTTCGTGCCGCCGCTCGCGGTCCTTGGCGCTCCGGCGGCTGCCGAGTTGTGGCGGCGCCGGGCCGAGCTCGCTCCCCGCTGGCGCGCGCTGGCGCTCGCGTCGATCGCGATCCCGCTGTGTGTCAATGTAGGTTTCGGCTGGGTGAAGGGATTCTCCGGGGGGTTCCCCAACCAGGACCCGCGCACCCGCGAGATCGCCGCTTATCTGCGCGGAAACAGCAGCGCCCGCGACACCCTGTTCGTGTGGGGCCACTACACGCCGATCTACACGCTCTCCGGCCGCCTGCCCGGCACGCGATATCCGAACTGCTCGCTGCACATGGGGCATTTCGACCCGCTGCACCTGCCGGACGGCTTCCATCCCGAGGAGTACCGCTCCGCGCCCGACGTCCAGGCGACGCTCGCCGACCTCGAGACCCGCCGGCCCGCTCTGGTCGTCGACACCGCGCCCGCCGACATCCACGGCTGGTCGAAAGTGCCGCTCTCGGCGTTCCCCGAGCTGCGCTCGTACATCGAGGAGCACTACGAGGAGGTCGGCCGCCCGGGCGGCGCGATCGTCTACCGGCGCCGGACGTCCAGCCGCGCTACCCTGGGCGCCCGTTGACCGGTATGGTTCGCGGCGTGCGCGCCCTGCTCGTCGCCGTCGCGATCTCGTTGCCCGCCGCGGCTCGCGAAGAGCCTCCGGCGCCTGCTGAAACCCCGATCCTGGTCCCCTCGCCGATCCCGGTAGGCTTCCTCTTGGCGTGGAAGCCGATGGTGCTCTCGGTGCGCACCGACACGGGTTCCGGAGCACAGTACGGGTCGGACACGTTCCAACCCTTCCGGCTCCTCGGGCGGTACACGACCACGCTCCTCGAGGAGCGGATGCTCGCCCGCGCCGAGATCGAGGGCGGCGAGTTCCGCACCGACAGCCAGAGCGTCAACGGCGTGGTGCGGATCGGCTCCGACGGGTTCGACGTCACCGCGCGCGCCCTGATCGGCACCGCGGTCCGGATCGCGTCGGGCTTCACCATCACCGCCTCGACCGGCCTGATCACCCGGCTGCAGCGCGGCCGGGCGGTCGGCGGCGCGCCCAACATCGGCGTCTTCGGCGCGACCTCGAACACCGAGCTCGAGTTCCGGGTCGCACCGCTGGTCTCGCTCTCCGCCTTCATCGAGGGCGGCCTGTTGCCGTGGGCGTACGCGGAGCAGAAAGACCTCGGCGAGCTGGGGGTGACGAGCGAGTTCCGCACCCGGCTGCAGGTCTCGATCGACGTCTCGACGCGCATGTCGGTCGACGTGGGGTGGGATTTCACCTGGTGGCACGCTTCGTTCACCCAGTCGCGCATCCTCTCGCCGACCAACACGCCCGACCAGGCGCTGCTCGTCGAAGCCCGCGAGCACGCGCTCACCATCGGGTTGCGGTGGCGGCCCGACCCGGCCAGGCCGTGAACGCCCCGACCGATTCGAACCGGGGGCTCATCGGCCGGGTGACCGCCGCCGCGGCCGAGCGCCCGTGGCTGTTCGTGCTCGGCGCGCTGATCGTCACCGCGATTTCGGTCAAGCTCGCCTCGCACCTCGAGATTCGCTCGAGCTTCCAGGAACTGCTCCCCGAAGATCTGCCTTCGGTGCATCTCGCCAAGGAGATGATCCGGCGCGTCGGAGGCGACGGGAAGGTCTGGGTCGTCGTCGAGTCGCTCGGCGGGCCTTCCGGACTGGAGCACGCCAAGGCGCTCGCGGCCAGGCTCGCGCCCGAATTCCTCGCCATGGGGCCGAACGAGATCCGCGCCGTCAACTGGACGATGAAGCCCGTCGAGCGCTGGTACGAGGCGCACTGGCCGCTCTTCCTCTCGGTGGCCGATCTGGAGAAGGCGCGCGACACGGTCCGCGAGGAGATCAAGAAGCGCAAGATCGCCGCCAACCCGCTGGCGATGGAGCTCGACGACGAGGAACCGGCGAAGACCGAGGCTCCATCCGAGTGGATGGATCCGAAGCAGCCGCTGCCGCGCGAGCGGATCGCGGAGCGCTTCAAGCGCTACGATGACGGGTTCCTCGTCCACCCCGACCGCACCTCGGTCACCGTAGACGTGCGGCCGGCGGGCACCAGCCTGTCGGTGGGCGACGCCAAAATGCTGGTGACGAAGATGCACGGCATCGTCGACCGGCACGCCGCCGAGATCTCGCGCGATCACCTGAAAGTCGAGTTCGCGGGCAGCTTTCCGCTCTTCATCGCCGAGTACGAGGCGATCATCAACGACGTCGCCGGCACCGCGATCCTCGTCGTCGTCCTGGTGCTGGCGTCGATCCTGCTCTTCTTCCGCGACGTGCGGTCCGTGGTTTCGCTGGGGATTCCGGTGCTGATCGCGGTGGCGGTCACCTTCGGGCTGACCTGGCTGGTGATCGGGTATCTCAACACGCAGACGGCGTTCCTCGGCGCGATCGTCGTCGGGAACGGCATCAACTACGGCCTGATCTATCTCGCGCGCGTGAAACAGCTGCGCGCAGCCGGCGGGCCGCTGACCGCATCCTGCGTCGACGCGGCCGACACCACCGCGCGCGCGACGCTGCTGGCCTCGGCGGCGACCAGCGTCTCGTTCGGTGCGTTGTACGCGGCGGCCAACCGCGGTTTCCGCCACTTCGCGTTCATCGGCGGCATCGGCATGCTCCTGTGCTGGCTGTGCACGTTCACGCTGGTGCCGGCGCTGCTGGCGCTGGTCGAAAAGGCCGCGGGGGCGCCGAAACTCAAAGCCTCGGCCGACAGCACGCGGCTGGTCCCGCCTCTCCGGCGGTTCTTCCGGCGGCCCGGTCTGATCGTCGCGATCTTCGGCGTGGCCTGCGCGATCGCGGCGGCGTTGTTCATCCGCCAGCTTCCGACGGCGATGGAGCGCAACCTCGACAACCTCACCAACGACCCGCCCAAGGGGCAGCGCGCGCTCAACGAAGCGCAGGCGCGGGCGAACGAATCGTTCGGCAAGTCGCTTGCCGGCGCCATCGCCCTGGTCGACTCCCGCGAGGACGCCGACAAGTTCTGCGACGTGATCCGCCAGCGGATGAAGCAGTCGCCCTGGGACAAGCTGATCGACGGCTGCGAGACGATGTCCAGCATCGTCCCGCTGCAGCAACCTGAAAAGCTGAAAATCATCAAGGAAATCGTCGGCGAAGTGCCGGACCGCGTCCTCGCCAGGGTCGACGACAAGGTCCTGCGCGATCGCCTGCGCGAAGTGCGCGACGAGATGGCGGCGCAGAAGCCGGTGACCGCCGCCGAAGCGCCGCCGACGCTGCTCGACGCCTTCCGCGAGCGCGACGGCACGCTCGGCCGGATCGTGGCGATCACCGCCAAGGGGGACGCGCACATCGAGGTCGCGGAAAACCTCGAGGCGTTCGTCCGGGGCGTCCGGGACGTTCCGGTCGACGGCAAGTCCTACGACGCCACCGGCGAGAACGTGATCCTCGCCGACCTCCTGACCGACATCGAAAAAGAGGGCCCGCGCACGACCGCGATCTCCTTCTTCGGCGTCTGCGTCCTCGTGTTCGCGTACTTCCGCAGCTACCGGCTCAGCCTCGAGGTCGTCGTCTCGCTCTTCCTCGGCGTGGTCCTGATGTGCGGCGCGGCAGCGGCGATCGGCCTCAAGATCAACTTCTTCAACTTCATCGTCTATCCGGTCACCTTCGGCATCGCCGTCGACTACGGGGCGAACGTAGCCGCCCGGGTGCGCGCGCGGGGGGAAAACGTCCTGCTCGCGCTCGGCGAGGTGGGGCCGGTGGTCGCGCTCTGCTCGTGGACCTCGATCGTCGGCTACGGCACGCTGCTCTACTCGCTCAACCGCGCGTTGCGCAGCTTCGGCTGGTACGCGATGATCGGCGAGGTGATGACCATCATCACCGCGCTCGTACTGCTGCCGGCGCTCCTGCTGGTGATGGAGCGAGCTCGAGGATCCGGATCGCGCCCGTAGCCCAGATCTGGTGGAGCGCGGGCGGCGGCTGCGGCTGATCGAAGAAAAAGTACCGCGGCGCGGAGCCCTGCCGCGAGGTCTCGTCGAGGACCACGAATCGCACCTCCTTGCGGCGGAAATCGTCGACCATTTCCCCGGCGGGGACCGGGCGCCCCTGCCACGTCGACGACGCGGTCTCCATCCGGTTCGAGGCGGGCAGCCGCCATTTCGGCTGAAAGTGGCTGCGGCTGTCGACGACGTACGCGTCGCCCGGTTTGAGGGTCTGCGCGAGCCGGTCGGCGGCTTCGGCGTAGCCGGCCGGGATCCGGCGCGTCGAGGGGTCGAACACCAGCGCACCCGCGACGAACAGCGCGGCCGCGACACCCCACCGCTTGAGCCAGATCGGATGCGACCAGAGCGCGGCCGCGAGCACCGCGTAGAACCAGACGCTCATTTCGAAGAGGTATCGCGAAGACCCGCTGGCGGCGCTGAAAAACCAGAAAAAGCAGAAGAAAAACAGCGCCATGACGAGCAGGAGCGTGCGTTCCAGGGAGCTCGGCTGACGGATCACGATGCGGACGGCGACGACGAAGAGGGTGAGGCCGAGGATCACGCCGGCGACGTGCAGCGGCGCGAACGGGCCGGGCGCGAAGAAGCTCATCGCGTCGCCGAGGTGGATGCAGGTTTCGCCGAGGCCCATCGCGCCGCGGCGGACGAAGATCTCGGTGAGCGTCGCCTGCCGCGCCCACTCGGCGAACGAGTGCGGGAGGCGATCCCACGCGTGCGGAGCGTAGAGCTCCGAAAAATCGTACAGCCGGTCGATGTACAGCAGCCGGTCGTTCCAGGAGTGGAAGGGCGAGCCGTAGACGCGCACGTTTCGGACGAGCAACGGCAGCGCCGTGACCGCGAATCCGCCCGCCAACGCCCAGGCGTACGGTTTCTTGAACCCACGCCGCAGCAGCATCGCTCCCGCGAAACAGAAGAGGAGAAAAATCCCGGGCGCTTTGGTCAGATACGCGAGGCCGATGAAGACGCCCGCGAGGGGCCAACGGCGCTCGCCGTCGAGGATCGCGCCGAGCGCGAGCGCCCAGAAGAGGAGCAGCATCGGCTCCGCGGAGGCGCGGGCGCTGTAGTCGATCAACGTCTCGCTGGTGGCGAGAAACAGGGCGAGCACCAGCGCCCCGCCTGCTCCGGCCCGCTTTCGAGCCGTCCACCAGCAGGCGACGAGCGCCAGTGCGCCGATAAATATAGTTAGTATAATAGAACGCTGATGGAAGCCCGGTTCGCGCCCGGCCACGAGCGAGAGCGTCGCGACGTACAGCGGATGGCGATTGTCCTCCGTCCACCGGCCGGCCCACAGGTCCTCGAGCAGCCGGACCGGCCCGCCCGCGTCCCGCACCTGGTTCGCGGCGTCGAGAAACGCGACGTCGTCGAAGTACGGCCAGACGCGATCGCGCGCGCGGACGCTGGCGAGGAAGAGAAACAGCGCGACGCACCCCGCGACCGCCAGGGCTTCACGACGCCGCGTCAGCTGCACGCCGCCTCGACGGCGAGCGAGACGTCGTAGAGCATCGCGCCGCGATCGCAGACCGCGAGCGGCGGCGCCGGCATCCCCGTCCGCTTCAGCAGCCGGTTGTACCCGAGCTCGGCGAGGGGCTTGAGGTGGAAGACATCGTAAAGGTTGTACTCGACGAGACGGCGCCAGGCCGCCGGCTCGTCGCGCGCCTGCCAGAGCGCGACCGCATCGGCCCCACAGAGCGTCGCGAGGTGCGGCGGCCGGAAGAAACCCGCGCGGGGCTCGAGGTCCTTGAGGCCGCCCTTCTCACGCAGGCGCTGGTAGACGTGCTTGAGATCGACGTGCACCGCCGGCGGCTGCCACTCGGGAAAAACGCGGCGCAGGATCGGGAGATCGAACGCGGTCCCGTTGAAGGTGACCAGCGCGGTCCAGCCGCCGGCGCGCTCGAGAAACTGCTCGGGCCGCAGGGAGGCGATCCCGTTCCGGTCGAGGACGCCGATGACGGTGATCCGGTCGCCGGCCGCTTCGATGTCGAGAAACGCCGCACCCTCGCTGACATGTGGATACAGCCGCCAGTGCTCGGTCTGCGGCAGCGCGCGGGCGAAGAACCCGACGTCGCCCGCCGCGAGCCGCTCGGCGGAAAGCGCGACTCCCTCGCGCAGCCGGCCGTCGAGCCGCGGCGAGATCACGTCGCCGCTCGCGGGCAGCGCCGACCAGCTCGCGATGCCGCCGAGCCAAAGCTGCCGCTCACGCATCGGCCCGATCCCGGAGATGTGCCGGAAGGTGGCCGTGATCACGCGGGCCCCTCTTCCGCGAGACGCGTCAGCACAGGGACGTCGGCCTCGCAGAACGGCAGACCGGGCAGATCGCGCCGCGCCACCCACTTGACCTGCTCGCACGCCAGCGGACGCGGCTCTTCCCCGGCGTGCAGCACGCATCGGTACAGCGCTAATTCGACCTGTAAATCCGGATAGATATGCTCGACGCGCGCGTACTCCTCGCCGACCTGCGCGCGCACGCCGAGCTCCTCGCGCAGCTCCCGCGCCAAAGCGGCCCGCTCGCCCTCGCCGGGTTCGACCTTGCCTCCCGGAAACTCCCAGAGCGAGGCGCGCTCCCCCTTCGGCCGCCGCAGCGAAACCAGCACCTTGTCGCCCCGCTCGATGACGCCGGCAACGACAAGGACGCGCCTCAAGGGAGCAGCCCCAGCGAGAAGAGCGCGCCGCCGTTCGAGAGCACGTACGCCACGCCCGGCAGCGCCAGAACCGGCTGGGAAAACCCGCTGCCGGGGTCGAATTCGCCGCGGGGCTCGCCGGTCTGAGCGTCGATGCCGAGCAGCGGACCGCGGTCGCGCGCGACGAGGACGAGGCCGCTCATGATCACCGGCTGCGTCGGGTACCGATCGCGCCCCAGCTGCAACGTCCACAGCGTCTTCCCGCTGAGCCGATCGAGCGCCTGCACCTCGCCGCGGCCTCCGGCGATCACCCGCGGCCCGTCGACCAGCAGGTGGTTGGCGCCCGGCAGCGCCGTCGCCCACAGCTGCTCGCCGGAGGCCTGGTCGAGCGCGACCACGCCTGCCTTCGCGCTCGCCACGTACACCCGCGAGTCCGACTCGGGCGCCTCGATCCAGTCGACGTCGAGATAGTCTCCGGCCGGCGCGCTCGCCTGCCGCGTCCACCGCGCGACGCCGTCCACCGGCCCGAGCGCCGCCACCGTCCCATCCGCGAATGCGGCGAACACCGTGCCGTGCGAAACCACCGGCCGAGCGTCGCCGCGGATGGTGAACCCTCCAGGCGGGTCGCGGTGGAACTTCCAGATCACCTTCCCGTCCTTCACGTCGACCGCGGTGATCGACTGCTCGCTCGACATCAGGAACGCGCGCCCCTCGGAGACCGTGGGCTGCGTGGTCAGTTCCTCGTGCACGTCCGTCTGCCAGCGCAGCGCCCCGGTGAAGCGATTCAGCGCGTACAGGATCCCGTCGCCACCCGGCACCAGCAGCGTCTCGCCGGCCAACCCGGGCGAGGCGAGGATCGCCCCCTTGGTCTGGTAGATCCACGCGGTCTTGCCGCGGAACCGGCAGCGCACCTTGCCGTCGTGCGTCCCGACGTAGAGGCGCGTCTGCGCCTCGTCGAGCACCGGCGTGGCCGTCTCGCTCGGCTGCCACGGAAGCTGGTCCTGCCGCACCAGGTGCTGCATCTCGCTGACGAAGAACGGCCGATCGATCTGCGACGCGCGCCCCGGCGGGCGCGGCGCGTGCGAGAGCGGCAGCGAGGAGAACGCGACCAGCAGCGCGAGCATCACTTCTTCTTGTCCGCGGGAGGCAGCGAGGCCAGCTCGAGCCGCTCGTTCGCCGCGCGCACCACATCGATTTCCTTCGGGTATTCCTTCGCGATCCGCTCGAGCTGCTGCTTCGCGTCCGGCTTGTTCTGCATCAGCGCGAGCCGCGCCGCGTGGTAGTCGGCGCGCGCCGGCATGTCCATCTCGCGCAGCTTCTCGAAGGCCGCGCGGGCCTCGTCGAGCTTGCCCTGCCCTTCGAACGCGTATCCGAGCGATTCCTGCGCGAACGGCTTCAGCGGGTGGTCCTTCGCGGCGCTGCCGACGAAATCCGAGAGGTCCTTCTGCGCGCCCGCCGCATCGCCGGACTTGAGCTTCAAGAACCCGATCTCGGCCAGCGCGGTCGCTGCCGCGGTCGTGCCGCCGTGGTCGGCGCGGACTCTCTCCAGCGCCGCGAGCGCGGATTTGGTGCGCTCATCCTTGCTCGGGAACGTCTCCTGTCCGGGCTGCGACGGCCCTTCGCCGGCGATCGGCCGCGATTCGAAATCGATCGCCTCGGAGAGCGCCGCTCCGCCTTTCGCCTCCCGCGAGCTGCGCCACGCGCTCAGGCCCCAGACGGCGAGGGCGAGCACGAGGACCGCGGCGACCGCGAGCGTGACCTCCTTCTGCCGGGCCGCGACCCACTCCATGGCCTTGCCCGCAACTACCTGGAATTCGTCGGGTCTCTTGAGCTGCTTGCGATCGAGCTTCTCGGCCAAGGCGATGTCCTCCAAAACGCGTCTACCTGCCCGACATCCCCCCTGAAGTCAATCGTGCCCGAAAACCCGGGGCACGCTGAGGTAGCGCCTTCGGCGCGTCGATCTGGCGCAGACGTTGTAAGGTGCCGGCGTGCGTTGTCTGGCGGCGTTCCTGATCGCTCTTCCGGCTGCAGCAGCCCCGCTGGCGCCCGGGACGCCCCAGCTGCAATTGCGGTTCGAAGGCCTCTTCGGCCAGCCGACGACTCTGCTCGGCGCGCGCGGCGGAGGCGGGCTGGGGCTCGGCTGGCGCCTCACCGATCAGTTGTGGGCGATCGGCGACGCCGCCCAGCGGGCGGCCCCGAACGGCGGCATCGGCTCGCTGGCGGTCGGGCTGCAAGCGACGCTCGACATGACGCCGATCGAACCGTACGTCGAGCTGGCCATCGTCCGGCTCACCAACCACGACGTGCTCGGCTACTCGCTGGCGACCCGGACCGGCCTCGGCGCCGACTGGGTGTTCCGGAAAGATCTTGCCCTCGGCCTCGTGGTGCGGACGTATACGCCCTTCGATCCCGAAGGAGACAACGCAACCCTGGCGGGCCTGGAAGCGGCGTTGAGGCTCGTCTTCACCCCCGGAGCGAAGTGATGCGCGCGGTTCGATGCGAGCGGCAGGGGCGGCCTGAAGAAGCCTTGAACCTCGTGGAGTTACCCGATCCGGTCGCGGCGCCGGGCGAAGCCGTCGTCAAGTTGCACGCGTGCGGCCTGAACCACCGCGACGTCTGGATCCAGCAGGGCCAGTACGCGCGGATCCAGCTGCCCGCGGTCCTCGGGTCGGACGGCGCGGGCGTGGTCGAGTCGGGGCCGCCGCAGCTCGTCGGCAAGCGGGCGGTGATCATCCCCTGCGAGAAGTGGGGACCGGATCCGGCCGTCCAAGGGAAGGACTTTCTCATCCTCGGCATGCCGCGGCAGGGGACCATGGCCGAGAAGATCGCGATTCCCTCGTCGATGGTGGTCGAGCTTCCCGACCACATCTCTTTCCAGGACGCCGCAGCGCTTCCGGTGGCGGGGATCACCGCCTATCGCGCGCTGACCACCCGAGGGGGACTGCGCAAGGGCGAGCACGTCCTCGTGACCGGCATCGGCGGGGGCGTCGCGACCCTCGCCCTGCTCTTCGCCAAGGCGATGGGCGCCGACGTCTCGGTGACGAGCGGCAGCGACGAGAAGCTCGAGGCCGCGCGCAAGCTGGGCGCGGTCGGCGCGGCGAACTACAACGCCAAAGGCTGGGAAAAGGACCTGGTCGCGCAGGCCGGTCGGCCGCCGAACCTGATCGTCGACGGGGCCGGCGGCGACGGCCTGAACGCGCTGATCTCCGCCGCCGCTCCCGCCGCGCGGATCGTCCTCTACGGCGCGACCCGCTTCTCGCCCAGCCGCCTCGACATGCCGAAGATTTTCTTCAAGCAGCTCGACATCCGCGGCACCACGATGGGCACCGACGACGAGTTCAAGGCGATGCTCGCGCTCGTCGCCAACCACCGGATCAACCCTGTGATCGATCGCGTCTTTCCGCTCGGCCAGGCGGTCGAAGCGTGTCAGCTGCTCGAGAAGTCCGGGCAGATGGGCAAGATCCTGCTCGACTGCACGAAGTAGTCCGGATCTGGGACGCGGCGTCCCACGCTCGGCGCGCAACGCATCGCGTCACAGAGGGAAAGACGCTGGCATGGAAGTGGCTCTTTCCGGACCGATGGAATCCGTCTGGCAGGACGTCCGCCTCGCGCTCCGCTCGCTGCGCCGCGCCCCGACCTACGCGCTCGCCGCCATCGCCGCGCTTGCGCTCGCGATCGGCGCCAACACCGCGCTCTTCAGCCTGATCGAGGCGACGCTGTTGCGGCCGTACCCATATCCGAATCCGGAGCGGGTGCTGATCGTGCGCGAGACGAGCAAGAATTTCGAGGACTCGTCGGTCGCGTATCCGAACTTCCGCGACTGGCGGGCGCAGACCAAGGACGTCTTCACCGGACTCGCCGCGTTCCGGCGCGACAGCCTCAACCTGACCGGCGCCGGCGATCCCGAGCGGCTGGCCGTCCGCGAGGTGGCCTCCGACTTCTTCGACATCCTCGGCGCGAAGCCGCAGCTCGGCCGCACCTTCGTCGAGGAGGAGGACGGCCCCGGCGCCGCGCGCACGGTGGTGCTCTCGAACGCTCTCTGGCAGCGGCGGTTCGCGTCCGACCCGCGCATCGTGGGCCAGACGATCTCTCTCGGCGGCGCGGCGTACACGGTCATCGGCGTGATGCCGCCCGGGTTCCGTTTTTTGGTCGCGAGCGACGTCTTCGTGCCGCTCGGGCTGTGGGCCGATCAGTTCAAGGACCGCTCCGATCATCCCGGCATCAGCGCCCTCGCCCGGCTGCGGCCGGGCGTGACGATCGATCAGGCGCGCGCCGCGCTCAACGCCGTCGCCGAGCGGCTGGAGAAAGCGTACCCGCTGAGCAACACCGGCCAGCGCGTCCGGGCGAAGACGATCCAGGAAGACCAGACCGAGGACTTCCGCGGCGCGCTGTTCATCCTCTGGGGCGCGGTGGCGCTGGTGCTCCTGATCGCGGCGGCGAACGTCGCCAACCTCGCGCTGGCCCGCGCTGCCGCTCGAACCGGTGAGCTCGCCGTCCGCGCGGCCCTCGGCGCCGGCCGCTGGCGCCTGATGCGCGAGCTGTTGACCGAAAGCGTCCTGCTGGCGCTCGTCGGCGGCGCGGCGGGCGTCCTGATCGCCGTCTGGGGCCTCGACGCGATGCTCCCGTGGGTCCCGGAAATCCTCCGTCGAAACGCGGACGTACGCTTGAATGCGCCGGTCCTCGCCTTCACCCTCGGGCTCTCGATCGTCACCGGTCTCGGCTTCGGCGTGCTGCCCGCGCTGCGCGCCTCGCAGCCCGACCTCGACGCACTGTTGCGCGACGCGCACTCCACCGAATCCCGCTCGCGTCGCCGGCTGCGCAGCGTGCTGGTCGTCGCCGAGATTGCCCTCTCCCTGATGCTCCTGATCGGGGCGGGCCTCTTGATGCGCTCCTTCGCCAAAGCCACCGGCGTCGATCTCGGTTACCAACCGCACGGCCTGCTCGTGCAGAGCCTGACGCTGCCGACCACGCGTTATTCTGGCTCGGTCGAGGAG
>JAIVGS010000174.1 GCA_020201435.1 Myxococcales bacterium
GCCGAGTCGGCCGCGGCCTGCAGCTGGACCTTGTCGTAGACCGCGCGCCCGAGGTTCACGGTGCCGAGCACGCAAAGCATCAAGATCAGGCCGAAGATCGCCGCCACAACGAGCGTCTGGCCTTCCTCGCTGCGGCGCAGCTCGTGCCACTTCTGCAGCATCACGGGTGCGCCCACTTGAGGTAGGGGTTCGACTGCATCCGCATCGTGTACCAGGCCTCGACCGGCAGGTAGTACCGGTTGACGGCGCCGGCGGCGACGAGGGCCGCAAGACGGATTCCCTCGGGCGTGCCGTCGGCGACGGTGCGGCCCATCGCGGCGGCGCGCGACACCGTCACCGCGTCTGGTCCGGTCTGCGACGCGGTTCGGGGCGACGTCCAGTCCGACCCCTGCCACAGCCGCAGGACGCCGGCGTGCGAAGCCATCCAGATGGTCTGGATCAGCTTGTTCGCGAACGGCACCTTCATCTCGTAGAGGTAGCGGACCTGCAACGAGAGCAGCGTCGCGTCGGCGGCGCCGGGGCGGACGTCGTCGAAGTCGATCTCCTGACCGTTCAAGTGCTGGCCAAAGGCGGCGAAGTCGCCCTTGATCGGGTTGAGCACGTAGACCCGCACTTGCGAGAGGCCGAACGGCTTGAGGAACGCGTCCTCGACCGCGAAGCGCGCCCGGGTGGCGAGGATCTGCGGGATCGAATCGGTGCGCCCGAAGGTGGGCAGGATCGCGAGCACCGCCGCGTCGTGCATCGGACCGTCGAAGCCGTTGGTGCCGCCGTTGTTGCCGTTCTGGACGATGCCGGTGCGGGCCGCGGCGAAGGCCGCGTACTCGACCATGATCCGCGCCTGCTGCAGCTGCGTGAGCTGGATGGTGAGCAGGAGCAGGAAGATCATCGCCGGCAGGATGAACGCCGCCTCGACCAGCGCCTGCCCCTGTTCGCCCTTTCGCACGGCGCGATTGTAGATCGCGGGTTGCGGGCACCAATCGGTCGATCGGACCGCGACCGGCTGCCGGCTGCCGGCCACCGGCTACTACCGGCTACCGGCTAAAAGCGTGTTACTACGCGGACGTGCGATTTGGCCTCGTGCTTGCGGCCGTTTTGAGCCTTCCTGTCGCGGCGCAGCAAAACCCGCCTTTTCTCATGACGTTGACGGATCCGACGAACTCGCACTTCGCTCGCGAGACGCTTTCCCGCGACGTCCCGGAGGCGGTGCGCAGGCAGGTGGGCCCGCCGGCGACCGTGCTGTTCGGGCCCGAGGTCGACTCGATCACTGCTGCCCGCGATTACGCCGGCAAGGAGCGGGCGCGGTTCTTTCTCTTCGCGCAGTGCGGCATCGTCATCGAGCTGTTGAAACAGTGCGACGCGCACATCAAGTACTGCGCGCACCAGTGCGAGGCGTGGCTGTACCAGACCGACGGGAACAAGCAGCTCGGCCACGCGAAGGTGACGGGCGAGAAGGGCGGGACCGACGCGGTCCGCAAGCTCATCGCACAGCTCGCGCCGACGCTCGAGGCGCTGCGGGATCCGATCGCGCAGATGGTCGCCCAGGCGAGCGCCGAGCGCGAGGCGAAGCTCGCTGCCGAACGCGTCCAGCGCGAGCTGGCCAAGGCCGAAAAAGAACGGCAGCTCGCCGAGGAGCGCGCGCGCAAGGCCTTGGAAGCAGAGGAGAAACGGCGCCTCGCGCAGGCGGAGAAGGAGCTGCGCGACGCCCGCACCGCCGAGCAGAAGCGCCTCGCCCAGGAGCGGCTCGAGAGCGAGCGGGCGGAGGCGAAAGCCCGCGCGGAAGAGGCGCACAAGTCGCAGCTCGCCAAGCTCGAGGAGCTGAAGGCGCGCGAGCAGGAGGAGCGGCTGCGCAAGGAGGCCGACGCCGCGGCCAAGAAGCTCGCGGCCGAGCGCGAGAAGCGCGAGGCACTCGAGCGCGCGCAGGCGTCGCGGGTGATCCACCTCGTGCCCGGCCAGACGGTGGCGGTCCTCGAGGTCGAGAACGATCTCACCGGAGGAGCGCGAAATCAGGTCAATTTTTCGCTGCTGACCGACAACCTGCGCAAACGGGTGTCGAAGTCCGGCCTCGGCCTTCTGGTGATGGATCGCGACGCGATCTTCCAGATCCTCTCGGCCAACGAGAAGAAGGTCCTCGAGTGCTCGGCGAACTGCGAGGTGCACCTCGGCCAGATCCTGCGCGCCGACTACGTGATCTCCGGCCGCCTCGGCAAACAGGGCCCGGCCTTCCGCCTCTATCTCTTGATGTACCGCTCGCACGACGGCGCGCTGCTCTCCGACGCGGTGGCCGTCTCCGACGAGCTCTCGACGCTCGACAAGAAAGCGGCCATGGCCTCGACGGATCTGTTGTCGGTCTTCCCATTGCCGCGCTAGAACCTGTGTGTCACGGTCTGTGTGTCACTGGGGCGTCGTCTAAAGGCAGGACAGGGGCCTTTGAAGCCTCGAATCTAGGTTCGACTCCTAGCGCCCCAACTCAGTCCAGCTTCTGGAGAAACTCGAGCACGGCGACTTCGTCGCGGCGCAGGGCCGGCGGCGGGTTCTGGCGGCGGAATTCGCGTGGCAGCGCGCGGGTCGGAAGCGACGGGGTCAGGCCGTCCATGTACGCCCGCATCAGTTCGGGGTGGACGTAGTACTTGCGGCAGACGGTGCGGGTGTTGCCGAGCCGCTCGGCGACGGCGTCGAGGGCGCGAAGGACGTTCTTGTTCGCCTCGCGCCTGGTCTTCGCGATGCCCATCGCGCAGAGCTGGGTCGCCGCCAGCATCGTCCCGGCCCAGGTGCGGAAGTCTTTCGCGGTGATGTCGCGGCCGGTGACCTCGCGCAGGTACGCGTTCACGTCGTCGGACTCGATCGCCTGCCGCTTACCGTCCCCGTCGACGTACTGGAACAGCTCCTCGCCCGGCAGGTCCTTGCTCTGCTGGACGATGCGCGCGATCCGCTTGTCGGCGATCGACAGGTCGTGCTTCACGCCGCTCTTCCCGCGGAACGAAAAGCGCACCACCGCGCCGTCGATCTGCACG
The DNA here is from genome assembly GCA_020201435.1 of Myxococcales bacterium. GTDB lineage: Bacteria > Myxococcota > Myxococcia > Myxococcales > 40CM-4-68-19 > 40CM-4-68-19. The sequence continues at coordinate 3,012 of JAIVGS010000174.1, forward strand.
TGCCGGTCGCGCAGCGTGGTCAGCCCGAACGACCGGTTCTCCCGCGCGTACTCGTCGTTGCCGACGCGGATCAGCGTCCGGTCGAGCAGCATCACGACGGTCGCGAGGATCTGCCGGCGCGACAGGTCGCCGGCGCGCAGGTCGCGCTCCACCCGCTCGCGCAAGAGCGGCAGGATCTCGCTGAACTCGAGCATCCGCTTGAACTTCGACTGATCGCGCACTTCCCGGTAGCGCGGGTGATACCGGTACTGCTTGCGCCCCCGCGCGTCTCGCGCCGTCGCCTGGATGTGCCCTTTGTCGTGCGGACAGATCCAGACGTCGGTCCACGCCGGCGGGATGGCGAGCGACAGGATCCGCTCGCGGATCCTGACGTCGGTGATCCGCGCGCCGCCCGGAGCGATGAAGATCCAGCTCGTGCCCGCCCGGCGCCGGCTGATCCCGGCGATCCCGTCGGTCACATAGCGCAGCCCCGCCCGGACGGCGGCTTGGCGATGCTCGTCGCGGCGGGGCGAGCCCATCGCCCGGACACTATCACAGGGTCAGCGCCATCCCCGCCGACATTCCCCACAACAGGTCGCCGTTGAAGGTGTAGACCCGCCCGCCGGCCCGCAGTTGCAGGATGTCGGCGAGAGGGAAGAGG
>JAIVGS010000175.1 GCA_020201435.1 Myxococcales bacterium
CTGATCGGCCCGGACACCGTCAACACGCTGCCGCTTGCGACCCTGCATGCCTTCAACGATCACGGCAAGCTCGCACGGACGGTCGACCAGGGCGTCGACGAAGCACGCGCTCAGCTGCGCAAGCTGTCCGAGCTCGGCATCGATCTCGAGGACGTGTGCCGCAAGCTGACCGACGAAGGCCTGGTCCTCTTCTCGAACGCGCTGCAAAAATTGCTGAAAGCGATCGAGGCGAAGAGATGAACGTGCAGGAGCGCCTCGGGCGGCGCAAGGAAGAGGCGCGCGCCGGACTCGAGGTGGCGCGCGGCAAGACGGCCGCGCCGCCGGCGTTCGACAGAAGCGCCGTCGCTGCGTTCGCGAAAAGCATCGATCGCGCTTGCGTGCTGAAAGGCGGCGGCGCCGACGCGCTCGCCGCCGCCGCGGTGATCAAGGTCCTCGGCAAGCGCGAGGGCGGCCGCGACGTCGCCACAGGCGACGCGAGATTCGATCATCCGATCATCATCGAAAATCCTCCCCGGCCGCTGTGGCTCGTCGCGGCGATGCTCCTCGGGCACGACGATCTCCAGGTCCCGCAGCAGGACGATTTCGCCACGCGGCTCGCCGCGCTCATCGCCGGCCTCGCTCGCGGCGGCGCGGACAAGCTGACGATCCTCCCCAGCCCGCGGCTCAAAGCGGTCGGCGCGTTCGTGCAGCGACTGCTCGAACGGATCCCGGTCGTGAACGGCGAGCCGAACGGAAAGAAGAGCGACTACGCGATCGACCGTTTCTTCGTCTCGATGGCGCTGGCGAGCGAGCAGCACGACATGACGTATCTCGCCGAGGCCGGCCATCCGGTCGTGCAGTGGAAGCTCGCCTCGCCGGACGAGATCAGCGCCGAGATCGTCCGCTGGCAGATCGTGAACGCGATGCTCGACCAGCTGCTCCCCCCGCCGTCTGCGGTCGAGGCGACGCAAATGCCCGCCGAGCCGTCGCTGCGCGCGAAGGGCCTCGCGCTGTTCGCGCCGCCGGATCACGCCCACGTCCTGCGCGCGGCAGCCGGTACGCTCGGCGAGCAGGCCGCGATCTCGCCGGCCGGCTGGATCGCGGCGCAGCTCGCGCTCGGCGATCCCGGCGATCACGTCGCGCTCGGCATCTGGCTCCCGCGTGAGATCGAAGACGATCTCTCGGCGCTGCAGGGCGCGATCCGCAACGTCACGCGCCTCGCATGCACCAGGGCGTTCGAGTACGTCCGCCCCGATCCGCGCGGGATCTTCCTGCTGCTCACCAGCGGCGAGGCGCCGACGCGCGATCTGCCCGCCGGCCGCGCGCTGCGCATTCACACCGAAGACGGCGATCCGGCGAGAATCCTCGAATCGCTGCGCGACGCCGCGAAGATGCTGTCACGCAAGTAAGGGGGAACGGAAATGCAGCTCGCGATGCTCGGCCTCGGCAAGATGGGCGGCAACATGGTGCAGCGCCTCCTCGGCGGCGGGCACAAGGTGGTCGCGTACGACGTGGATCCCAGGCGGCCCGCGGAGCTCGCGGCGCTCGGCGCGGCGCCGGCCACCACGCTCGACGAGGTGATCGCGGCGCTGCAGCCGCCGCGCGTCTGCTGGACGATGGTGCCGGCCGGCAAGATCACCGAAGAGTTGGTCAATTCGCTCGCCTCGCGGATGCAGAAGGGCGACCTGATCGTCGACGGCGGCAACAGCAAGTTCACCGAATCGCAACGGCGCGCGAAAGAGCTGGCCGAGCGTGGAATCCGGTTCTGCGACGCCGGCACCAGCGGCGGCATCTGGGGATTGAAGAACGGCTACTGCCTGATGGTGGGGGGAGCGCCCGAGGCGTACGCGATGATCGAGCCGGCGCTCAAGACCCTCGCTCCCGAGGGCGGACTGATGCACACCGGGCCGGCGGGCAGCGGACACTTCGTCAAGATGGTCCACAACGGCATCGAGTACGGCTTGATGACCGCGTACGCGGAGGGTTTCGAAATCCTGAAGACGTCGCCGTTCGGGCAACTCGACTTGCCGAAGATCGCGGGCATCTGGCGCAACGGCAGCGTGGTGCGGAGCTGGCTGCTCGATCTGTTGCACGACGCGTTGGAAAGGGACCCGGGCCTCGACGGCATCCGCGGCTACGTCGAGGACAGCGGCGAGGGCCGCTGGACGGTCCAGGCGGCGATCGATCAGAACGTTCCCGCGCCGGTGATCACGCTCAGCCTCCTGATGCGCATCGCTTCCCGGCAGGACGAGTCGTTCAGCGCCAAGGTGCAGGCCGCGCTGCGCAACGAGTTCGGCGGCCATGCGGTGAAGAAGAGCTAGGCCTCGGGCCTCGGGACTCGGAAAAACAAATGCCTTACACACCCGAGCATGACGAAATTCCGAACCCGCTGAGGACCGGCCTGCGCGCGGAGACCGCGCCCGAGCCGTGCGCGGTGGTGATCTTCGGCGCCAGCGGCGATCTCGCGCATCGCAAGCTGGTGCCGGCCCTCTACAACCTCGCCGTCGGCGCGCACCTCCCGGCAGCGTTCGGGATCGTCGGCGTTTCGAAGTCGGAATATTCGCACCAGCAATTCGCGAAAGACATGCGCGACGCGGTCGGCAGGTTCTCCCGCACCAAGCCCGTCGACGAGGAGCTTTGGCAGGACTTCGGCGCCGGGATGCGCTACGTCGCCGGCTCGTTCGACGATCCGCAGACTTTCGTGAGGCTGAAGGCGCAGCTCGAGGAGCTCGACAAGACGCGGGCCACGCGCGGCAACCGTCTCTACTACTTTGCCACGCCGCCGAGCACGTTCCCGACTTTGCTCAAGCAGCTCAAGACCGCGGGCCTGATCAACCCGCCGCTCGATCCGGCGTTCACCCGCGTGGTGATCGAAAAACCGTTCGGCCGCGATCTCGCCTCCGCCCGGCAGCTCAACCGGCTGGTGCTCGAGACCTGCGACGAGAAACAGGTCTTCCGCATCGATCACTATCTCGGCAAGGAAACCGTACAGAATCTGCTGGTCTTCCGTTTCGGGAATTCGATCTTCGAGCCGGTCTGGAACCGCCGCTACGTCGATCACGTCGAGATCACGGCGGGTGAGGAGCTCGGGATCGAAGCGCGCGGCCGCTATTACGAGGAGGCCGGCATCCTGCGCGACATGATCCAGAACCACGTCCTGCAGCTCGTCTGCCTGAGCGCGATGGAACCGCCGGTTGCTTTTGACGCCGACGCGGTGCGCGACGAGAAGATCAAGGTCTTGCGCGCGGTCGAGATCCTCGAGACGCCCGATCAGGTGTCGACCCAGGTCGTCCTCGGCCAGTACGCCGCCGGAAGCATCGCCGGCGCCGACGTGCCGGGCTACCAGCAGGAAAAGGACGTCGCGCAGGGTTCGCGCACACCCACGTTCGTGGCGGTCAAGCTCAACATCCGCTCGTGGCGATGGGACGGCGTGCCGTTCTACATCCGCTCGGGAAAGCGGATGCCGAAGCGGGCCACGGAGATCGCGGTGCATTTCCGTCCGCTGCCGCACTCCCTGTTCGGGCAGGGGCGCTCGCAGCCGAACGTGCTGATCGTTCGCGTGCAGCCGCAGGAAGGGATCGCGCTGCGCTTCTCGGCGAAAGTCCCAGGCGAGCGTTACCGTCCGCGGACGGTAACGCTCGCCTGGGACTTTCGCCGAGA
>JAIVGS010000243.1 GCA_020201435.1 Myxococcales bacterium
TGACGCCGGGCGCCAGCGCGATGTTGACGGCATCGTACGAAGAAATTCAGCCGCCGATGGTGGCGGCGCTGACAGTGTTCGCTCCGGTCGATGGCGCGCCCTTCGCGGCGGACAATCCGCAGGTCCGCACGCTGCCGCCCTCGGGACCACCCGTCTATCTGATCACACGCGCCTTGCTCATCTGAGCCTGGGCTGGATTGTCCGCTGCCATGCCGCGCGCTCGCGCGCCTGGCGTGGTTCGCCGTCCACCCATGCCGTCGCTCGCCGACGGGAGGCTTTCGATGGTCGCATTTGTATTGGCATTGGCCATGGCCGCGCCGCTGCGGTTGGTAGACCTGCTTCGTGAAGCAAGAGAGAAGAACCCGGATCTGAAAGCTGCGGACGCCCACGCCCTCGCAGCGAAGGGGTCGGTGTCACCCGCCGGCGCGCTCGACGATCCGATGCTGATGGTCCAGCTCTGGAACACGCCGGTGGACTTCTCGTCCATCCCCGTGATGGTGCAAATCTCGCAGCAGATTCCGCTCGGCGGCAAACGCGCGGCGCGCCGGGATGCGGCCGGCGCCGAGGCGGCGATGGCCGAGGCGGATCTGGCCGGCAAACAGCGCGACGTCGAGGCGCAAGTCGCCTCGGCCTACTTCGACCTCTTTCTCGCCGAGCGCACGCAGGAAGTCGACGACGAGCTGGAGCGGATCCTCCGATTGCTCCTGCAATCGTCGGAGGCCCGCGTCTCGACGGGCAAGGGCGAGCAGGTGGAACTCCTGCGCGCTCAGGGCGCGCTCGTGCAGCTTCACTCCGACCGCGAGACCGCCGTCGACCACCGCGCCTCGGCGTGGGCGCGGCTCGCGGCGCTCCTCGATCGCGACCCGATGGCTCCGAGCGGCACGACGACGCAGCCAGGAATGTTGGCCGCGCTGCCCGAGGTGAAGGCGCTGCAAGAGCGAGCGATGCACGAACGGCCGGAGCTGACCGGATCGCAGGCGCAAACCGCCTCTGCGGAGGCGCAGATGCGGCTGGCGAAGGCAATGACGGTACCCGACCTCGGCGTGTTCGCCGCCGAGATGCATACCTTCAAGAACCCGATGGGTCCGTCGGATTTTCTCTTCGCCGGTTTCCAGGTGAACCTTCCGATCTTCAGCGGCAGCAAGAACGATCCGCGGATCGCCTCGGCAACGGCGCAGCTCGTCGCGGCGCAGGAAGCGGAGCACGCGCTGCGCAACCGCGTCGTTGCGGAGATCGCCGAGACGTACGCGCACGTGCTGGCCGAGCAGCGCCAGATCGATCTGCACCACCAGCTCATTCCCATCGCCCGGCAAGCGGTCGAGAGCGCCGAGTCAAGTTACGTGGCAGGGCGCACGGACTTCACCATGGTCCTCGACAGCGCGCGCGAATTGCGCATGCACGACCTCGAGCTGGCGATGCACCAGGCGATGTACGAGCAGCGCGTTGCCGAGCTGCAGCGCGCCGTCGGCGCGGATCTCGGACTCTCGCAGGCCGCGGAGGCAGATCATGAAGAGCATCACTAGCCTCGCTGCGACGCTGCTCTTGCTGGGAGGCTGCGCGAAGAAGGACACGTCCGGCGCGCTGCGCGCGGGAGACATGCTGGTGCAGCTCCAGCTCGACCCCGACCCGCCCCGGGCCGGCGACAACGTGCTGCGCGTCGAGCTGACGGACGCGCAGGGCAAGCCGATCGACGGCGCGCAGCTCGCGTTCGTCTACGACATGGCCGCGATGGGCGCGATGCCCGAGATGAAGGGCGGCGGCGACGTCAAGGCGACGGGCGGTGGCAAGTACGCCATCACGTACCCGCTCTCGATGCCGGGGGACTGGACGTTGACGGTGGGCATCGACGTCCCGGCACATCCGCATGGAGAGCTGCGCTTCAAGGTCTCGCCGCCGCACAAGGGCTACTCCGTCGAGACGCGCGGCGCGATGGCGGCGCGCGAGGGCGGCGCGCGGACCATCGAGCTGGCGCCGGAGCGGCAGCAGCTCATCGGCGTGGTCTACGCGAAGGTGGAGCGCCGGCCGCTCAGCATCGGCTTGCGGGCCAGCGGCCGCGTCGACGTCGACGAAACCCGCGTCGATGACGTGGTGTTGAAATACGACGCCTACGTCGAGAAGCTGTTCGTCGACCAGACCGGGCAGCAAGTGAAGGCGGGCCAGCCGCTGCTTCAGCTGTACAGCCCGGAGTTGCTCGCCGCCGAACGCGACTATCTGGTGGCGCTGCGCAGTCCCGGCGTCCCGGGAAGCGAGACGCTGGTGCGCGCCGCCGAAGAGCGCCTCAAGCTGTGGAACCTCGGTGAGGCGCAGATCGCGGCGCTGCCCAAGCGCGGCACCGCCGAGTCGCGGGTGACGATCCACAGCCGCGTGAACGGCACCGTGCTCGAAAAGAATGTCGTCGCCGGCACCAAGGTGATGGCCGGCAACGTGCTGTACCGGATCGGGAACCTCGGCCGCATCTGGGTGATCGCCGACCTCTTCGAATCGGACGCTCCGTACGTACGGCCCGGCCAGCGCGCGACGCTGACCCTGCCGTTCGCGGGCGGCGCGTCGCTGGCGGGCGACGTCGAGTTCGTCTATCCGACGGTGGACGAGAAGACGCGCTCGGTCCGCGCGCGGCTCGCGTTTCCCAACGCACGGCTCTCGCTGAAGCCGGGCATGTTCGCCGATGTCAAGATCGAGGTTCCCCTCGGCACGCGACTCGCCGTACCCGACGACGCGCTGCTCGCTTCCGGCGAGCACCGCTATGCGTTCGTCAAGCGCGGTGAAGGAGAGCTGCAGGCGGTGGAAGTCAAGGTCGGCGCGCCCGGCGATTGGCGCGAGGTGATCGACGGCCTCACCGAAGGCGAGGAAGTGGCCACCCAGGCGACGTTCCTGCTCTCGAGCGAGGCGCAGCTCCGCAGCGCGCTGCCGCGCTGGAGCAATCCATGATCGCGCAGATCATCGCCTGGTGCGCCCGCAATCGGTTCGCCACGCTGCTGCTCGTCGGCCTGGCCACGGCCTGGGGCGTGCTCTCGGTGCGCAACACCGCGCTCGATGCCATCCCCGATCTCTCCGACGTCCAGGTGATCGTCTTCTCCGAGTGGATGGGGCGCGCCCCGGATCTGATCGAGGACAACATCTCCTACCCGATCGTCTCCTCGATGCTCGGCTCGCCGCGCGTGACCGCGGTGCGCGGGCTGTCGATGTTCGGGATGTCTTTCGTCAACGTCATCTTCGAGGATGGGACCGACCTCTATTGGGCGCGCAGCCGCGTGCTGGAAAAGCTTTCCAGCATCTCCAACCGGCTGCCCCAGGGCGTGACCCCGATCCTCGGCCCCGACGCGACCGGCGTCGGGTGGGTCTACGAGTACGCGCTCGTCGACAAGTCCGGCCACACCACGCTGCAGCAGCTTCAGTCGTTGCAGGACTGGAACGTGCGGTACGCGCTGCAGGCGGTGCCGGGCGTAGCGGAAGTCGCGAGCGTGGGTGGATTCGTCAGGGAGTACCAGATCAATCTCGACCCGGATCGCCTGGCCGCGCTGAACATTCCGCTCAGCACCGTGGTGAACATGGTGCGCATGTCCAACGCCGACGTGGGCGGCCGCGTGCTGGAAATCAGCGGCACCGAGCACTACGTACGCGGCCGCGGCTACGTGAAATCGGCGAAGGACCTGGAGAAGGTGGTGCTCGGCTCGCACACGGGCACTCCGGTACTGCTCCGCGACGTGGGCGAGGTGCGCATCGGGCCGGCGCAGCGGCGCGGGCTCGCCGATCTCGACGGCGAGGGTGAGACCGTCGGCGGCGTGGTGATCGCGCGTTCGGGCACCAACGCGCTCGACGTGATCGACGCGGTCAAGGCGCGCCTCGCCGAGATCAAGTCCACGTTACCCCAGGGCGTCGAGATCGTTCCGACCTACGATCGATCGACGCTCATCCGCGCCAGCATCGAGACGCTCGAGCACACCCTGATCGAGGAGCTGATCGTCGTCTCGCTGGTGATCCTCGTCTTCCTGCTCCACTTCCGCTCCACGTTGGTGCCGGTCCTCCTGCTTCCCATCGCGGTCGTGCTCGCCTTCATTCCGATGAAGCAGATGGGCTTGACCGCGAACATCATGTCGCTGGGCGGCATCGCCATCGCCATCGGTGCGATGGTGGACGCCGCCATCATCGTCGTCGAGAACGTGCACAAGCGGCTGGAGGCGATGCAGCCCGGCGAGGAGCGCGCCGAGGTGGTGCTGCGCGCGCTGCAGGAAGTCGGGCGGCCGATCTTCTTTTCGCTCCTCGTGATCACCGTCGGCTTCCTTCCCGTCTTCACGCTCGAGGGAACCGAGGGCCGGCTCTTCTCTCCGCTGGCGTGGACCAAGACCTTCTCGATGGCGTTCGCGGCCATCCTCTCGGTGACGCTCGTGCCGGCCATCGCCGCCACCTTCATCCGCGGAAAGATCCGCGACGAGGAGAACAACCCGATCAGCCGCGTGCTGACGCGGCTGTACGATCCGGTCTGCCGCTTCGCGCTGCGCTTTCACTGGCCGGTAATCGCCGGCGCGCTCGCGCTCATCGCCATCACCGTACCCGTCGTCAAGCTGCTCGGCAGCGAGTTCATGCCGCCGCTCAACGAGGGCGCTTTGCTCTACATGCCGACCAGCGTGCCGGGCATGAGCGACGCGACCGCGCGCGACGTGCTGCAGCGGCAGGATCAGGTCCTCAAGCAATTCCCCGAGGTGGAGCGCGTCTTCGGCAAGGCCGGACGGTTCGACACGCCGACCGACCCCGCGCCGCTGAGCATGTTCGAGACGGTGGTGACGCTCAAGCCGGGCGTCGAGGATTGGGACGCACTGGTCCGCAAGCTCGACGGCGCGATGCAGTTCGCCGGCATGCCCAACGTGTGGTGGATGCCGATCCAGACCCGCACCGAGATGCTCGCCACCGGCGTGCGCAGCCCGCTCGGCGTTCTGGTCCTCGGGCCGGACACGAAAGTGATCGATCAGGTCGGCGCGGAAATCGAAGCGGCGCTGCGCGAAGTGCCGGGAACGCGCAGCGCGTTCTCCGAGCGCATCGGCGGCGGCTATTTCCTCGACTTCGACGTCGATCGCGACCGCGCCGCTCGCTTCGGTCTCAACGTCGGCGACGTCGAGGACGCGGTGGAGACTGCCGTCGGTGGCCTGACGGTGTCCACGACCGTCGAAGGCCGCGAGCGCTATCCGGTCACGGTGCGCTACGCGCGCGACTTCCGCTCCGACCTGCAGGCGCTCGGCCGCGTGCGCGTGGCCACCATGGACGGCGCGCAGATCGCGCTCGGCCAGGTCGCTGACCTCAAGTTGCGAACCGGGCCGGCGATGCTGCGCGACGAGAACGGCCAGCTGTCGGGATACGTGTACGCCGACACCAGCCGCCCGATCGACGATTACGTCCAGGACGTCAAGAAGGCAGTGGCCGAGAAGGTGAAGCTCCCGCCCGGATATCGCCTCGACTGGGCCGGCCAGTACCGCTACCTCGAGCGCGCGAAGGCGCGCCTCGCGATCGTGGTGCCCTTCACGCTCTTGATCATCTTCATGCTGCTCTTCTTCAACTCCGGCAGCGCGGTCGAGGCGTTGATGGTGATGCTGGCGGTCCCCTTCTCGCTGGTGGGCGCGTTCTGGCTCCTCTGGCTGCTCGACTACAACATGTCGGTCGCCGTCTGGGTGGGCTTGATCGCGCTGGCCGGCCTCGATGCCGAGACCGGCATCGTCATGCTGCTCTACCTCGACCTGGCCTGGAAGGATCGGAAGCCCGCGAACCGCGACGAAGCGCGCGAGGCCGTCGTACACGGCGCCGTCAAGCGCATCCGCCCGAAGATGATGACGGTCGCCACCATTCTCCTCGGGCTGGTGCCCATCCTCTGGTCGACCGGCACCGGCGCCGACGTAATGAAGCGCATCGCCGCGCCGATGGTCGGAGGCGTGATCACCTCGGCCGTTCTCGAATTGATCGTCTACCCCGCGCTGTACCTCATCTGGAAGGGACGGGGCCTTCCACAACGACAAGGAGTCACGACATGAAAGCACTGTTGGTTGCCACGCTGCTCGCCGCCGCGCCAGCCGCACGCAATCTCGAAATGAAGGTGACCGACAAGGGGTTCGAGCCGAGCCGCATCGAGGTCAAGAAGGGCGAGCCGCTGCACCTGCTCGTCACCCGCAAGACCGACGCAACCTGCGCGAAAGAGCTCGTCATCGAGGACGCCGGCTTGCGAAAGGCGCTGCCGCTCGACAAAACGGTTGCGTTCGATTTCACCCCGAACAAGGCCGGCGAGATGACCTACGTCTGCGGCATGGGCATGATCAGCGGAACGCTGGTCGTGCAATGACTGCGGCCCACGCAGGGATCGCTTGATCCCTTTCTTCGTCGTGCCGCCGCTGCAGCTCGGGCCGATCGCGCTGCAGCCATTCGGCATCCTCTCCGCCTCGGGGATCCTGCTCGCGAGCTGGCTCCTTGCGCGCGAGGCGCGCAGGCGAGGGCTGGACCCGGCGCCGCTGGAAAAGCTCGCGAGCTGGGCCGTCGTGGGCGGGATCATCGGCGCGCATCTCGTGCACCTGCTCGCGTACCATCCGGAGGAGCTGCGAGAGAACGGAGTGCTCCAACTGCTCAAGGTCTGGGACGGGCTCTCGTCGACCGGCGGCGTGATCGGCGGAATCATCGGTTCCATCGCATTCCTCAAGCGACGCGGGATCTCGTTCTCGACCTACGCGGACGTGTTCGCCCTCGCGGTTCCTCCCGGATGGGCGGTGGCGAGGCTGGGATGCTTCTCGGTCCACGATCATCCCGGCGTGCTCACCCATTTCTTTCTCGCCGTCGCATTCCCGGGTGGTCCACGCCACGACCTCGGCCTTTACGACGCGATCGTGCTGGCGGGAATCACCGTCGTGATCTTCGCCCTCGACCGCCGGCAGAAGCTCCAAGCCAGGCTGCTCCCGCTGGTCGCATTGCTCTACGGCGGATGCCGCTTCGGACTCGATTTTTTGCGCGCTCGCGATCTGCCCTACTCCGATGCGCGCTATTTCGGCCTGACGCCCGCCCAGTACGGCGCGCTCGCGCTGGTCATTTTTGGCGCCTGGCAGCTCGCGCGCCGCCGAGGTGCGCGATGATCCTGCACCCTGTAACCGGCTCCAGGGTCAAGCGCCGCTTTGACGGAACCAAGAAGTGGTTGCGTGGTGTGGCCGCCGGGCACAAAATGCTTCGCTCATGGCGCGTGTTGTCGCAACGGTCGCTTCGCTGCTGCTCGTTGGACAGGGCTTTTTGCCCTTGGCACTCGCTTGCTGCGCAGCGCCAACCGCGCATGCGTGCTGTCTCAAGGGACAAACGGCCGAGGTCCGCGGCTTTCCGCAGCTCGGAAAGGCACCTTGCTGCAAAGCCGCTTCCGCGCCCCAGGCCGCTCATAAAGAGCAGTCGCTCACGCCCCACCGCATCACCAGCGTGCCTCCCGTCGTGGCCGTCCGCCCGAGCGACGCAGACATCTATCGCGCCGTCGTCGCATCATCCAGGACGAGCCTGTCCGGCGCCGTGCGAGCGCTGGGACCACCTCTGCGGCTTCGGATCTAGACCGACTTCGCGCCCCGCCGCGTAAGAGCGCGGGGCGTCGCCCGTCTCGATCTTCCGCCACATCACAAGCCGCTCGCGCGGCAGAGGTACGTCTTGAACAACTGGATGCTTGCGCTCGTATCGAGCGCGCTGATCGCTGGCCCCGGCGTCGTCTACGCGCAGGAGCACGAAGAACACAAACAGGTCTACACCTGCCCGATGCATCCGGAGACCCGGTCCGAAAAGCCCGGCAAGTGCCCGATCTGCGGGATGACACTGGTCCCGGTGCAGGCACGGGAGCACGGTGCCGACGAACATGAATCGATGCCGGGCATGGAACACGGCGCGCCCGCGGTGCCGGGTCCGCAGCCCCTTTCGTTCACGCACTCGCGCGAAGGTTCGGGTACGAGCTGGATGCCGGACTCGTCACCCGTCTTTGCCCACCATTTCATGGCCGGCGAATGGATGCTGATGCTCCACTACGCCGTGGCTATCGGCTACGACGACCAGTGGAGCGATCGCGGCTCGCGCCGGATCACCTCGACCAACTGGATCATGGGCATGGCCTCGCATCCTCTCCTCGGCGGCCAAATCACCTTGCGCACCATGCTCTCCGCCGAACCGGCGACCGCCGCAGGCGAGTTGCAACTCCCGCTGTTGCTGCAGAGCGGCGAAACCTACGCAGGTCAGCCCCTGCACGATCGGCAGCACCCGCACGATCTGTTCATGGAAGTGGCGGCGATCTACCGGCGGCCCATCGGCGACGCCTTCGGCTTCGAGCTGTACGCCGCGCCCTCGGGAGAGCCGGCGCTCGGGCCGACCGCGTTCATGCACCGGCCTTCCGCGATGAATAATCCGTTCCCGCCGATCGGCCATCACTGGCAGGACTCGACGCACATCTCCTTCGGGGTGCTCACCGCGGGCGTTTACAACCGATCGGTCAAGCTCGAGGGATCCATCTTTCACGGACGCGAGCCCGACGAGAACCGCTGGGACTTCGACTTGGGCGCACTCGATTCGTGGTCGGGGCGTGTATCGGTGAACCCGACACAGCAGACGAGCTTTCAGGTTTCGTACGGCTACGTGAACAGTCCCGAGGCGGCGCGGCCGGAAGAGAGCCTCCATCGCGTCACCGCTTCCGGGAGCTACGGCGTGCCGGTGCTCTCGGACGGCAATGTCGCCTTGACTGCGCTTTGGGGAAGAAATGTCGAGTCCGGCCATTCATCGGACAGCGCGCTCGTCGAGGCGAATCTCGATCTCGACGGCAAGAACGTGCCCTTCCTGCGGGTCGAATACGTGCAGAAACTCGGCCACGACCTGGTGCTGGCGGGCGAGCCCGACGCGAAGTACGACATCTTCCAAGGCTCGTTCGGATATGTGCACCGCTTTACCGGGCTGCCGGTCGTGCCGGTCATCGGCGCCTCCGTCGACATCGGACTCGTGCCCGGCTCCATCGAAGCGGAGTATGGGACGCGCGCTCCCGTCGGCGCCTTCGTGTTCATCGGCCTGCAGCCGCCAAGGATGTCGATGGGGCACGAACACCACATGAGCGGCATGTGAAGAACCTTGCCATCACGCTCGCCGTCGTGCTGCTGATCGTGCTCGGTGGGATCGCCGCCGGGCTCGCGCTTCTCATGCGTGGAGGCATCAGCGCGAGGATGGAGCCGAGCCACATCGAGGCCGCGATCGCGCGCAAGCTGCGACGCATCGGGATCCCCAACCAGGACCGGCAGCTGCCGAATCCGGTGCCCGCCTCGAAGGAAGTGCTCGCGGCAGCGCGCGCCCATTTCGCCGACCACTGCGCCATCTGCCACGCCAACGACGGAAGCGGTCAGACGGAAATGGGACGCAACCTGTATCCGCGGTCGCCGGATCTGCGCCAGTCCGCGACTCAGCAGCTTACGGACGGCGAGATGTTCTACATCGTCGAGAATGGCGTGCGACTGACGGGGATGCCTGGCTGGGGCGACGGCAGCGAGGACAGCAAACGAGCGAGTTGGCACCTCGTGCATTTCATCCGTCACCTCCCCGAACTGACGCGCGACGAGAAGCTGGAGATGGAGCGCCTCAACCCGAAAAGTCCGGAAGAGTGGCGCGAGATGCACGAAGACGAAGAATTCCTCCAAGGCAAGGAGCCATCGACCCATGAAAGCACGCACCATCATTAGTCTCTTGTCGGCGCTCGCTCTGCCCGCGGCCGCGCATGAAGGTGGCCATGATGTCAGGGGCATCGTCACCTCGGTCAGCGGCCAGGAGCTGACGGTCAACACGAAGAAGGGCGCGGAGCGATTCGTCGTGACTCCGCAGACCGAATTCGTCAAGAACGGGTCGCGTTCGGCGGCACGCGAACTGCACGAGTCGGATCGCGTCGTCGTCCACGCGAAGAAGAAGAACGGACAGATGGAAGCGATCAAGGTCCAGTTCGCGACGCCGAAAAAGCAATGACCGAAACCGAAGTCGCCAGGACGCTGGGCTCCGAGCGCGGCCGCTCTCTCGGCTTCTTGCGTCCGCGCCAACTGCCAGCGCAAGAAGGCGACGATGTAAGAGCCGCTCGCGTCGTCCGTCAGCCCTGCAGGAGGCCGGAATGAAAGCCCATCACCACGAGCACGAGCCGGCAGTCGATCCTGTCTGCGGCATGACGGTCGATCTCGATCACCCGAAGGGCGGGAAGGTCATCTATCAGGGCCGCGAGGTCGGCTTCTGCAGCGAAAAGTGCAAGGCGAAGTTCGAGGCCGACCCGCAGGCGTACCTCGGCTCCCGCGACGCCGAGCCGCCCCCGGCGGCACCAGGCACGCAGTGGACGTGCCCGATGCATCCACAGATCGTCCGCGACGCGCCGGGTTCGTGCCCCATCTGCGGCATGGCGCTCGAGCCGCGCGCCGTCTCGCTCGACGAGCACAACCCCGAGCTCGACGACATGAGCCGGCGCTTCTGGATCAGCCTGGTCTTCACGATCCCGGTGTTCCTGCTCGGGATGTCGGAATTCCTGCCGGGCATGCCCGTTCAGCACGCGCTCGGACGGTGGTTGCCGTGGATCGAGTTCGCCCTCGCGACGCCGGTGGTCCTCTGGGCGGGCTGGCCGCTCTTGCAGCGCGGCTGGCAATCGGTCGTCCTCCGCAGCCTCAACATGTTCACGCTGATCGCGATGGGCGTCGCCGCCGCCTACGCGTACAGCGTCGCCGCAGTCCTCCTCGGGCGCGCAGACGTCTACTTCGAGCCGGCCGCGTTCATCGTCTCGCTGGTGCTCCTCGGCCAGGTCCTCGAGTTGCGCGCGCGGGCGAGCACGCGTGGCGCCCTCAAGTCGCTGCTCGGACTTGCCCCCAGGACCGCCCGCCGCATCGAGAAGGACGGCGCCGAGCGCGACGTTCCGCTCGCGGACGTGATGCGCGGCGATCTGCTCCGCGTGCGCCCCGGCGAGAAGGTGCCGGTCGACGGCGTCGTCGCCGAAGGCCGCAGCAGCGTCGACGAGTCGATGATCACCGGCGAGCCGATCCCCGTCGAGAAGCAACCCGGAAGCAAGCTCACCGGCGCGACCGTGAACGGCACGGGCGGTCTGGTCATGCGCGCCGAACGCGTGGGCGAGTCGACGCTCCTCGCGCAGATCGTCCGCATGGTGACCGAGGCGCAGCGGAGCCGTGCGCCGATTCAGCGTCTCGCCGACCAGGTTGCGGCGTGGTTCGTACCGATCGTGGTCGTCATCGCCATCGCAACCTTCGTCGTCTGGATCCTGATCGGCCCCGAGCCGCGTTTCGCGCATGCGCTCGTCAACGCGGTCGCGGTGCTGATCATCGCCTGCCCCTGCGCCCTCGGGCTCGCCACGCCGATGAGCATCATGGTCGGCATGGGGCGCGGCGCGACGATGGGCGTGCTCATCCGCAACGCCGAGGCGCTGGAAGCGATGGAGAAAGTCGACACGCTGGTCGTCGACAAGACCGGAACGCTGACCGCAGGCAAGCCGCGGCTGGTCGCCGTCCGGGCGCAGGCGCCGTTCACCGAGCCCGACGTCGTGCGCCATGCCGCCAGCCTCGAGCTCGCCAGCGAACACCCGCTCGCTCACGCCATCGTCGAAGGGGCGCACGAACGCGGAATCAGGCCTGCACCAGTGTCAGACTTCGAATCGCTGACCGGAAAAGGCGTGAAGGGCACCGTCGACGGGCGGAGCGTCTTCGTCGGTCGCGCCGATGGCGCGAGCGTCGCCGACGAGCTCAGGTCCGAAGGGCAGACCGTCGTGGCCGTCTCGATCGACGGAAAGCCGGCGGGATTTCTCGGAATTGCGGATCCGATCAAGCCTTCCACGGCGGAGGCGCTGGCATTGCTCGGGCACGAGGGAATTCGCGTCGTCATGATCACCGGCGACGCCCGAGCGACTGCGGCGGCCGTCGCGCAGAAGCTCGGGATCGCGGAGTTCCAGGCCGAGGTGCTCCCCGCCGACAAGAAACTCGTGGTCGACCGTTTGAAGAGCGACGGCCACGTCGTCGCGATGGCCGGCGACGGCATCAACGACGCTCCCGCGCTCGCGGCGGCGCACGTCGGAATCGCGATGGGCAGCGGCACCGACGTCGCGATCGAGAGCGCGGACGTAACGCTGGTGAAGGGCGACTTGCGCGGAATCGCGCGGGCGCGCCTTTTGAGCCGCGCGACGATGCGGAACATCCGTCAGAACCTCTTCTGGGCATTCGCGTACAACGTGTTCGGCGTGCCGATCGCGGCCGGCGTTCTCTACCCGTTCTTCGGTCTCCTGCTGAGCCCGATGATCGCCAGCGCCGCGATGAGCCTCAGCTCCGTATCGGTGATCGCAAACGCGTTACGCCTGCGTCGAGCACGAGTCTAGCTGTGCCACGGTCTACGGAAAATCGAGTCCCGGGTAACGCACCAGGATACGCACCCGGGACTCGCCGCTACCAGGTGAGAACGCGATCGTGGCCCTCGATCAACCTGGCGATCGCGCTGCGCTGGATCTGTTCCACTCCGGGAATCAGCCGCGAGCCGGGGATTCCCCGCTCTGCCAGATCGTCCGCAACGGCATAGAGCGGAATCTTCTTCTCGATGACCGCCTTGACGTCCCGGACCATGTCGGGGCCCTTGACGGTTCGAGCGCCGAAGCGAAGACCCCTCGCGTCCTGATTCGAGACTGCGTAGTTCACCGCATCGCCGCGAAGAAGGATCGAGACATCCGCTCCCCCATTCTTCATCGCGTGGGTGAACCAGACCGCGGTGTCGTCCTGCTCCTCGATGGTCGCTCGGTACGCGCTGTCGATGATGCTGAGATACTTTGCCATGGGTCACCTCATTCCGTTCCGATGAGGAGGACGCCGTCGGAGCCCTCGGAGTATTTCCACGCATCGACCGGCGATCCGCGGCAGACGCCCTCGACCTGGTTCTCCACGCCGCGCTCGTCCACGCACAGCCCGCAGTTGCACCAGACGAGCTTGACCTTCTTCTCGGCCGCGAACGCAAGCAGTGACTTCACCCACTCCTTCGGGTTGGGATGGTCCTCTTCCTCGAGCGAAGCGCCGTGCACGGCATTCGGGTGCTGCTTCTGCCCGGCGTAGCCGAGCGCGGTCGCGCCCTCGTAGCAGAAGACGTTGACGTTGTGGCCCTTGCGAATCGCCGCCTCGACCAGCCGGAAAGCCGTCGGGGTGTTCGCCGATTCATAAGGCGGATCCATGATTCCAATCGTTATCGTCGCCATGGTTTGTCCTCTCAGTGCCAGAGAGCCTTGGCGCCGCCGGCGAGCAGATCGACGACGTCATCGATCGAGCT
>JAIVGS010000193.1 GCA_020201435.1 Myxococcales bacterium
TGCGTCGTTCGAGGCGAATGTGCGCGGCGTCCTGTTCGATCGGTACGAACGGGCCCGTCCCGAGGAAACCCGCGCCGCTGCGCCGGAAGACGAACGTGCGTGAAATCAGCAGATCGATGGGCAGCGATCGGTCATCGGATGAAACCAGCACCGCAGACCCTTCCTTCACGACACGCAGGTGATTTTCGAGGAGGGAAGCCGCCACGTCGTCGACGGTCAGCGGTGCGCCGTCGCTGAAGTGCGCGTCATTCCGCATCCAGACGCGCACGGCATTCGGCGCCGCGATCTCGAATCGCGATGCCAGCACCGGAACGGCGACGCCATCGGGTCCCAGCCGAACCATAGGCTCGAAGACCCATGGCTGCGCCACGGTCGCCCAGCTTCGCGAGAAGACCTCTGGACCGACTTTCTCCAGAGGTCCCGAGACCGCGATCCGAAGCTCCAGCGTTGCGGCAGGATGAACCGAACAGGCCGCAGTGCAGAGTGCGATCCAGAGCCCACGCAACGCGTGAGCTTTAAGTTTGGCTACGGGTTGTTGTCAACCATCATCGGGCACCACATCGCGCGGCGGGTCGTGGTCCTCTTCGAGCGCTTGATCTTCATCGTAGACTCCGTGGGACAGGGTTTCAGGCTGCTTCCGTCCACTCCTCTTCCGCGAACTCCGCGAGGTACCGGTGGACGACGGTCTCGCGGAAACTCTTCTCGAACATCTCTTTCTTGCAGGCGACCTGGTCGCGGCGGCGCGTCTTGAGGCCCGCCGACGCAGACCGGCAGATACGGGCAGTCGCCACACTGCTCCCAAGGCCGCAGCTCGACAAGCGGCGCGACCTTTTCAGAAGCCTCGACGGCGACTTGCGCCACTGCGAGGTCCGGCATTCCCGCGACCGCCGGACACTTGTAGACGTTCCCGTCCGGGTCGATCGTGTAGCTGTTCTTCCAGTGCAATTCGCACGGCCCGAGCATCGACTCGAGCAGCTCGCCCTGCAGCACCGGCGCGACCATCTTGCGCTTCTCGATGCTTTTGTTGAGCTGCACCAGTGTCTGCGTCTCGCCCTTGTACGAGCAGTTGGTGCAGGTGCCGCTCTCCTGCCGCTGCGTGTCGACGACCGGCTTGAAGCGCACGCCGTCGAGAAGATGAGCCACTCCCGACTGCTCGAGCCGATCGAGGAGCTTCTCGAACGAGGCCGCCTGCTCGGAATAGAAGTTTCCCCCGATCCGCACCTTGCAGCCGGCTTTCGCCAGCGCGACGACGTTCTCGAAGATGACGTCGAATGACCCGCGTCCGTCGCGGTAGATGCGCTCCCGGTCGTGCGTCTCCTTGTCGCCGTCGAGCGTGATCTTGAACGACCCCGCCCCGAAGCTCTCCATCTTCTTGGCGAAATCGACGTCGAGCAGGACGCCGTTGGTGGTCATCGTCCACTCGAACTCGCCGCCGCGCGCCTTCATCGCCGCGGAGAGCACTTGCGCGCTGCGCAGGCAGAAGTCCTTGCGCGTCGTCGGCTCGCCGCCGAAATAGTGGACCGTGATGGTCTTGAGCCTGCGCTCGTCGACGATCCTGAGGATCCACTCCAGCGTCGCGTCCTCGGTGGGCCGCGTCATCTTGGTGAAGGCCGGATGATCCTTCTGGAAACAGTAATTGCACGCGAGGTTGCACTGCAGCGTCGGCATCAGGGTGACCATCAGCGTGCCGGGGATGCCGTCGCTCGCCTTGTCGAGATAGTCGCGCACCCGGACGTCGTCGTCGGCGCGGCTGCGGACGAGAAAACCGTCGTCGAGCAGCGCCTGCTGGACGTCGCGCTCGTCGTCGCCGGCCGGCGTGTCGTCGTCGGCCCAGCGCGAGAGGGCGCCCAGGGTGAGATCGTCGACCCCGACGTAGCGGTCTTCGAGGACGCTGTAGAGGACGTGCTCGCCGGGCCGGACGTCCTTGTACGAGACGACGAATCGCGACAACCGCATGCGCCGCCCCTTCGCAACCGCAGTGCCAGCGCAACAATCCGAACACGCGCCAGAGGGAAAGAGCCAGTTTTCGGGCCTCGGGCCAGTTTTCTGGCCGGTGGCTGCTGGCTCGGGATCCGGCCTCCAAACCCTGGCGGGGTCCGCGGCGAATCGCGCCGCGAGCCGTAAAACGACGGCGGAACAAGGAGTTGCAGGGGGAGCCAGCAATCTGGCCCCACCGGCCCGATCCGTGGCCGGACCCATGGCGCGCCAGTTGCTTTCCGAAACGGACCGTGACCCAGCAAAAACCCATTGAGGTGCGCCACCTGCGAGCGGGCGGGCGCTTGATCCCGGTCCAGTTCTTCCGCAACGCGGGCGGCTCGGTCGCCGGCCGCTTCGTGCTCGGCGCGGAGGACACCCCCATCGTCGACGGGCCCACCCCCGACGCGGTCCTGGCCGTGCTCAGGGACGTGATCGACGGGCTGCTCCTGGCGCGGAAGAAGGTGGCATGAGCGTCGCCCGCAACACGGCGACGCAGGAGATCGGGCGCGAGCTGCCCGTGGCGGACGCTGCCGAAGTGCAGCGCTTCGCCAACGCCGGACGGCTCGCGGCCTCGGTCTCGCACGATCTCCTTTCCGCTCTGGGAGTGGCGCAGACCGACATCGGGTTTCTCTGCGACCTGGTCGAGCACCTCGATGGGAAACGCGACATGCGCGAGGCCGCCGAGGACGCCCGGACGGCGATCTCGCGGGCGGTGTCGCGGATCGCCGCGGTGCTCAGCCTGGCGCGACCGCGGCGGGGGGAGATCGCCGCGCTCGACGCGCGCGAGGTGATCGGGGCGGCGCTGTTCGATCTCGACGCCCGCCTGGCGGGTTACGAGATGTTCTACGATCTCCAGCAGGTGCCGCCGGCGCGGGCCGAGCGCGGCGCGCTGTTGCAGACCATCGTCTCGCTGCTGCTCGACGCCGCCGACGCGACGCCGCAGCGCGGGCGGATCGGCATCACGCTCCGTGCGCACGCGGAGATGGTGTCGATCCTGATCGACGACGAAGGTCCCTCGCCGCTTTCGCCGGAGATGCTGGCCGAGTGGCCCAACAGCCCGCTCTGGATCTGCCGCAACGTGATGCGCGCGATCGGCGGCGAGCTGGTGGTGGGGCTCGGTCCGTTCGGCGGACGGCGCGTGACGCTGCAGCTGTCGACCGATCTCACCGACTCGTGCGCTTGAGCCGCCGGGCCGCGGCGGTGCCGAGGATGGTGGCCGCCGCGAACGCGACGCCGAGCAGGACCCACACCGCCCAGGAGTGGACCGCGGCGCCCTGCTCGATCGCTTCCGCGCTCGGCAGGAGCGATCCCGCCCAGGAGTAGAGCAGGATTCCCGGCGCCATCCCGAAGCCGGTGCCGAGGACGATGTCGCGCAGCCGCATCGGCGTGAGGCCCATGACGGCGTTGCTCGGCGTGTAGGGAAGGATCGGCGAGAGCCGGACCAGCGCGACCGTCCAGATCCCGCCTTCCGCCGCCAGTTCCGCGAGCGCGCGCGCCTTCGGTCGCTCGAGCAGCGCCTGCGCGGCGGCGTTTCCCGCGAGCATGCGCGCGACCGAAAAAGCAGTGGCCGCGCTGGCGACCGCGGCGGCGATCGAGATCGCCGCGCCCCACATGCCGTAGAGCCACCCGCAGGCGACGATCAGCGGGATGATCGGCAACAACAGAAGCGTGAGCAGGTAGATGGCGAAGGCGGTGGCGATCGCGCCCGGAATGCCGGCGCCGTGGACGAGCTTGGCGCCCCCGATGATCAGGCGATGGATCGGGAGCTGCCGGACGAGCAGGTAGAGGACGAACAGCAGCGTGAGGCCGAGCGCGATGTGCGCGGCCTGTTTCCTCAAGGCTGTTTGTCGAAGAGCGGATCGTCGGCCATCTGCCCGTGTGCTTCCGCGCGCGCCTCGGCCTGCAGCGCTTCCCAGTCCTTCCGCTCGGCCTCGTCCATCTGGTCGAGGGCGAAGTTGAGCCGCGCGCGCCCTTTCACCAGCCGGGTGTGGGCCTCCTGGGCGTCGGCCTTGCCCTGCACGAGGAGATCGGCGGCGTCGAGCGGCGACGTCGCCGGGTCGCGCGCCTTGGCCTGCTTCTCCTCGGCGACTTTCAAGGCTGCTTCGGCGGCCGACACCTCCTCCTGCGCCTCGAACGCCATCTTCTGCGCTTTGCTCTTCAGCCGATCGGCGCGCGCCTTGCCCGCGCGCGCCTGCTCCTCCGCGCGGGCCTGGGCTTCGAGGTGCTGCATCTTGAGGATCAGCTCGTCGGCTTCGTCCGGCATGCTTCGATCATACAATGGCGGCGATGTTCTGGATCATCGGGGCCAGGCTCGCGGAGCGCGAGGTGCGGGAAGGTGCGCTGCGCATCGAGGGCCATCTCATCACCGGAAAGACGACCAGCGTCCCCTTTGGCGTGAAGTGGCACGAAGCGCACGGGCTCACGATCGTGCCGGCGTTCATCGACGCGCACGTCCACCTGTCGGTGGCGGGAGACGTGACGCTGGTGTCGCGGGCGGAGGTGCGGCGCGGCGTCGCCGGCGTGCTCGACCTCGGCGAGCCGGAGCGCCTGCTGCCGTTCGATCCGCGACCGCTGCGCGCGCGCTACGCGGGCCCGCTGATGACCGCGCCGGGCGGGTATCCGACGCAGACCTGGGGCAAGGACGGCTACGGCCTCGAGCTGAGCAGCGCCGGCGAGGCCCGCGACGCGGTCGCGCGGCTGGCCGAGAAGCAGGCGCGATTCGTCAAGCTCGCCTTCGATCCTCGTTTCCCTCTGCTGCGGCACGAGGTCGCGCAAGCGGCGGCGGACGAAGCGCACAAACGCGGTCTGATCGTCGCCGCGCACGCGCTCGACGCCGAATCGGTGCGGCTCGCGCTCGATGCCGGCGCCGACGTGCTCGCGCACACCCCGCGCGACGCACTGCCGGCCGATCTGCTGGCGCGGATGAAGGGCAAGTGGGTGATCTCGACGTTGTGGGCCTTCGGCGTATCGCCCGACCGGCTGCGCGCCTTGAAGGAGGCGGGGGCGCGGATCGCCTACGGCACCGATCTCGGCAACGAGCAGACGAAGACCGGCATCGACGAGCGTGAGCTCGCGCTCCTCGTCGCGGCGGGCGTCGACCCGGTCGCGGCCGCGACCCGGGATGCCGCCGACCTGCTCGGCTTCAAGGAGCTCGGGCGGCTGTCGGTGGGCTCGACCGCCAGCCTGCTCGCGGTCCGCGGCCTCGCGCCGCAGCAGCTCGCGGATCCGGTCTGGGTGATGAACTGCGGTAAGTTGGTGGTGTGAAGCTGTCGCTCAACGTCGTCGCGCCGCCGCGCGAGGAGCCCGTCGGATCTTCGCCGCCGGCTTCGGTCCATCTCTCCGAGCCGATGCGGCGGTTCCAGTGCAACCAGAAAGGTTGCTGCTGCAGCGGGTGGGACATTCCCTTCCGGCTCGAGGATTTCCTCCGCCTCCACGAGCACCTTCCGGAAGAAGAGCGCGGCGGGCTGACGCACGGGATTCGCCTGGTGCTCGGCCAGGAGAAGACCGCCGAGGGCGAGCAGATCCTGCATTCGCTCAAGCTCGACGGCGTCGGCGACGACAAGGCCTGCCGCTATCTCGCCACCGACGGCGGCTGCGGCGTGCACCGGCGGTTCGGCCTCTCCGCGCTCCCCGATCTCTGCGTCGATTTTCCCGCCTTCGGCTACCGCCGCGGCGACGGCGCGGTCGAGCTGTGGTTCGACCCGATCTGTCCCGAGGTGCTCGAGCAGCTCGACGAGTCGGACGCGCCGCTGCGGCTCCACCGGCAGGAGCCGGGGACCTTCGGCGACGCCGGGCTCGACCTGCGCGTCGCGCACTCGTCGGACCGGATCGGCGGGCGGATCGGGAAGCACTCGCTGGAGTGGGGTCCTCTCGATGCGATCCGCGCGGCGAGCGTCGAGGCGTTCGCGGCCGATCGGCCGGCGTGGCGATCGCTCGCGGCGGTCGTGCACGCGTACCGACGGTTGCGGATCGGGAACGAAGGCGCGTTCGAGGCGGTCGAGCCGGAGGATCCGCAGCCGTTCCTGAAATTTCTCGGCGATTCGATCGCCGCGCACGGCGCGGATCTGCTGCGGGCGACGATCGTGAAGTACCGCCGGTTCATCTGGTCGGTCGACCCGGCGCCGATCGTCGAGAGCCCCGATCTGGTGCGCTGGCTCGACGAGTGGCAGCCGGCGTTCGAGAAGTGGCTGGCGCCGTCCGAGGAGTCGCTGCGCCCGCTGACGGCGCGGTGGCTCGCGCATCGATTCGGCACGCCGATGGTCAAAGGCCGAGGCGACCTGCGCGAGGCCGCCGACTGCATCGTGCACGTCTACGCGACGTCGCTGCGGATCGCGGCGGCGATGGGCGCCGTCTTGCGAAAGCCGGTCGATCGCGATCTATACAAGGCCGCCCTCGGCGCCGCCGAGTTCTTCTATCGCTCGCTGCATTTGCCGCGCGAAGCGCTGCCGTGGTTCGCCAGTGAAAGCTAGATCGTGCCGGTGCCCGTCCCCGTTCTCGAACACGTCCCCGTGCTCGTGCGGGTGCAGGTTTTCGTGCAAGTGAAGGTGCCGGTGCTGGTTTTCGCGCGCGGGCACCGGCACCTGCTCGAAAACGGAAACAGGCGCGGGCACCTGCTCGAAAACGGGGACGAGCACGGGCACGGTTTTCAGGCCGGCCGCAGCCGCAGCAGCGTGATCTCCGCCGGCGCAAAGACGCGCATCGGCGGACCCCAGAATCCGGTCCCTCTGCTGACGTAGAGCTGCGATTCGCCGCGGCGGTGCAGCCCCGCGAGGTACGGCTGCGCGAGCGCTACGACCCACGAGAACGGCCAGATCTGCCCGCCGTGGGTGTGTCCGGAGAGCGTCAGCGATACGCCGTGGCGCGCAGCCTCGATGAACTGCCGCGGCTGGTGCGCGAGCAGGACCAGCGCGCGCGACGGGTCGCGGCCGGCGAGCGCGCGTGGCAGATCGGGCGAGCCGGTCGGGTCCTCGATTCCCGCCAGGTCGAGCCCGGGCGCGATTTCGACCCGTTCGTTGCGCAGCGGCCGCACGCCGAGCGACGGGAGGTGCGCGTACCACTCTTCCACACCCGAGTAGTACTCGTGGTTCCCGGTGGTGAAGAACACGCCGTGTCTGGGCGACAGCCGCTTCAAGGGCGCGACGTGCTCGGCGATCTCGTGCACCCGGCCGTCGACCAGGTCGCCGGTGATGGCGACCAGATCGGGCGACAGCGAGCGGACGCGCTCGACGACGTGCGAGACCCAGTCCTTGCGCAAGAGCGGCCCGACGTGAACGTCCGAGATCTGCACCAGCCGGAATCCGGCGAGCTCCGCCGGCAGGCCGCGCAGGAAGATGTCGAGCTCCTTGACGCGCACTTCGCCGAGGGCGCCGCGGACGCCCACCGCGGAAAGTCCGGCGACGACGCCGCCTACGCCGGCCGCGACCGTCCGGGCGAGAAAGACGCGCTTGGCGGGATCGAGCGGCGCGCCGGAAAACCGCCGCACGATGGCGGCGACGAGCCTGCCCGCATCGGCGATGCCGAAGAAGGCGACGAAGAGAAAGCCCATTCCCATCCAGATGAACGCGACCCACGCGGCCGCGCGCACGTTCGCCGCGGGAAAGAGGCGAGAGGCGATCATCGCCAGCGGCAGCGAGACGCCGAGCGCGACGATCATCGCCGTCACCACGCGCGCGGCCAGCGGCGGCAGATGAGGATCCCGCACCAGCCGCGCCCATACGTAATAGTGCATCCCGCCGATCAGCGTCAGCGCGATGGCGAGAAAGACCAGAAACGGGAGGATCCGGGACACGCCCTAAGGATGCCGCAAGTCGGCTGCGGTTGCGATCCTCATCCGCCTTCCGTCTCGAGCAAAGCGGCGAGCCGCTCCGGATCGAGCCGCACCCGCAGGGTCTTTTCCTGTGTGACGACGACGCTTCCGGGCGGCGCGCCGCGGGGCTTGCGGACGTGCTTGCACCTCGTCCAGGCAACCTCGACGCCGGGGGTGCCGCGAAACGAGCTGAAATGCGCGGCGAGGAGGGCGGCGTCGCCGAGGACGATCGAATCGGGCGCGTCGCCCGCGCCGGGAATGACGACGTGGGCGCCCTGCCTGTCGCGGACGTGGAGCCAGACGTCGTTGCCGCGAGCCACCCGGAGCGTGAGGGCGTCGTTGTCCTTCGCGCTGCGGCCGACCAGGATGCGGGCGCCCGCGTGCGAAAGAAACGTTCGATACGGAAGCCGGGGTTCCGGCTTGCGGCCGGCGGCTGCGGGCTTCGTGACTTCGGGTTCGAGCGGCAGAAGCTCGGCAGCCGTGGCCGCCGCCTGCGCGCGTTGCAACGAGGTTTCGGCTGCCGCCAGGTCCACTGCGACCTCGGCGCGACGCGCGGCGATGCGCCGGGCCGCGGCCTGGTACCGTTTCGCCTTGCGCAGCCATCGGGCCGCGAGCTCCGGCGCGCTCACCGCCGGATCGAGCGGGATCGTGACGATCGCCGGCTTTCCGGAAGCATCGGTCCGGCTCCAGTCCTCGACCTGCGCTTCGCGCGCTCCGCGGTGGATCCGCGAGGCGATCGGCAGCAGCAGCTCCGCGAGCGCGCGATCGGCATCCGCTCGCGCGGCACGCGCGGCGTCCTCGTCGACCGCCGCCTGCGTCTTGCGCAACTTCTGCACCCTCGATCGCAGCCGCGCGACGACTTCCTTCTTGCGAGCCGCGAATCCGGACGCCTCCTCCGCCGAGAGCGCGTCGCGTACCAGCGACGATCGGTCCGGCAGCGGCGCCGGCGGTCCGGGATCGATCTCCTTCCACTCGGGAAAGATCGATCCCGGCCTGCGCTGCGCGCCCGCGCTCGCCCACACGATCCGCCGCGAGGAGGTCTCGATCAGCAGCAGCGCGTCGTCGGCGACGAGCGACCGATCGTTGGAAAAATCGAGCCGCGGCAACGACGGCCGGAGCAGCGACGCGTTCACCAGCGTCGACCCCTCGATCGCGTTGCGCAGCGTCGCCTGCGATCGCGGCGCGCTCTCGGGAGAGGTCGGCCGCTCGTCGGCGAGCGCCGCCATCGGCAGCCGTGCGTCGACCACCACCAGCTGCGTCCGTGCCGGCACGCGAAACTGGAGCACGCACGCGGAGGCCGACGGGAGCCACAGCCGCTGCAGCGAAGCGCCGGCCAGCGCGCGCACCTCCGCCAGCAGGCGCTTTCGATCCTCGTCGGTGAGCGATCTGGTCACGCGCGGAGCCCTCACGCTGCGGGACCCGCGGGCGGCCACGAAGCGCGGCCGCCCGGAACAGTCCGGGCTACCTCTTCTTTCCGCCCTTCCGCTTGCTGCCCTTGCGCCCGCCCTTCTTCGCGCCTTTCTTCGAGCCTTTCTTTGCCGCCATCAGTCCCTCCTCCCGGAATCCCGCTCACCACGAGCGTCCGGGGACCATACAGACGCGAAATGAAAAGTTCAATCCGCGCCGGTCCGATCGAAATCCTTTCAAACGCATCGGCGGGCCTTGAAAAGAGTCGAAGCGGGGATGCTAGAGTGCTCCCTGGCCATGCGACAGCTCTCCCTTTTCCCAGGCGAGACATCGAGCCCCAGGTCGGAGCCGCGCGTCGCGACGCTGCTGCAGGAAGAAATCCAGCGTCCTTCGCGCATCCACGTCGTCCCGCACGGCGCCTCGCTGGTCCTCGCTGCCCGTCTCTCGTCGCTGCTCAAGGAGCCGGTCGAGGTCGAGCTCACCGACAACGCCTGGACGATGGTGAGCTACCGGCGCGTCTCCGGCCGCCTGCACTTCCGCCTCCACCACATGTTCGCCCGCGCACACGAGCAGGTGATGCGCGCGCTCGCCGGCTTCACCGGCCGCAACCGCCGCGCTCACGGCCGCGCGATCGACGACTACGTCCGCCAGCACCGCGATCTGATCAAGCCGGCCACCCCGCGCGCCGAGCCGCTGCTCGCGCCGCGCGGGCGCGTCCACGACCTCGCCGACATCTATGCGTCGCTCAACGCGCGGTGGTTCGCCAACCGGATCCAGGCGCGCATCGGCTGGGGCCGCCGCACCGCCTCCGGCCGCCGGCGCTCGATCAAGATGGGGGTCTACTTCCACGACCACCGGATCATCCGCATCCACCCCGCGCTCGACGACGAACGGGTGCCGCGCCACTTCGTCGAGATGGTCGTGTTCCACGAGATGCTGCACCAGATCTTCCCGCCCTCCGCCGACGGCGACGGCCGCCGCACCGTCCACGGGCCTGACTTCCGCGCCGCCGAACGCCGCTTCCCCGGCTACGAACGCGCCCGCGCGTGGGAGAAGGCTCATCTGCATCTGCTCCTCCGGAATCGGTCGTAAGCGCAAGAGCACACCACAGAGACACAGAGGGCACGGAGTTTTTGTTTTTGAAAACAAATCATTTTCTCTGTGTCCTCTGCGCCTCTGTGGTGAGATTTTGACGGCCGCGTGCCTCGAACTGCCCTTGCACTGTTGCTCACCGCTTGCGCGACGCCGTCGCAGCCGTTCGAAGGACATCCGGTCCTCGTGGCGATCAAGTTCGAAGGCAACAAGAGCATCGGCTCCGGCGAGCTCCTTTCGAAGATCGCCACCTCTCCGACCAGCGGCTTCTTCAGCAAGACCGCGCGCTACTACGATGCCGACCTCTTCGCCATCGACGAGAAGCGCATCGTCCGCTGGTACAACGAGAAAGGGTATTACGAGGCGAAGATCCTCGACGTGCAGGAGGTTCGCGACGAGGCCGGCCGCGTCACCCTGGTGGTCAAGATCGACGAGGGCCGCCGCGCGGTCGTCAAGACCATCGACTACCAGGGCCTCGACGACGTGCCGAAGGACGAGGCCTCCGACATCGAGGACGCCTTGCCGTTGCGCACCGGCGACGGCTTCGACGAGGACCAGTACGAAAAGACCAAGGACGTCGTCAAGAACCGGCTCAAGGAGCGCGGCTTCGCGCAGGCCGAGGTCAACGGCCGCGTCGAGGTCGCTCCCGAGGACGGCGCCGCGCACATCTGGTTCGACTGCGACACCGGCCCGCGCTTCCACTTCGGAAAAGTGGTGGTCACCGGCAACCGGCAGATCTCGTCCAACGAGATCTCCAGCGCGACCGGCATCGAGAAGGGCCAGACCTACAGCCCGCAGGCGATCGCGCTCGCGCAGCAGCGGGTCTACAACCTCGGCACTTTCTCCGGCGTGCGCGTGCAGCTCGAGCCGCTCGGCGACTCGCCGGTCGCGTCGGTGCGGGTCAACGTGCACGAAGCGCCGTTCCAGACCTTCCGGTTCGGCATCGGCGGTTCGGCGGAAGAGACCCGCTGGGAGCTGCCGCGGCTGCACGGCGAGTACACCAACCGGTCGCTCTTCGGCGGCCTGCGCCGGCTCGAGCTCTCGAGCACCGTCGGGTACGCGTTCGTCAACTCGCCGTTCGACTACGATCCGCGCCACTCCGGGATCACCGCGCAGAACAGCGCCCAGCTGACGGTGCCCAACATCATCTTTCCGGGCCTGGAGTGGATCTCGCGCGGTGAGTTCTCCCGCGAGGTGCAGGGCGGCTACGCCTACGACGACGTCGCGGCGCGCACCGGCCTTCTCTACCGCCGCGGCAACCACTCGATCGCGCCGTCGATCAATTTCATCCACTACTTCCTCGTCGACCTCTACCAGGCCGGCCTCGCCGACGTCCTCGGCCGGGGCGGCCAGGCGGCGGGCATCGTCCACGACTGCCCGACCCACTGCACGCTGACGTACCCGGAGCTGCGCTACACCTACGACGGCCGCGACAACGCCATCGAGCCGACTCAGGGGTTCTACTTCTCGACCAGCATCCAGCAGACGCTCAAGCCGGGGACCTTCAGCTACTTCCGCATCAACCCGGAGATCCGCGTCTACACGCCGGCGACCCGATTCGCCGTCATCGCGCTCCGCGCCGAGTACGGAGGCCTCTTCACCGAGACCGCGGAAGGAGCGAGCCCGTTCACGCAGCGCTTTTTCTTCGGCGGGCAGAACGAGCAGCGCGGGTACGCGCCGCTGCGACAGGGGCCGAAGATCGGCGCCTGCAACGAGGGCAATCCGACCTGTCCGTTCGCGCGCATCGGCGTGCCGATCGGCGGCAAGTACGCCGCGCTCTTTTCCGCCGAGCTGCGGGTCCACACCGACTTCATCCTCAACCATCTCGGGATGGTGGCGTTCGTCGACGCCAGCCGGGTGCAGAACGACAAGAACGTCCTCAGCGGCGGCCTCGAGTTCGCGCCCGGCCTCGGCCTCCGGTACATCACCCCGTTCGGTCCGATCCGCTTCGACGTCGCCTGGGTCGCGAACCCGAAGGACGTCGTCATCCCCGCCGACGGGACGGTGGTCTTGAACAACACCACCGTCAGCACCGTCTGTCACAAGGCCGATCCGACGTGCATTTTCGAGGCCCGGTGGGCCTTTCACCTGACGCTCGGCGAGGCGTTCTAGATGCGCGGCGCCCGTCTTGTGACAAGAATTGCAGGACAGTGACCGAGCACACGCCAGAACCGGTCTACGAGCCGGTGCGCCCTCCGCCGCGCGAGCTGAAGCCGGGGTGGCGGAAGGCCGGCCGCGTGCTGTGGATCGGGTTTTTTTCCTTGCTCGGTTTCGTCGTCCTGGCGGTCGTCGCGGCGCTCGTCTGGCTGCACACCGGCACCGGCCGCGAAGAGCTCGGGCGATACGTCACCCACGAGGCGCGCAACGCGATCCAGGGCGACCTGCGCGTCCGGCAGATCCGCGTCGGCGGGTTCCTCCACGTCTGTGTCGACGGCGTCGAGCTTCGCGATCCCGATGGGCACAAGGTGCTGGCGGCCGAGCGCGCGTGCGTCAAGCTCAAGCCGCTCTCGCTCAAGGCGCACCGGGTGGTGTTGACCGAGGCGCAGCTGGAGAAGCCGTGGGTCGAGATCGCCAAGGTTCCGGGGACCAACGAGACCACGCTGCAGCGGGCGATCAAGCCGAAGCACCCATCGGCGCCGGGTGGCCCGCTGCAGTGGGTGATCGACGTGCAGTCGCTGCAGCTCACCGGCGGGACGGTGACGATGCGGCCGGAGTTGGGCGAGCCGGCGACGTTCGCGCTCGAGGACCTCACGATCTCGGACGCGCACGCGCTCTACGCGGCCGATCAGGCGGCGGCGGGCTTGAAACTGTCGGCGCAGATCGCCGCGCCCGGTCGGATTCCCGCCGCGGTCGATCTCGACGCCAGCGTCGAGGGCGCGCTCGCGACCGGGAAAGTCGCGCTGCGGACGCTGCGCGTGAAGCTCGGCGAGAGCGGGCTCGCCGCCAACGGCTCGTGGGACATCGCGCGCAACGCCGGCGCGGTGGCTATCCGCGAGCTCAAGGTGCTCCCCGAGGATCTCGAGAAGCTGCTCCCGAAAAAGCCGCTGGCTTCCGCCGTCAGCGGCGAGGCTGACCTCAAGAGCGACGGCACGACCGCGCAGGTGGCTCTGCGCCTCGACGGCGGAGGCGGCCACATCGACGGCAAGGCGACGGTGACGCTCGACAAGAAGCCGACCTGGGATCTGCAGCTCACCGTCGACCACGTCGACCCCGGCGCGCTCTCGCCCAAGGCGCCGAAAGGGCAGGTCGACGCGCGTGCCTCGCTGCACGGCAAAGGCCGGCCCGAGTTCGACGAGCACGGCGTCCGCGGCGACTTCGGCGGCGCGCTGCACGTCGGACCCGCCAACCTCGACCGCATCGGACCGGTGGTCGCGGATCTCGACGCCCACCTCCAGGGGCGCTACGCGATCGTGAAGGCCTTCTCGGCGACCGCGCTCGGCCTGACGGTGAAAGCGCATGGCGCCGCAGCCTACGACGAGGTCTCGATCGACCTCGACGTGAGGGCGCCCGATCTCGCGCACGTCGGCAAGGCGGTGGGCGCGCTGACCCGCAAGAAATCGCTTCCGCTCGCCGGCTCGACCCATCTCACCGCTCGCGTCACCGGCTCGCCGCAGCGTCCCGACGCGCAGGTCCACCTGCGCGCGCCGCGGCTGCGCTGGAACCCGACCGTCGCCGCCGAAGGCCTCGCGGTCGACGGCGTCCTCCACGGCCCGCTCACCGAGCCCGATGGAACGCTCGAGGTCGTCGCGCAGCGTCTCTCGGCGGGCAAGATCGACCTCGGCGCGCCGCGGATCGCGATGGATCTCGCCTGGCCGGTGATGCACCTGGGCATCGACGCCGGCGTCAAGGACGGCTCGCTCCAGCTCGCCGGCGACGCGACCATCGACGACGACAAGGACGGCCTCGTCCTCTCCAACTTCACGGTCGCGTATCCCGGCAACCAGCTCAAGCTCGCGCACTCCTCGAACGTGCACTTCCGTGACGAGATCATCGTCGAGCCGATCGACCTCGTCGGCGACCACGGCTCGCTCCGTTTCCAGGCCCAGGTGCAGCCGCCGCCGGGCCGGATCGACGCCGCGCTGGTGGTGACGCGGTTCGAGCTCGACCACCTGCCGCAGTTCGCGCTGCCGAAGGACCTCGCGCTGCGCGGCATCGTCGACGCCAACGCGGTCGTGCAGGGCCCGCGCGACGCGCCCGACGTCGATCTGCGCGCCGACGTCCACCAGGCGGGGGCGAAGCCGATCGGCGATCTCTCGATCGACGCGCACACCCACGCACACGTCCATACCGGTCGGCTCAAGACCGACGGGTGGGTGGCCTCGCCGGGCGTGCTCCGCTTCGATTGGAACGGCGACCTGCCGCTCGAGAAGCTGCAGCAGACTCCCGGCTCGGCGCCGCTGCAGCTCGAGGCGCAGCTCGGCCAGGTCGATCTGGCGAAGCTCGCCGACACCGCGAAGCTCTCGAAGCTGCAGCAGCAGCGCATCCGCGGGGTCGTCGACGCGCGACTCGTGGCGAGCGGGACGCTCGCTGCTCCGCGCGCGACGCTCTCGATCGACGCGAAAGACGTCGGCAACGATCGCTTCCAGCACGTCGACGCGCGGACCGGCATGCTGCTGGAAAAGGGCAAGGCGTCGCTCGACGGCACGATCGCCCTCGGCGGCAAGCCGGCGGTCGCGTTCACCGCGCAGGCGCCGTTCGATCTGCAGAAGGCGGTCAAGGACAAGGCGTACCTGCGCGGCGCGGTCGATCGGGCGTTGACCGCGGAGGTCGCCATCACCCAGCTGCAGCTCGAGCGGCTGGCGAGCTCCGGCCTCCTGCCGCAGGGGAGCGCGGGCGCGGTGAGCCTGAGCGTGCGCCTCGGCGGGACGCCGGCCAGGCCGCAGCTGCACCTCTACAGCTCGGGCGACAACGTCACCGTCGGCCGGCTGCACGGGCTCGGCTTCCAGGGGCAGCTCGACATCGTCGATCAGGTCAAGCTCACCGCCGGCGCGCAGTCGCAGGGCGACGTGGTGGCGCGGCTCGACGCCGGCGCCTCGCTCTCCGGAGCGGAGCTGCTCGAGCTGATGGCGCGGCGCAACGAGCCGGACGCGATCGCGCCGCTGCTCGATCGGACGGTCTCGATGACGCTGGAGATTCCCGGGCTGCCGATCGCGCGCGCCTCGCAGCTCGCCGGAAAGACCGCGGTCGCGGAGGGAAAGCTCACCGGCCGGGTCGCGCTCACCGGCACTCCGGCGCGGCCGCACCTGGTCGGGCAGCTCGCGCTGAGGGATCTCGCCGCGCGGGACAAGCATCTCGGACAGGCCGATCTCTACGTCGAAGCCGAATCGAGCGGCGCGCTCGTGCACGTGGGGATCGATCCGCCGGGCGGCGGCAACTTCCTCGGCCACGTCAAGCTCGACGCCGACCTCGGCGGCCGCACGCTGCTTCGGGACGGGTTCACTTCGGTCCTCGACGGGCAGCTGAGCGGACAGGTGCAGGCGAAGGCGCTCGACCTCGCGTTCCTCTCCGGTCTGTTCCCGCGGCTGCGGCGGACGGGTGGAACGCTGGAAGCGGACGTGAAGATGGCCGGTCTGCTCGGCAAGCCGGTCGCGAACGGCGATGCGCACCTGCACCGAGGCCTGTTCGACGTGATCGGGCAGGGCGTCTACGAGGACGTCGGTCTCGACGCGACGTTCTCGCCGAAGGAGGTGGTCATCGATCGGATCACCGGCACCACCGGCACCGGCACGTTCGCGGCGATCCTCGTCGCCGCGCGCAAGCCGGCGGCGGACGGCGAGACGGAGCCGATCGAGTTCACCGGCGAGGTCCACCTCGGCGACGACGAGTCGGTCCGCGATCGCAAGACCTCGCAGGGCACGCCGCTCCACGCCGGGCCGGTCCCGATGCGGCAGGCCGGCGAGCAGCGCGCGGACGTCTCGGGAGAGCTCGACATCTTCGGCGACTACACCGAAAATCTCTTGACGGTAAACGCGAAGATCCCTGACGCGCGGGTGGTGATCAAGGCGCTGCCCGACAAGAAGCTGCCCAAGCTCAAGGAGAATCCGGACGTGCTCCTGGTGCACCCGGGGGAGAAGCCGCACCCGCCGGGGCGCGAGCCGGAAGACGTCGAGGCGGAGGCGGAGCAGATCCGCACCGCGACGTTCCGGATGCACGCGCACCTCGATCTCGTGCACCTCTACGTGAAGGCGTCGGACTTCGAGTTTCCGGTCGAGAGCAACATGAACTTCGACTACGACGCGCGCCATCCCGACACGCCGACCGCGGACGGTACCGTGCACGTGCCGCAGGGATCGTTCAACGCGCTCGGGCGGCGGTTCACGGTCGGGGACGCGAAGATCACCGAAACCGGCGGGGCCATCGAGGACCCGGAGCTCGAGATCAAGGCGCTGTTCGAGAACCCGCAGGCGAACGTGACCATCACCATCACGGGGACGGCGAAGGAGCCGGACCTCAACATGTCGTCGACGCCGCCGATGGATCAGGATGCGATCGCGTTCTTCCTCGCCACCGGCCGGATCCAGGGTCGGGCGACGCAGACCGGCGGCGGCGTCGATCTCTCGGGCGCGGCGACCTCGGTGCTGGGAAGCTTGCTCTTCGGCCAGGTCCGCAAGGAGCTCGCCGACGTCCTGCCGGTGGACGTCCTGACGATCGAGACCGGCTCCCAGGGCGTCTCTGAGGCAAGCATCGGCAAGTACATCGGCGACCGCGTCTTCATCGGCTACCGCCAGCGCCTCGTCCCCGCGCAGAACGAGAACACCGAAGAAGGCCGCATCGAGTACGAGATCTCCCGGGCAGTCTCAGCCGAGGCGACCGTCGGCGACCGCAACAGCGACATCTCCGTGCTCTACACGAAAGACTTCTAGGCCGAACGTCGGAATTTCGGGGACACAATACTTAACTCCGACCTTCCGGTGCGGACGCCGGTCTGAGTTAAGTATTGTGTCCCCATAACTCCTACCTGTGTCGGATACGGATAGTCCAACCGAGCTTGATCAGTCCTTTCAGAACGCGGGGCACGCGTCGCAACAGGTGAGTCGAGGGGGGGCGCTTCTCGTGCAGCGCGATCGGGATCTCGCGGACGTCGCGGCCCATCCGCTGCGCGCGGATCACCAGCTCGCTGGCGAAGAGGTCGCGTTCGACCACGCACGACCGGGTGACGTCGAGCAGGCGGTCGCGCTTGAAGGCTTTCAGGCCGTGAGTGTCGGTGCCGTGGAAGCCGGTCGCGAGACGCAAGAGCACGGTGATGATGCGGGTAGCGGCGCGGCGGACGAACGGTCGCGCGTCGTTCGCGCCCTTCATCGCCTTGGAGCCGACGACCATGTCGGCGCCACCGGCGAGCAGAGGCAGCGCCCGCTGGTAGAACTCGACGTCGCAGAGGTCGATCTCGTCGCAGATCACTTCCGAGCCGCGCGCTTCGAGGATGGCTTTTTTCAGCGCACGCCCGTAGTTGGGCTGATCTCCCTCGAGCGCGCGGATGCGCGGGTTCTGCGCGGCGAGCTCGGCGATGATCGTGCGGGTCCCGTCGCGCGAGCCGTTTTCACTGAGGATCAGCTCGTAATCCCAGCCGAGCGCCTCGAGCTTGCGGCACAGGTCGAGCGCCGCTTCACGGACGATCGACGCCTCGTTGTAGACCGGGATCGCGATCGAGATCATGCAAGCTTTCGCGCCGCCTCGCGGCCGGAGAGGAGCGCGTCTTCCATCGAGCTGTACTCCCAGAGGCCGTACCGTCCGGCGACTTGTATGCCTTGAGCAGACAAGTAGTCGAGCACCGTCGCGCGCGCCTTCGCGTACGCATGATCGAAGAGCACGTACGCGACCGGGATCGTCCGCGCCCGGCGGACCAGGACGTCCCGATCCGCGATCAGTCCGCACTCGACGAGCCCGTCCAGCGCCTGCGCGATCAACCGCTCTTTCTCGATCGGCCCGCGATGCGAGAACTCGACCGCGAAGCTGCGGCACCCGTCCGGCGCGAGCGCGGGATTGACCTGGCTCGGCGAGCCGATCCGGTAGAAGGGAAACCGCGCCTCGGGAAAGTACGCCCAGTGAAACCGCTCGCCGCCGTTGTCGCGCGCGCCGATCTCGACCACCGTCACCGAGACCGCCTGCAGCCACGACGCCGCCTCGCGCACCGCCGGCGGCGCATTCACCAGCCGCGTCGCGATCGCCGGCAGCGGGATCGTCAGCACCACCTGTTCGAACGAGAGCTCCTCGCCGTTCGCGAGCCTGACGTGGTGCCGCGCGGGATCGATCGACTCCACCCGCGCCGACACCCGGACGTCGCCGGAGACGTCGCTCAGCAGTCCTCGCGCTAGCGACTCGATCCCGCCGTTGCGCGGATACCAGAACGTCGCGTTGTACCCGACCTCGTCCCGCGACAGGCCGAGCGCGCCGCGCACCACGTCGGTCAGCGACGGCCGCGGGATGAACCGTCCGCCCCACTCCGGCGAGAGCTCCTCGCACGAGACGCGGTACAGCTTCTCGTTGTACGGAAACATGAAGTGGCGCGCGAACCCCTCTCCGAGATGGCGCAGCACGAAATCGGCGGCGTTGCGCACCGGCCGCTCCGCGTCGCGCTCGACGAACCCGATCACGCAGTCGGCGATCGTCTGCGCCGGGAGTCCGTGCAGATGGAACTGGTAGGGAAAGGTGGTCCAGACACCTTCGCTGAAGATCAACGCCCGCCGCTGCACCTCGAGGATGTTCCCGGCCAGCCACCTCGACGAGATCAACTCCCGCATCTCCGGGTCGCGCGCGTGCAGCCAGTGCCCGGTCCAGTCGAACGAAAACCCCTCGACGACGTCGGTGCGGACCAGCCCGCCGACGCGATCCTCGGCCTCCAGCAGCACGAAATCGCGGCCGAGCTCGCGCGCGCAGGAGAGACCCGCCAGCCCTCCGCCGACGATGACGGTACGTCCCGGCACGCGTCCGCCTCTATCACGAAAACACTGGACGTTTCGTTGGCGGACCCCGCTTCGGGATGCTAGCGTGGACCTCTCATCATGAGCGAGATGCTGTCCAGCCTCGAGCACCTCGTCCGCAAGCATCCCGCGGGCACCGTCCTCTTCCGGGAGGGCGAGCGCGGCGCGACGATGTACGTGATCCGGTCGGGAAAGGTGAACATCTGGAAGCACATCTCCGACACCGACCTGACGCTTGCGGTGCTCGGGCCGGGCGAGTTCTTCGGCGAGATGGCGCTGCTCGAGGGCCTGCCGCGATCGGCAGGCGCCACCGTCGTCGAGGACGCGATGCTGATCGAGCTCGAGCAGAACGCGTTCGCGACGCTGATCCGCAAGAATGGCGAGATCGCTCTCCGCCTGATGCGCCGGCTCTCCTCGCGGCTGCGCGAGGCTGATCGGCAGATCCAGGCCCTGATGTCGCGCTCCGGCGCCGCCCGCGCGCTCTCGCTGGTGCGCAACATCGCCGAGCCGGGCAAGAACGGCCGCCGCTACCTGCCTGGCGACCTGACACCCGACTCGGTGACCAGCCGCGTCGGCCTCGCCGGCGCCGAAGCCAAACGCGTCCAGCGCACGTTCGAGAGATCGGGCCTGCTCGCCCGCGACGGCGACCGCTGGGCGCTCGGCCCCGACCAGCTGATCAAGGACTTCCTTCTCTACGTCGAGATGCAGGAGCAGTACGACCCGCTCAACCTGCACCAGCTCGCCGAGCTCGCCGGGCTGAACGACGAGGACGCTGCGCAGATCGCGCGCCGGGTGATGGACGCGCGGCTCAAGGACGCGCGCCAGGCCTCGCCGGAGCTGGTGGATGCGTACAGCACCTACCTCACCCTCAAGCAGCGGTTCGAGTACGCCGAGGCTGACAGCGCGTGAAGATCACCTGCCCAAACTGCTCCGCGGCGTACGAGCTGGACGACGCGCGCGTTCCGCCGGCGGGGTTGTCGATCAAGTGCCCGAAGTGCAAGAACCCGTTCACCGTCCACCGGCCCAAGCCGGGCGAGGCCGCGGCGGCGAAGGGCGCGAAAGGTCCGGTCCCGCTCCCCGGGCAGCCGGGAGCGAAGCCGGCCGCCGCGAAGGCGCCGCAAGGAAAACCACCCGGGGCGGGGAAGCCGCCCGGGGCAGTGCCGCTGCCGGGAACGGAAAAGGCCGCCGCGTCCCAGCGGGCCGCGCAGGGACCGGGTGCGGTTCCGCTGCCCGGGCTCGGCGAGGGGGCAGCTTCCTCGCCGCAGCCGGGCGGACCTGGCGCGGTGCCGCTGCCCGGTCTCGGCGAGCCGGGGATGGAGCACACGGCGACGGATTTCCGGCCGCCGCCGTCGCCGCCGCCGAGCGCGCCTCCGCCCGCTCGCGGGCCGCCGATGGACATGGGCGCCGTGCCGTTGCCCGGCCTCGACGACATCCCGCCGCCACCTCCGCCGGGGGGCGGGGGCGATCCGTTCGCCAACCTCGATCTCGGCGCCGAGCAGCGGCGTCCGGCAGCGCCGCCACCGGCGATGGATCTCTCGGCGCCGGACGCGCCGCCGCCGCCGCCCAAGACCGACGAGGCGTTCGCGGTCGACATCCCCGAGCCGCCGCCGCCGCCCAGGCCGGCGGCCAAGGCCGATGACGCCTTCGACTTCGTCGAGGCGCCGCCGCGCCCGACGCCGTCCTCAGGCGGGTCGGACATGCTCGACTTCGTCGACGAGGACACCGCGCTCACGCCGAAGGAGGGCGGCAAGAAGCGGCCGCCGCCGGTCATCGGAAAGAAGGCCGAGGGGAAGGAAGAGACCCTCTCGCTCTCCGACGCTGGCCTGGAAGCGCCGGCCGCCGAGCCCGCCGATTCGAAGAAGGCCGAAAAGGAGCGCAAGAAGAAGGAGCGCGAGGAGCGGGCGGCCAGGGATCGCGACGAGCGCGCCCGCCGCAAGGCGGCCCGCGGGCCCGGCTTCGCGGCGACCACGGTCGGTCCTGCGCTGGCGACGCTGAAGCAGCCCCGGCGCGCGATCGCGGCGCTGGTGGTGGTCGCCCTGGTCGTCTTCGCCGTGATGGGGTTCCGCGCGAGGCGGACGCCGGCCGGGTTCTTCTGGTCGAACCGGTACCTGCCCTCGAAGAAAGCGGCCACCGCGGCGGAAGCGAAGGTGATCGAAAAGGGCATGGAGAAGCTTGGGCAGGGCGATTTCGCCGGCGCCCGCGAGGCGGTGGGCGCGGCGGCCCAGCTGATCGCGGTCCTGCCCGACGACGAGGAGGTGAAGTCGTTCTTCGTCCTCGCTGCCTCGGAGCTCAAGCTCGAGTACGGCCAGGTCGGCGGCGACTGGGACCTCGCCCGGCAGAAGGTCGACAAGATCAAGGGCACGCGCCTGTCGCAGAACCGCGCCCGCGGCGCCTTCGCCCTCGCCAGCGGCGACGTGCCGAAAGGCAAGCAACTCCTCGCCGCGATCGGCGATTCGCCCACTGCCGACCTGGAATCGGTGTGGCTCTACGCCGAGTCGCTGCTGCTCGCCGGCGAGCAGGTTCGCGCCGCGCAGCTGCTCGACAACGCGCTCAAGACGCGGCAAGGGTCGGCGAAGCTGCTGCTCCTGCGCGCGGCGGTGGCGCGCGACAAGGGGCAGATCCCGGAAGCGGCCGGGTTCTTCGAGAAAGCGCTCGTCGCATCGCCGGAAAACGGCCGCGCGATGGTCGAGCTCGCCTCCGTCCGCCTCAAGCAGGGCGACACCAAGGGAGCCGGCGAACTGCTGGCGAAGACCCTCGACACCGACGTTCGCAAGACGCTCGACGCGAGCGAAGAGGCGCGCGGCAACATGCTGCGCGGCAGGCTGGCGGCGGCCGGGCACGACAACAAGGCTGCCGAGGCCGCGTTCGAACGGGCGGTCGCGCTGGATCCGAACTCGGCCCGGATCCGCGAGGCGTACGGCGAGTTCCGGCTCTCGCGCCGCGAGTGGGAAAAGGCGGCGCGCCAGTTCGAGGCGGCGATCGCCAGCTCCGCAGGATCGGCGACGGCGCATGCCGGCGCGGCCCGCGCGTATCTCGGGCTCAACCGTCTGCTCGAGGCCGACAAGGAGATCAACCAGGCCGTCGCCAGGGACGCGTCGAACGCGTCGTACATCTACTGGCAGGGCCGGGTCGCCGACGCGATCGGCAAGGGCGACGAGGCGTTCAGGAAGTACGAAGCCGCCCTCCAGAAGAAGCCCGACCTGGTCGAGGCGCTGGCGGCAGAAGGCACCGTGTACATCGGGCGGCTCGAGAAGGCGAAGGCGGACGAGAAGCTCGCCGCGGCGCTCAAGGTTCCCGAGGCGGGCTTGACCTCGCTCGAGGAGGAAGCGGTCGGCGACCTCGCGCTGGCGCTGGGCGACAAGAGGCAGGCGCGCGATTCGTACATGCGCGCGCTGCAGAAGGATCCCGAGGATCCGTTCGCGCACGCGGGGATGGGGAAGTCGCTGGCGGCGGAGGGCGATCTGCCGGCGGCGCGGAAGGAGCTCGAGCTGGCGCTGACGCAGATCGATACCGACGCGTCGATCTACTACGAGTACGGCTCGCTGCTGCGGCGGATGGGCGATTCCGACGCGGCGCTGACCGCGCTGCGCAAGGCCGTGAAGCTCGATTCGAAGGATCCGCGCTACCGCTCGCGGCTCGGCGCCCTCCTCGTCGAGCGGGGGCAGTTCGAGGACGCCGAGGCGCAGCTCCGCCAGGCGGTGCTGATGAACGACCGCTACACCGAAGGCCTCTTCTTCCTCGCCCGCGCGATGGCGGGGCGGAAGAACCTGGCGGAAGCGATCGACACGATGAAGAAGGCCGTCGAGATCGAGCCCGACAACGGGGAGTACCTGTTCCATCTCGGGTTGATCTACGAGCAGGGGCAGCAGGTGCAGGACGCGGTCGAGGCGTTCACCCATTCGATCGACAAGAGCGCCAGGAACCCGGACGCGTTCGAGCACCTCGGCATAAATCTCATGGTGGAGAACCGGTTCGGCGAGGCGGTGAGCGCGTTCAAGAAGGCGGCCGATCTCGATCCTCGCCGCGCGCGCCTGTGGGCGGAAGTCGGCGACGCGGAGCAGCAGGTGGGCGACGTCGACGGCGCGATCCGCGACTTCCAGAAAGCGCTGGCGCAGGACGCGAACCTGGTCGGCGTCTGGACCAAGCTCGGCATCGCGTACAAGGACAAGGACTGCAAGGGCTGCCGGACCAAGGCGCTCGACGCCTTGAAGCGCGCTACGCACGTCGACCCCGCCGACGCGACCGCGCACCACGAGCTGGGCTACATGTACAAGGACGACGGGCGGCGGAAGGAAGCGATCGCGGAGTTCCGGCGCTACCTCGAGCTGCGGCCCGACGCCGGCGATCTCTCCACCGTCCAGGACGACATCTATTACCTGCAGGAGGAGTCGCGGCGCGCGCCGTGATTTTTTCCGTCTCCGTCGATCTCGACGGGCTCGGCTGCTACGCGGCGATCCATGGGCTGCCGCCGCTCGAAGATCGGTGGCTGCGGGTCGTACCCGAAACGGCGCTCGGGCGGTTTCTCGAGCTGTTCGAGGCTCTCCGGCTGCCGGCGACGTTCTTCGTGATCGGGAGCGAAGCGCAGTACTACCGTTCGCTCCCCGGCCCGCCCCACGAGATCGCCTCGCATTCGTTCGCGCACGACTACGCGATGTCGCGATGGCCGGCTCCGGAGATTGCCCGCGATCTCGAGCGCTGTGAGCAGGCGCTCGGGAGCAAGCCGCGTGGCTTCCGCGCGCCGGGCTACACCATCTCGCCCGCGCTGCTCGATGCGGTCCGCGAGCGCGGCTATCTGTACGATTCGTCGCTCTTGCCGAGCCCTGTGTACTACGCGGCGAAAGCGGCGGCGATCGGATGGTACGCGCTGCGCCGCCGCAAGAGCGTGTCGATCCTCGGCGCGCCCGGCCAGCTCTTCGCCTCGCGCCGTCCGCACCTTCGCCGCGGCCTGCGCGAATTGCCGATCGCGACCACGCCGCTGCTGCGTGCGCCCGTCATCGGGACGACCGTGCTCGCGCTGCCGCGGCTGGCGCGCCTGGCCGGCGATTTCGTCAACCTCGAGCTGCACGCCATCGACCTGCTCGACGCAAGCGACGTGCCCCCGGAGCTTGCAGCGGCCCAGCCCGGGCTGCGGATGCCGGTGTCCGGGAAGTTGCGCCGGCTGCGGTCGGTCCTGTCGTCGCTGCCCGGCGAGGCGCGGACCCTGGAAGTCGCGGCGCGCGAAATGCTCCCCTGAGCAGTCCGCCGGATGTCGTATCGACCCGATCGGAGGCTGCGGCGGGCCTCGCGGTAAAATGAAGCGTGTCCCGATTGCTGGTCATCGCGATCCTCGCCGCCGCCTGCGGCCACGGCCTCGGCGAGCGGCCGTGCAGCGACGACAGCGAGTGCCCGTCGCCGCAGAAATGCGTCGCGGGAAGGTGCGCGGGCAGCGGCTTCTGCATCGGCTCCGCGGCGTGCAGCGAGGACGCCGCCTGCGGCGGGGGACAGCACTGCGCCAACGGCTGCTGCGTGCCGGGCGAATCCGGTTCCTGCTCGCGCGACGCGGACTGCTCGGCCCATCCGAAGACGCCCGTCTGCGATGTGGCGAAAGGTGCGTGCGTCGCCTGCCTCCTCGCCCGCGACTGCGGCCCCGGCAAGACCTGCACCGGCGAAGTTTGCGTCGCGCTCCCCGGCTGCAGCTCCAGCCGCGATTGCCTCGCGCCGACCCCGGTCTGCGACCTGCAGCAGCACGCTTGCGTCGAGTGCCTCGACTCCGGCGACTGCCCGAGCCTCGAGAAGCCGGGCTGCGACGCGTCGCACCACTGCGTCGCCGCGTGCGGCGCCGACGGCGACTGCGCGAATCCCACGCCGCACTGCAATCCGCAGGGCGCCTGCGTCGCTTGCCTTCAGAACACCGACTGCCCGGCCGGGTACGTCTGCGATCAGACCCAGTACGTCTGCCTGCAGGCCAGCGCGACCTCCTGCAGCTCGGAGAAAGACTGCGCGTCGAACACGACCGCCCCGCATTGCAAGCCGGGCACCAACGGGAAGCCGGGCACCTGCGTCGGCTGCGTCGACGACACCCAGTGCGCGGCGGGCGAGATCTGCAGCGCGTCGAACACTTGCATCGTCAAGCAATGCCTCGGCGATCCCGACTGCGCGGCGCCGACGCCACGCTGCCTGATCGGAGCCACCCCGCAGATCTGCGTCGCCTGCCTCGGCAATGCCGACTGCCCGAACGGCGGCGCCTGCCGGAGCGATCACACCTGCCTCGCGGCGGACCCCTGCGCCTCCTGCAAACCGCCCGCCCCGGCGTGCAAGAACAACACCTGCGTCGCGTGCGTCGACGACTCGACCTGCCAGCCCGGCGAGACCTGCTCGCCGCAGAACACGTGCGTGTCCAACAAGTGCGCCTCCGACAACGACTGCACGCAGCTCACCTCGACGCCGCACTGCGACACGGTCAGCGGAGCGTGCGTCCAGTGCATCGGCGACGAGCAGTGCCCGCAGGGCGACAAGTGCGTGAGCGAGGCGTGCAAGCCGGTGTGCACCGTCGCGACCCAGGCGCAGGATTGCCCCGCGGCGACGCCCGTCTGCCGGGTCAGCCCGTTCCCGATGTGCGTCCAGTGCGTCGTCTCCACCGACTGCCCGTCCGGCGAGGTGTGCAGCGGCAGCAACGCCTGCGCCGTCTCGACCGGGTGCACCGGCAACGCCCAGTGCCCGCCGTCGACACCCGTCTGCGGCGGCGGCACCTGCGTCCAGTGCGCCGCCGACGGCGACTGCAGGAACGGCATGGGCTGCGACACGACCGCGCACACCTGCACGGTGACGGGTAGCAGCGGCCAGATCTGCGGCCCCGCCGGCACCTGCGATAACGGGCTCCTCTGCATCGAGGAGGGCGGGCCGTTCGGACCGGCCTGCCGGCCGATCTGCAACCCGTACGACCCCTCGTGCGCGAGCGGGACCGTCTGCTCGTGGCTCGACTTCGACGGAAGCCGCGCGTTCGAAGGGTACTGCACGCCACCAAACGGCCACGGCGCGCTCGGATCGGCGTGCGATCCGTCGCTGATCGACTCCTGCGAGTGGAACCTGTTCTGCGCGCCGACCTCGGCCGCGGCGGGCGTGTGCCGCTCGATCTGCGACCCGACGAAGACCGGCAACTGCGGCGTGAACGTCTGCAACGCCATCGCCGGTGCGGTCTCCAACGGGACGCTCGAGAAGCTCGGCTACTGCGCCGCGGCCTCGAAGTGGGGCCAGCCCTGCACGACCGACACCGGCGTCAGCGGTCCCGACTGCGGCAGCGCGCTCTCCGGCGCGGGCACCGGGACCGCGCTCTTCTGCGCGCCCTCGTTCCTGCCCGCCGAGGATCCGCAGGCGACCGTGCTCGCGCTCTGCGTCTATCCGCCGGCAGCCGCGACGGCGACCGGCGGCGCGGGCGACTCGTGCGCCGCGCACACCGACGCAGATTGCCGTACAGGTGTGTGCCTCACCGACCTGTCGGTGACGTGCTTCTCGGGCTGCAGCCCGACCGCCGACTGCGGCCGCGACGGCTCGGGCAGCAACGTCTTCTGCTTCGACATCGACTTCCAGACGCCGTACCAGTCGAACGCCGTCGCTTCCTGCCTGCCGACCTGCCGCGACGACGCCGACTGCACCGCGCTGGGCGGCTCGCTCGGCCGTACCTGCGCCCCGGAACAGACGCACAACGGGTCCTCATGGCGCGCGATCTGCACCCCGGTCGCGGGCAGCGGCAAGGCCGGCGCGACCTGCCGCGGCGCGAGCGACTGCGCGAGCGGCATCTGCGTCACCGCCGCGACGCTGCAGTCGATCGAGATCGACGAATCGGTCCCCGGCTTCACCGCGACCGACGGGT
Source organism: Myxococcales bacterium (assembly GCA_020201435.1). Lineage (GTDB taxonomy): Bacteria > Myxococcota > Myxococcia > Myxococcales > 40CM-4-68-19 > 40CM-4-68-19. The sequence continues at coordinate 27,050 of JAIVGS010000193.1, forward strand.
TCTGCCTCGGCTCCGCGCTCTCGACCGACTGCGCCACGGCCGGCACCTCGTTCAGCCAGACCGCCGCGCTGCCGATCCGGCCGGAGGACGGGGTGCAGGGCGTGATGGGGGCCCCGCACCCCGGCGTCTGCTGGCCGCTGGGATGCGCGCGCGATCACGACTGCCTCGGGCTCTCGGCCGACCCGAGCACGCCTCGCGTCTGCGCCCCGTACAAGACGACGACGATGTCGTCGGTGGAAAACGCCACCTGCAACTCGAGCTGCGCGATCTGCAACGACACCACGAACAACCCGAATCCGGGCGGGCTGGTCAACGCCGGCATCTTCGGTCCGAACGGAAAGTGCCGTGCGGTCACCTGGGCGCTCCACTGCGCCCCGTCGCTCGGGGCTTCGAAGCTCGGCCCCGGCGCCGCGTGCACGACGAGCGATCAGTGCAAGACCGGCCACTGCCTGACGCCCGGCGGCTACTGCTTCGGCGGCTGCGCCAACGACGCCGACTGCCTGAACGGAACGCACTGCAGGTCGGGCGCCTACCTCGGCAGCACGTTCACGTTCTGTCAGCCTTGACCCATTGTTTAAGTCTCTGCACCGCGTGGTGGAAGTTGACCTTCGCGTTCACCTCGGTGATCCCGAGCGTCCGGGCGATCTCGGCGAAGGGCAGATCGCCGTCGATCCGGAGCAACAACACTTCCCGTTGACGCCGCGGCAGGCGCACGACCGCCTCGCGCAGCGCTTTCTGCTGCTCTTGCGTCTCCAGCCGCTGGTGCGCTTCCGGCGGCGACGGCTCCGGCTCGCGCTCGCTCTCCGCGCGATCGAAGCGGGAGATGTCGCGCAGGTGGTTCTTGGCGAGGTTCACGACGATGCGAAAGAGCCACGACTTGAACGACCCTCCGCGCCATCCGCCCGCCCGCTCGCTGGCGTTGATGAACGCCCGCTGCGCGAGGTCCTCGGCGTCGTCCTCGTCGCGCGCGAACCGCCGCGCGATGGCCAGCACCGGCCGCTGGTAGCGGCGGACCAGCGTCTCGAAGGCGGGCGTGTCGCCGCGGCGGAAGGCTTCGAGCAGCTCCGCATCCGATTGCACGCCGCGAACCCTTAGCGATTGACGAGGGAAAAAGCGAGGGCCATCTCGTGTGCCGGATGCGGCACACGAGATGCTGGTTTTCCCTTGATCGAGCGAAATCTGTTCTAGATTGCCGCCCATGCTCGACCTGCGATTCGTGGTGGCGAACCTCGACGAGGTGAAACGGCGGCTTTCGGACCGCGGCGCTCATGCGATCGACGCGCTGGCGCCGATCGAGAAGCTGGCCGCCGAACGGCGCGATCTGATCCAGTCGAGCGAGACGCAGCGGGCCGAGCAGAAGAAGGCCTCCGAGCAGATGCGCACGCTGAAGGGCGAGGAGCAGGCGCAGCTGCGGGCGCGGCTCAAGACGGTGTCCGACGAGGTCAAAGCGAAAGAGGCGCGGCTCAAGGAGGTCGAGGAGCAGATCGAATCGGCGCTGCTCAACGTGCCGAATCTGCCGCACGCGACGGTGCCGGTCGGGAAGGACGAGAAGGACAACCAGGTGGTGCGCGAGTGGGGCACGAGGCCCTCGATCGCGTCCGCGAGAGAGCACACCGAGATCGGCGAGAAGTTGGGCATGCTCGATTTTGAACGCGCCGCCAAGGTGTCCGGCGCGCGTTTTGTCTTCCTCAAGGGCGCGTTGGCGCAACTGGAGTTGGCGTTGGTACGCTTCTTCCTGGATAGCGCACGAGAACGCGGCTACATCGACCTCCTGCCGCCATATCTCGTGAACGCCGACTCGATGCAGGGCACAGGGCAATTACCGAAATTCGAGGACGACTTGTTCAAGACCCAGGCACCGGAGACGACCGGCCCGGAACCTGCGGCGCTGCAAACGCGCCGGTACCGAGGGCTCTATCTGATTCCGACCGCCGAGGTTCCAGTCACCAACTATCATCGAGATGAGATCTTGGATGGGGCTGATTTACCGCTCAAGTATTGCGCCTTCTCGCCATGTTTTCGTAGTGAGGCCGGCAGCTACGGCAAAGACACGAAAGGGATCATCAGGCAGCACCAATTTCACAAGGTCGAGTTGGTCAGATTCGAAAAGCCTGAGCAGGCCCACTCTGCGCTCGAGGAATTGGTGAAGGATGCCCAAGCCCCGCTCCAGAAGCTGAACCTGCACCACCGCGTCGTCGCTCTCTGCACAGCGGACCTCGGGTTCTCTTCGGAAAAGACCTATGACCTTGAGGTCTGGTTGCCCGGTCAAAATGCCTATCGCGAGATTAGCTCCTGCAGCACTTTTGGCGAGTACCAAGCCCGTAGAGCGCGAATTCGCTACCGACCGACCGAAGGTGATATTCCGTGGCTGCCCTCATTTCCCGACATTCCTGGCAAGCCACAGGCGCCCAAACCGAAAGGGAAACCGCGCCTTGTCGCAACGCTAAACGGGAGTGGCCTCGCTGTTGGGCGGACAGTGGTGGCCATCCTTGAAAACGGTCAGCAGCCGGACGGGACCGTTCTTTTGCCGGACGCAATTCACAGCTATATGGGCGTCGATCGGCTGATGCCGCTCAAGCGGGGAATGAGGCCCGTCTTGACGTGAGCCGTCGAGTCGCAAATCGATAGTGCTAGCGCTTCATGCGGGGTTTTGGAATCGTCCCGGCGGCCCTGCTTCGAAAAGCCTACCGCCGTACACGCGACCGTCCGCGTCCGCGACGAGGTCTGGAACCTGCGCAGCCAGCGCTGCTTTCGCGTCGTGAAGGAAGCAGTGCATGATGCTCTTGGCCGCTTCGGCTTGCGCGTGGTCGACTTCAGCCTGCAAGGCAATCACTTGCACCTCATCATCGAGGCAGACAGCAGCTCGAGTCTGAGCCGGGGGATGCAGGGGTTGTGCGCCCGCATCGCGCGGGCGCTGAACCGGCTCATGGAGCGCAAGGGCAAGGTTTTTGCCGATCACTTCCATTCGCGGCTGCTTCTGTCGCCGACCGAGGTGATGCGCGCGATTCGGTACGTGCTCGACAACCATCGCAAGCATTACGGTCATACCGAGGCCGATCCGTACGCATCATCTGCACTGGCAACGACCGAGCGCGAGGAGGTGCTGGCGCGGCCGGTGACCTGGGTTCTGCGCGGCGGATGGCGGCGCGCCGTGTAGCGATCGGCGGCGACCTGAGCGAACGGCTGACGCCGGCCTAGGCCTCGAGCACGCCCGCGATTTCCGACATCCGCGCCTCGATCGCATCGAGCACCGCCCGGACCTTGCTCGTCTGGTGCACGTCGGGGTGAACGACGATCCACACCTGCACGCGGTCGACCGGCCCGCCGTCGGGTACGCGCACTAGCGACCGATCGGGGTCGGCGAGACAGCACGGCAAAGGTCCGATCCCGAGCCCCTGCCGAACCGCCGCGATGAGGGCCATCGCGCTGTTGCTGCGCAGCACGAACCGCGCTTCGCGCACCGGCTCGCCGCCGAGGCCGCCGCGCCGCCAGCCGAGCGCGGCGGAGTCGAAGTCGACGAGGTCGTGTCCGGCGAACCGGCGGTCGGGCGGCGGACGCCCGTGGTCCGCGAGGTACGCCTTCGACGCGTAGATCGCGTACCCGACCGCTCCCGCGCGCCGAACGACGAGGTCGCCGCCCTCCGGCCGCACGTAGCGCAGCGCGACGTCGGCTTCGCGGCGCGCGATGTCGAGGCGGGCGGTGCCGGTCAAAAGGTCGACGCGGACGTTCGGCTGCCGCCGCCGCAGGCCCGCCAGCGCCGGCACGACGACCATCTCGGCGAGCATCTCGGTCGTCGCGACCCGGACCAGTCCGGCGGGCCTCCGGTCGGCTCCCATCGCCTGCTGCTCGCCGCGCAGGAACGCTCTCTCCATCTCCTCGGCCGCGGCGCGCACGGCGTCGCCAGCGTCGGTGAGGACGAACCCGTCCGGCGTCCGCGTCACCAGGCGAGCGCCGAAGTCCCGCTCCAGCGTCGTGAGCCGCCTCCCCACGGTGGTGTCGTCGACGTCGAGCTTGCGCGCCGCTGCCGCCAGCGTCCCGGAGCGCGCCACTTCGAGCAGGAACCGCAGATCCGACCAATCGGGCATTGCCCTGCATTCTTGCACGATCACGCCGCAAAAACGCGCGCAATCGGCATTCGAGCCTCTGCATCAATGCAGCAATGCGCGACTCCTCCCGCTGGACCCTCATCGCCGCCAGCTTCGGCCTCGGGATGGCGCTGCTCGACGTGACCGCGATCAACGTCGCGGTCCCCTCGATCCGGGAGGGCCTCGGCACCGACGTTCGCGGCCTCTCCTGGGTCATCGACGGCTACACGCTCTCGTTCGCGAGCCTGCTGCTCCTCGGGGGCGGTTTCGGCGATCGGCTCGGCGCCCGCCGCATGTTCGTCGCCGGCCTGGCTTTGTTCACGGCGGCCTCGGCGCTCTGCGGCGCCGCGCCGGGCATCGTCTGGCTCGTCCTCGCCCGCGTGCTGCAGGGCGTCGGCGCGGCGATGTTCATGCCCTCCTCGCTGGCGATCCTGCGCCAGGCCTACCCCGCGGCGCGTGAGCGGGCGCGCGCGATCGGCGTCTGGAGCGCGCTCACCGCGATCGCGGGCGCTTCGGGGCCGCTGGTGGGCGGCTCGATCGTCGCTGCCTTCGGCTGGCGGACGATCTTCTACGTCAACGTGCCGCTCGGGATCGTCGCGGTTGCGATGGCGCTGCGGTTCGTCGCGCCGTCTCCGCGCTCGGCGGCGAAAGGATTCGACCTCGTCGCGCAGCTCACCGCCGCGGCGTCGCTCGCGCTCTTCACCTGGGCGCTGATCGAGCGGCCGGTGCGCGGCTGGGGCTCGCCCGCGATCCTGCTCGCGATCGCGGCTTCGGTGGCCGGCCTGCGCGCCTTCGTCGCCCTCGAGAGACGCGCGGCGCAACCCGCGCTGCCGTTGCATCTCTTCCGCGACCCGACGTTCTCGGCGACGTCGTTCGCCGCGCTGCTCTACGCGGGTGCCTTCTTCGGGACCGTCTTCGTCTTTTCGCTTCACTTCCAGGACGTCCGCGGCGAAACCCCGGCGCTCGCCGGCCTGCACCTCTCGACGGTGCCGATCGCATTCGGCGTCACCAGCGTCGCCGCGGGACGCCTCGTGGCGCGCCATGGGACGCGCGGGCCGTTTCTCGCCGGCCTGATCGTGCTGGTCGCCAGCGCCTGGTCTGCGGCGCTCGTGCCGCCGGCCGCGCGGTTTGTCGCGGTCGTGCCGTCGCTTCTGGCGATGGGCGCCGGCGCCGGTCTCGTCGCGCCCGCCGCGAACGCGGCCATCCTCGCCAGCGTCCCGGCGTCGCTCTCGGGCATCGGCGCGGGGGTCCTCAACGTCAGCCGGCAGGTCGGGACCGCGCTCGGCGTCGCCGTCTTCGCCTCGCTGTTCCATCGCGGGAACCAGGCGGAAGCGGTGCGCGAGTCGCTGGTCTCGGCGGGCGCGATCTACCTCGCCGCGCTCGCGGTGGCAGCGCTGGCCACGCGACCCGCGTCGGAAGCGGCGGCGGCGGGCAAGTTGGGCGAAGAGGACATGAATTCGGTCGGCATGTGGACCAGCGCGCACCGACCTCGCTCGGGCAGCTCGACGCATTGATGGCGCGCCCGCCGTAATACGAGCATCCGCTATGCTGACTCAGTCCGGCGGCGGCTTGCTGCCGACGATGATCATCAATTGATCCCGGAACATGTTCGACTGTGGGGCGGTGACCGCCGGTAGCCCCGCCTTCTCGAATGCTGCGACCAGCCTATCGTGTGCCGGCCCTGGAACGTCGGTAATCTGGAGTCCGACCGCCCGTTCCCAGCCGCTAATACTTGGTTTTGAGCCCTGCGTCCTTGAGCGCCTGCTGGATGTCCGCGTGAAACTCCGTGGCCTCCGGGTCGATGCCGACGAAAGAAACCCAGGCCTCGAACGACTCGCCATGCAAGGACTCGATGAGGCTCGCGTGCTGCTCGGGAGTAACTCGACGCCATTGCTGTTGCCGTTCGGCGACTTGCTCGAGGTGTGCCGTCTTGACGTCGGCGATGCACAGCAGCACGAGGAACAACAGGCCGGCCGCCGAGGACCAGAAGAGTAGACCCCTCTGCTTGTTGCGGTATTCGATGACGAAGACGATCCCCTCGGCGATGCAGACCAACGCCAAGAAGACCACCGACAACATGCGCTACAGCGCGAGGCTGCCCATCCTCAGTTGTCCATGTGTTCGTCGATATAGCGCTCGCACGCCGCGCAGCCCGCACCGGTCGACGGTTCATGAACGCGACAGAACGATTCAGCCAGCTTGAGACCCGTCTCGTCTGTGCATTCGGCCAGCACGCGATTCTCAAAAGCGTCATAGATGTACGTCATGAAGCTGGGGATATCGGCGGCAGCGCGCCCCGTCGGGTGCGAGCTTACAACCTCCCGCAGGTAGCACCGCTCGTACTTAGGACTGTAGTGGTTCTCGGCATTCATGATCCAAGATTGCCGGTCGATTTCGTGGACCTCCGATTTATGCTCCTTCGTCACGCGAGTTGCCTGTTCCGCGCACTCTCTCATCCGCTGCCAGTTTTCTCCTCGACGTGTTGAACCAACTTCGGCAGCTATCCCCGCGTCTGCAAGCGATGGCGCGCGATCCTGGCAAGCGATGAGGACGATGGCCGCGAGAATACATCTGCTTTTCATGCCAGCAGCTCCAGCAAAATAGTCCCCAATCATGTGGGAACGTTGCTATCGTGTTCGGGCGATCCAAAGGCCGTAGGCCGCTCGTTTCTCACCATTCACGTCCGCATTTCGACAAGCCGACGGCAATCCACGCCACCGTGCGTGTCCGCGAGGACGTTTGGAATCTGCGGTCTCAGCGGT
>JAIVGS010000176.1 GCA_020201435.1 Myxococcales bacterium
GGCAAGGGCACGAAGGGTGAGGCCGAAGCGCTGCAGGGAAAACAGAAGAAGAAGGAGAAGAAGAAGATCGAGTTCGGCGGCGTGGAATGGAACCACGAGATCGAAATCTGGCACAAGAAGTTCCCCGAGAAGGAATTCAAATTCGCCAAGTTCGAGCCCGAAATGGCCCTCAAGATCGTCGGAGGCGGGTTGCAATACGATTCCGACATGAAAGAGGACGTCGCTTCGCACTTCAGGAAGATCGCTGAGGAAACGCCAACCGTCCGCGAGGCGGTCAAGAAGAAGGCCGAGGAGATCCTGAAGCAGGTGATGTCCCTGTTCTATGACGGATTCGTCCTCGAACAGGCCCAGCTTTATGTGAAGGAGAAGCCGGCTGAGGGCGAGGCTGAAGGCAAAGAGAAGGGCGCGGGTGGCGAGGCGAAAGGCGCCGAAGCGGCTGGCGGCAAAGACGAGGAAGAGGGACCCGTCGAGATCGAGATCAAGCCATTCGAGTACACGACGAAGCCCGACGGCTCCGAAGGCAAGATGGGGATTTGCTTGAAGGATCGGAATGGCGGCGAGCTGAAAGCCGAGCTGATCATCTTCGAGAACAATGCCAAGGAAGGCTTGTCCGGGCCGCACTTCTCGGGCGGGTTGGAGCAGGAGTTCAAGATCAAGGAAGACATTCCCATCGGCCACGGCATCACCTGGACGACGCCCGCCCTCAAGTTCGAGCTGGGTGGCAGCCTTTCGCCGGAGTGGACGGAACTGGCCAAGGCCTTTGCCGAGAAGTTGGAGGAGTGGGTTGCCGAGCTGATCGAGGGCGGCTGCGGCGCAGAGATCGCGGCCGGTTTGGCCGTCGTCGCCATCGTCGTCTGCGAGATCATCGCTATCGGGGAGGACGAAAACGTCCAGCGCCAGATTCAGGCCGACGCGCTCAGGAAGCGGAAGGAAAACCTCAAGCCGAACATGATCAACGGATACAAGTACGGCATCACCGAGGGCAGCACCACGGTGCCCGAGGGAGCGGGCGCGGCGTTCCGGGCTGGCTTCGAGATGGGCGTCGCGCGCCGCGACAAGCGCCCGCCGGTGCACCTCACGGACGAGCAGTCACAGAAGATCAACCAGGTGCTCGCCGCGGATAAAAAGTTCGAGCACGTCGCGTGCGCCCTCGCATTCAAGGAATTTTACGACTGGCTCTCCGATCAGCCGCTGGCGCAGAAGAACAGTACGATCTTGAACGTGGCGTTCCTCAACGCCTTCGGCTACGAGCACGCCGCCGACCCGACCCCGGACGATCGCAAGCTGTACAAGGAAGTCACCCATACAGCCTATTAGCCGCTTACGCGCGACTACAGCGCGAAGAACACCGTGAGCCATTCGGAGAGCCGGGCGATGTCGGTGGCCCGCGTGTTGGCGCAGAGCCAGTGCAGGGCGCCCTGGTGGAAGCCGCCGCCGCCGTAGACGATGACGCCCGGCAGCGGCAGCGTAGTGAGATTCAGCATCGCGTAGGGCAGCTTCTCGTCGGCCGTGCCGGTCACGCGCTGGTACTTGGCCTCGACCGCGAGACGGTTCCCGTTGCGCGCGTCGCGGAAGAGCACGTCCACCTCGCGGTCCTTGCCGTAGATGGTCTTGCCCACCGTCAGCTTGCGCCGGTAGTCGAGCCCGAGCGTCACGCCGACGAGCGCGATGATCCGTTCGAACTCGGGCGGCGAGAGCTCGAGCGTGTCGACGCGGGCCGCGAGCAGGCGGGCCTCCTCGGCGGTGAGCGGCAGGCGCGGCGAGTCATCGGCGGCCACGAACCACCGGTCGAGTCCCCCCGGCTCCCACGACCGCAGCGCCGCGAACAGCTCCGGCACCGGCCTCGGCGGCGAGACGAGCTGCAGCGGCTCCGGTTGCGTCATCATCTACGTCTCCCGCTCAGCGCCCACGCGCGCCAGGCGCGCAGGGTCAAAGGCTCTCCGGCGCGCTCGGCCTCGATGCGCAGCGCGCGCCGGATCGCAGCCTCGCGCTCTTTCGGGCGCAATGCCAGGAGCTTTTCGAGAGACTCGGACGGCGCCCCGTCCTCGTCGAGCCAGCCGCAGGCGCGGGCCGCCTCGAGCTGCTCGTCGCTCGCCGTTCCTTCGACGAGGTCCTCGAGCATGGGCGGCTCGCGCGGGTCGGCGGGCACCTCCGAAGCCCGCGAGACGACTGCTCCTTTCGGCGCCAGATCGGCCAGCGACGGATCGAGGTACGCGAGGTCGATGTCGCCGAGCAGAAACCGCCGGTCGAGCTTGCGCGCCTCGACCCCGGCGACACCGGAGCCGCAGAACGGATCGACGATGAGCTCGCCGGGCAGGGTGCTCTGCTCGATGAGCGTCCGCACCACCGCGCCCGGCTTCACCGCCGGACCCGGCACGCCCGCTCGCGGCGCCATCAGGACGTCGGGTATGCCGAGGTCGTTCAAGGTGCGCTTGCCCTTCTCGAAGAAGAGGATCCGCTCGCTCGCGGCCCGGTAGTGGTACCCGGTGCCGCCGCGGATCTTGCCGCCGTCGAGCGTCGTCTTGGCCCAGACGATCTCTTTCCAGTAGGTGAACCCGCACGAACAGCGGCGCGCGCCGTTGGGCAACCGGACCGCGCCGACGCCCTGCTGCGACTTGATCACGTCGGCCGTGACCTCGTCGCAGAAGAGGTAGAAGTGCCGGTCGGGCTTCAGCGCCCGGTACACCTCGCGCAACAGCTCGGGCAGGCGCTCGTTGGGCACCGTCGCGAACCAGTTCGTGGTCAGGCGGGTGGTCGTGCCGCGGGCTCGATGGATCTGAAGCGACTCGTACGGCGGATCGGTGGCGACGAGGTCCACCGATTCCGGCGCCAGACTGCGCAGCAGGTCGAACGCGTCGGAGACGACGACACGGTCGCGGTGAGCAGGATGAGGCGTGAAAGGGAGCATCGCGTTGAGTTCGGTCATGCGCGAGAGTCTGCCAGAGCCCCCTGACATTCCGTTCAGTATGCCGTAACTCCTGGCAAAAGTCGCGCGTATGCTGCGGTGATGCTCCTCGCCGCGCTGCCGATCCTGGTCGAGCTGTTCACCTCCGAGGGCTGCTCGAGCTGCCCGCCCGCCGATGCCGCGCTGGCGCGGCTGCACGAAAAGCAGCCCGTGCCGGGCGTGCAGCTGCTGGTCCTCTCCGAGCACGTCGATTACTGGAACAACCTCGGCTGGCGCGATCCATTCTCGGACGAGGAATTCACCGCGCGCCAGTCGCGCTACGCGCCCGTCGTCGCGGGCGACCGTGTCTACACACCGCAGGTCGTGGTCGACGGCCGCATCGACGTCCTCGGCTCGGACGAAGGAGGCATCGTCCAGGCCGCCCGGGCGGCAGCATCGGAGCCCCACGGGTCCGTGCGTTTTGTACAAAATGTACAAAACGCGCACATCACCGCGACGGACCTTCCCGCGCACGGCCCGGCCCAGTTGCTGGTCGCGGTCATCGAAGACGGCCTCGTGAGCCACGTCACGAAGGGCGAGAACGAGGGGCGTACCCTCTCGCACACCGCCGTGGTCCGGTCGCTCACCGGCGTCGGCAGCGTCGCCGCCAGCGCGCACGGCTGGTCCGGAGATGTGCCGATTCCGCCGAAACCGCGCCGCCT
>JAIVGS010000244.1 GCA_020201435.1 Myxococcales bacterium
GCTCTACATCGCGACCCAAGGCACGCCGGCGACGATCTGGACCACCGCGGCCTCGGGCAGCGGCATCGCGAATACCTGCACCGCGCTGACGCCCACCCTCCCGGTTGCGGTGACCAATGTCACCGCCATTGTCGTCGACACGAACGCCGCCATCTACGCCGGCAGCGTCGGGAACTTCGTCAACACGCTCTGCACGACGAACGCGTGCAAGACGGCGAACGCCAGCTGGGTCGCGCCACCCACCGGCCCGAAGGGCGCGGTCCGCTTCTTCATCGACACGCAACCGAGCCCCGACAAAATCTACGCGTCCGGCGTGGGCACCCTCACCGGGGGCATCTGGAGCGGCGCCATCGACACGGTAGGTGCGACCACCACCATCGTTTGGACGACGGTACCCGCGTCGCCCACGCTGGTGACGAGCAATTCGACGGTCACGGCGTTCAACGGCTTCGTGACGACCGGCGCCCCATTCCTCTTCGCGGGAACGGCGTTCACCGCTGGTCAGCAGTACGCCAACGTCTTCCGCAACAGCGGCGCCGCCTGGAGCGCGTCGGGAGACGGGATCATCGGCGGCAACCTGACTTCCTTGACGATTCCGACCGCCTCGGCGATCGGCTCGGCCGTGGTGCTGGCCGGGACCACCGGCGCTGGAATCTTCAAGACGTCGAGCGGCGGCCAGTAGCCGTTAGTTGCAGATCGCGACGTTGGACACGTTGTACAGCCCCGTCGAGCTGCCCTGGATGGTCCGCGACGGCGACGGCGTACCTTTGCTCGTGGTCGGGTAGACGTCGATCCGGGTCGGCTGCCAGACGTAGACCTCGCCACCCTCCCCGTCGACCACCGCACGGCACCCAATCGCCGGATCGCAGCTCGCGGCGGTGAACGAAGAAACCGGGGGGATCGCGCCGCTCGCGAAAGCGCGCGGATAGATCTCGACGTTCTCCGTTCCGTGGACGACCAGCAGCTGATCGCGGACGTAGTCGAAGCTCGGCGAAACGAGGAGAGACGGCAACCCGAGATTCGCGGCTGCGGTGGCGGCCGTGTTGCCGCTCGCCGTCCGCGGCCACGATTCGAGCTCTGCCGGCTGGTCGACTGAGGGCAGATATCCAGCCGCGACGATCGACTTGGCCACGTCATCGTACGCCAGCCAAAAGCCGGTCGAGATGTTTAGGTTCGCTCCCTGAAGCGTCTGCAGCGGGGCGCCGTCACACACGCCCGAGGTACAGGTTCCGCCGAGCGTGCGATCGAGTACCGCAATCCCCGGCTGCGACTCCGAGATCCAGTACTGTCCGTTGGCGTTGTCGATGACAGGCGGGACCGGGTTCACCGCGTCGAGGGTCGTGCTCGGCCCCGACATGGTCCGGATCGGAAAAACTCCCGCACCATCGTCGGTGGTCAGGTAAACGTTGAGCGACTGCGACGGGCCGTAGTCCAACTCGACGATCTCGCCGTTGACGTGGTCGACCGCGATGCCGATCGGATCGAGGAGGCCGGTGGAGGCGTCGTTCAGCGACCGCACCGGCGACAGGTTCGGCACTGTCCCGTTCGTGATGCTGCTGGTGAATGCAGCCACCCCGTCATGCGCGTTGACGACCCAGATTTCCGAGTTGGCGCTGTCGAACCACATCGGTCCCGGTTGATAGAAACCCGTATTCGACCCCCGGATACCGGCGACGGCCACTCCAGTAGTGCGGTTGAATTTGAAGATCGCCTCGTTTCCGTGCACCGCCGATGTGCCGGCCGCCGCCAGCCAGATGTAGCTGGTAGGCGTCGTGGGTTGCAGGAAGATTCCATGGACGAGCGGGAGTCCGGCGCTGATCGGCGTGTACTTTGACGCGGTCGCGCCGTTTCCGGTGCGCGCATAGGACGCCGCCTGGCCCGACCCGACCTGCGCGTCCCACGTCACCCAAATGGTGTCGTCGAAGGAATCGTACACGCCGCCGTACAGCTGCGTCGTCCCGGTGATGCCCGAGGTCGAGGGTTGAATCACGTTCGCGGACGCGGCGGCCCCCGTAGCCGTGCGCGCGAAAACGGCGATCGTGTTGTGCTTGACGACGAAGAGCTGGCCGTGCGTCAGGTCGAGTCCGAGGCCGTTGATCGATTCGTCCTTCGTCCCTGCCGTCAGCGTTCTCGCCAGCGTCGCAGAGAATGGCGTCGCGACGATCGTATAGACGTAGACGTTCCCGTCGGACGCAGCGACATACAATTCGGAGTTCGTCGTGTCGAGCGTGAGCGCAGTCGCCTTTGCCGGAATCGCGATCGTAATGGTCGGAGCCGAGCCCGCGCTCAGGTCGCGAGGATACACGTTGACGGTATTGGTGTACTTGCTCGACACATAGAGGTTGGTGCCATCGGTCGCAATTCCGGTCCCGATCGCGATCCCCGTCTGCCAGCCGAACGAGCGCTTCGGCGCGACGTTCCCGTTCGCGGTGCCGTCGTACGCGGCGATCGTATTTGCCGCGCCGTCGAGGGCGCACAGCTCGATGTACGGCGTGCCGGTGACCACGTTGCTGTCGCCGCTCTCACCCGAGCCTCCGATGGTGTGGACGACGAAGTACCACGTGGTGTTGTTCGTCAACATCGTGTCGGTAAACAAGTTCGTCGTCGACGTACCGGCAGGGGTGAAAGGGCCGCTGCTCGACGTCGAATGGAGGATGCGGTATCCGCCGGAGCCGGCCGACGGCGGCGCCGTCCACGAGAGCGCCACATGGTGGTTCGAGATTGCCGTCACGCTGAGGCCGGTAGGCGCGGTCGGCGCCGTCGTCGCGTTGACGGTCGCGAAGCCGCTCTTGCCCGTGGCATTCCCCGCGCGGACTTCGTAAACGTACGTCGTGTTCGGTGTCAGCCCCGTGTCGACGATGCTGGGGTTGGCGGTGGTTCCGACGGCGCCGAAATTCGTCGTGCCGCCTGGCGCGCGCAGGACGTCGTAACTGGTGGCACCGGGCGCCGCCGTCCAGTTAAGCGTCGCCGCGGAGTCGGTCGTCGTGACGCCGAGATTCGCCGGCGCCGCCGGGATCGTGGTCGCCGAAGCCTCCGCCGAGGCGACGCTCGCCGCCGTGCCCTTGACGGCCTGGACGCGATAGAAATACGTCGCCCCGGCGACGACCGCCGTGTCCACGTACGACGTCGTGGTCGTCGACACGGGCGGGTCGAGCGGCCCCTCGGTTCCGGAACCGTCGCCGCGCAGCACGTTGTACGACGTCGCGCCGGTAACCGCGGTCCACGAGAGCGCGATCTGCCCCGCTCCGCCGGTCGCGGTGAGGCCGGTGGGGGCTGGCGGGGGCGGTTCGCCCGGCGACTTCGATCCACCACACGCGGCGAGCAGGGCACAGACGACGGCGGAAACACGCATCGCGACGCTCCTCCCCCCGAGACCGTCACGCTAGCACGCAAGCCACCGCGAATCCGGTTTACATCCTCGCAGTTGCGCCCACATTTCCGCCGTGCGAGCGTCCCGGCATGCTCCTCGCCCTCCTCTTGCTCGCCCAGGCGCCTCGTGAAGTCCCGCCCTCCGCCAGGCCGCCGGAGAAAGTCCTGATCAAGGCCGCCCACCTGATCGACGGCGTCTCCGACAGCCCCAAAGAGAACGTCGCCGTCCTCGTCGAAGGCGACCGGATCGCGAAAGTCGGAACCGCCGCCGAGCTGCAGGGCCAGGCCGCGCGAACGATCGACCTCGGCAACTCCTGGCTCCTCCCCGGCCTGATCGACGCCCACACCCACGTCCTCTTGCAGGGCGACGTCACCGCCGCCGACTACGACGAGCAGCTGCTGAAAGAGAGCATCCCCTACCGCGCCCTCCGCGCCAGCGTCTCCGCGCGCACCGCGGTGATGAACGGCTTCACCACCATCCGCGACCTCGAGACCGAGGGCGCGATGTACGCCGACGTCGACCTCAAGACCGCGATCGCGCGCGGCGTCATTCCCGGGCCGCGCATGTTCGTGGCCACCCGTTCGATGGCGCCGACCGGCATGTACCCGCTGCTCGGATACTCCTGGGAGATCAAGGTCCCCGAGGGCGTCCAGGTCGTCGACGGGCCCGACGAGATCCGCAAGGCCGTCCGCGAGGAAGCGAAGTACGGCGCCGACTGGATCAAGTTCTACTCCGACCGCAAGTACTACAAGACCAACGACCCGCGGCGGCCGCTGCGATCGCGCGTCAACTTCACCCCGGCCGAGCTCGAAGCGCTGGTCGGCGAAGCCCACCGGCTGGGCAAGAAGGTCGCCGCCCACGCGATGGGCTGGGACGGCATCGACGCGGCCCTGACCGCGGGCGTCGACAGCATCGAGCACGGCGACGGCCTCACCGACGATCTGATCGATCGGCTGGTGAAGCGCGGTGTGCACTGGTGTCCCACACTGTACGTGGGCATCTGGGTCGCCCAGGGGCGCGGCGGGATCTGGCCGGACATGATCCCGATGGAGCGCGAAGCGTTCTCGAAGGCGTTGAAGCGAGGCGTCCGGATCACCTACGGCACCGACGTCGGCGGCTACGCCTGGACCGAGAACCAGGCCAAGGAGCTCTCGATCATGGTCCGCTACGGCATGTCGCCGATGGCGGCGATCAAGTCGGCGACCTCGGTGGCCGCGGAGCTGCTCGATCCGATCTGCCCGCCCCAGGCGGTGATCTGCGACCCGAGCAACGTCGGCGTCGTCGCGCCGGGAAAGTACGCCGACCTGATCGCGGTCGACGCCGATCCGCTGAAGGACATCTCGATCCTCGAGCACGTCCACTTCGTGATGAAGGGCGGCGAAGTGGTGAAAGCGCGTTAAAACCATGGCCATGAAAAGACTCACCCTGGGACTTCTTTGCTGCGCGTGCGCGACCGCCGCGCCGCCTCCACCCGCGGTCAAGGAGAAGCCCGCGCCGGCCGCGGAGCCGATGCCGGCGCCGGTCGTGGACGAGAAGGTGGCCGTCGAATATCGCCCGCAGTCCGAAGGGAGCACGCTGGTGGAGGTGCTCTCGCCGCCGGGTGCGCGCGTCGACGTGCGCGAGGGCCAGGCGCTGGTCGGCCGCGACGTCGCGCCGATGACCGTCAAAGGCGAGGCCGATCACTGGTACGTCGTCGCGGCGCGGCTGCCGTCGGGCGCGCTGCGCGAGACGAAAGTGCAGGCGCGCGCCGGACAGGTCGCTTCCGTCCACTTCGCCGAAGCGGCGCCGCAAGGCCCGCAGGCGATGTCGCGCGAGGCGTTCAAGGACTTCGTCCACAACGTCGACATGGAGGCCGGCGACGAGGCCAAGCTCAACCTGATCCACTCGGCCGCGTCGCACGAGTGGTTCACCGCGGCGATGGCGGGGGTGCTGATCGATCACATCGTCCATCGCGAGAACAAGCTCGCCGCGGTGCCGATCCTGAAGGATCGCATCCTCGACCGCGAGAACGCGTTCTGGCTCTACCAGCACTTCACGTACCGCGAGGACAAGGCGAAGGTGCAGGAGATGCTGGAGCATTGACGCCGCCGTTGAAACCGCCCTCGCCGCAGTCGCTGCGCGAGCGGGCGCGGTTGACGCTGCAGTACCTGAAGTACCTGCCGCGGACGTTCGCGCTGGTGAAGGAATCGTCGCGCGCCTTCGCGGCCGGGATGGTCGCGCTGCTGATCGGGCAGGCCGCGCTCCCCGCGGCGATCGCGTGGGTCGGCAAGCTGATCGTCGACGCGGTGGTCTCGTCGCACTCGGTCGCGCACGTGCTGCGGCTGGTCGCCCTCGAGGCGGGTCTGATGGCGCTCTCGACCGCGATGTCGCGCGGGCAGTCGCTGCTGCGCGATCTGATGCGCGCTTCGCTCGGCAATCACGTGAATACGCTGATCCTCGAGAAGGCGGCGACGCTCGAGCTGCGCCATTTCGAGGACGCCGATTTCTACGACAAGATGCAGAACGCGCGGCGCGAGGCGTCGATCCGGCCTCTGAGCATGTCGCTCGAGACCGCGTCGCTGCTGCAGCAGATGCTGATCCTCGTCAGCTACGCCGCGCTGCTGGTCCGGCTGTCGCCGTGGTCGGTGCTGCTCATCGTCGCCGCCTCGGTGCCGGCGTTCGTCGCCGAGGCGCGGTTTTCCGGCGAGTCGTTCCGGCTCAACACCTGGCGCGCGCCGGAGGGGCGGCGGCAGAACTACCTGGAATGGATCCTGACCCGCGATTCGCACGTGAAGGAAGTGAAGCTGTTCAACCTCGGGCCGCTGGTCCTCCAGCGCTATCGCGCGCTGTTCGAGAAGTTCTACGCCGAGGACCGCTCGCTCGCGCTGCGCAAGGGCGCGGCGGGGATCGCGCTCGGCCTTTTGTCGCTGGCCGCGTTCTACGGCGCCTACGCGTTCATGGCGGTGCGCGCGGCGGTCGGCGCGATCACGCTCGGCGATCTCACCCTCTACCTGTCGGTGTTCCGCCAGGGACAGACGTCGATCCAGTCGGCGCTCGCCTCGGTCGGCAGCCTGTACGAGGACGGGCTGTTCATGTCGAACCTCTTCGCCTACCTCGACATCGGCACCGGCGGAGAACTGCCGCGCCGCCAGCCGCCGCTGACCGCGCCGCACGCCCGATCGCAGGAGATCGAATTCCGCGACGTCTCGTTCCGTTATCCGGGTACGGAAAAGTGGGTGCTGCGCGGCGTCACCTTGAAGCTCGCCGCGGGCGAGAAGATGGCGCTGGTCGGCGAGAACGGCGCGGGCAAGAGCACGCTGATCAAGCTCCTGATGCGTCTCTACGACCCGAGCGACGGCGCGATCCTCTACGGCGGCGTCGACCTCCGCGACATGGACGCGCGCGACCTGCGCGATCGGATCGGGGTGCTCTTCCAGGATTTCGTCCGCTATCAATGGACGGCGCGCGAGAACGTCGGGGTCGGATGGGTTCCGGCGCTCGACGACCGGCCGCGCATCGAGCGCGCCGTCGACGAGGGCGGCGCGCGGACGGTGATCGAGCAGCTCCCGCAGAAGCTCGAGACGATGCTCGGCGGATGGTTCGAGGAGGGCCACGAGCTCTCCGGCGGGCAGTGGCAGAAGATCGCGCTGGCGCGGGCGTTCATGAGGGATTCCGAAGTGCTCGTCCTCGACGAGCCGACCGCGGCGCTCGACGCCGAGGCCGAGCACGAGCTGTTCGTGCGGCTGCAGCAGCTCGCGGCCGAGCGGACGGCGATCCTGATCTCACACCGCTTTTCGACCGTGCGACGCGCCGATCGGATCGCGGTCATCCGCGAGGGCCGCGTCGAGGAGCTCGGGACCCACGCGGAGCTGCTCGCCCAGAACGGCCGCTACGCGCACCTCTTCCGCCTGCAGGCCTCAGGCTACGTCTCGTAGCGCTCCTTCCAGCACCGCGAGCGCCTCGTCGACCTGGGCGACCTCCACCGTCAGCGGCACGAGAAAGCGCAGCACGTTCGCGTAGGTGCCGGTCGGCAGGATGAGCAGGCCGCGGCTGCGGGCGAGGTTGACGACCTTGCCGGTCTCTTCGGTCGCGGGCGTCCGGGTCGCGCGGTCCTTGACCAGCTCGATCGCCATCATCGCCCCGAGACCGCGGACGTCGCCGACGAGCGGCTGGCGCTCTTTCAGGCCCTCCAGACGGCTCCTCAGATGTTCGCCGAGCCGCTGGGCTCTTTCGGCGAGCTTCTCCCGCTCCATGATCGCGATCGCCTCCAGCGCGGCCGCGCACGCGATCGGGTTGCCGGCGTAGGTGCCGCCGAGCGCGCCCGGTTCGGCGGAGTCCATGATCTCCGCGCGGCCCACCACCGCCGCGAGCGGCAGGCCGCCGGCGAGCGACTTGGCCATGCAGATCAGGTCGGGCTGCACGTTCGCGTGCTCGATCGCGAACATGCGGCCGGTGCGGCAGAAGCCCGACTGCACCTCGTCGATGACCAGCGCGATGCCGTACTTCTGCGTCTCCGCGCGCAGCAGCTCGAGATAGCCCGGCGGCGGCACCAGGAACCCGCCCTCGCCGAGGACCGGCTCGATGACGAGGCACGCCACCTCTTCGGGCGCGACGACGGTGCGGAAGAATTCGGCGAGGCGGAGGCGCGCCTGCTCGAGCGCGGCCTGCGGTGTCAGACCCCAGCGGTAGAAGGTCGGATAGGGGAGCCGGTACACCTCGGGAAGGAAGGGACCCATGCCGAACTTGTAAGGACGCGCGCGGCTGGTGAAGCTCAGAGCGCCGAGCGAGCGGCCGTGGAAGGCGTGCTCGAAGCAGACGACCGCGCTGCGGCCGCTTTTGGCTCGCGACAGCTTGACGGCGTTTTCCACTGCCTCGGTGCCGGTGGTGACGAGGAACGCCTTGCGGGCGCCGTCGATCGGGGCGAGCGCGCAGAGCTTCTCGGCGAGCGCGACATAGGGCTCATAGCCCGTGACCTGGATGGCTGTGTGCGTGAGGCGCGCGGCCTGGTCTGCGACCGCCTTCGCGATTTCCGGGCGGGCGTGGCCGACGTTGAGCGCGCCGATGCCGCCGGTGAAGTCGAGGAGTCGGTTGCCGTCGACGTCGGTGACGGCTGCGCCTTCGCCGCGCTCGAGAAAGACCGGGTGCAGCGTGGTCAGGCCGCGTGCGACGACTGCCTTGCGGCGCTCCCAGAGGGCGAGGCTGCGGGGGCCGGGGACTTCCGTCTTCAGCTGGATGGTCGCCATGTAGGGCGAAGTAGCACAAAAGCAGGCCTCGAGCCTCAGCCTTCAGGCATCAGGCCAGCTCGCCGTGGGCCAGGTGGTGCTCGACTTCGAGCACCGCCGCACCTTCGGAGGCGATCGCCTTCTCGTAGTGCTCTTTGGCGCGCTGCGGGTTCTTCAAGGCGGCCCAGAAGTGGGCGGAAGCCAGCCGGCGGGCCTCGAGATCGGGATCGTTGTACCCGTCGTCGAGGAACCTCGTCTCGTCGATCTGGCCGAGGAGAAAACCGGCCACCGGGCCCGGCCAGATGCGCTGGATCTTCGGCTTCCAGTTCTTTCCGAGAAGCCGCGTGCCGCGCAGGATGTACCGCTCGTCGCCGAGCCGGGTGCCCGCGTAGATCAGGAGCGCCGGCGGCTTCACCCGACTCGCCGGGCCCTCGTACGGCGCGTCGAGCGCCGAGAGCCACCGCTCGACGCCCGTCTCGCGCTCGCCGGCGAGCCACCGCGCAGCGCCCGCGAGCTCGAGCAAGGTCCCGCTCTGCCCAGCGTCAGGCGCGTCTTCGAACGTCTTGGCCGCCTGCGGCCACCGCTTCAGCTCGAGCAACGCAAGCCCGCGCCAGAGCGGGTGATCGTCGTGGGCAAGCTCTTCGTATCGCCCCTCTTCCAGCAGTTGCCGTGGGTCGTCCATCGCGCGGAAAGATGGCGACTGCCGCGCCGGCCGGCATCGGAGGGCAGGCCAAACACCTGACAAATTGTACAAAATGTACAATTCGCGCATGCCCCGCCCCCGCAACCCCCTCGAGCGGCTCGAGACCGTGCCGTGGAACGCGCTGCGCACGGACCTCGCGCTGCCGGCCGTCGAGCGGGTCCTGAGCGGGGCGGCCGCGGAGCGGGAGATCGACCGGACCCTCCGGGCCAACCGCTCCTTGTCCCGCGACGAACGGACCGCGCTGGTCGAAGCCATCTTCGGCGTCGCTCTCTGGCGCCGGCGGCTCGCGTGGCACGCCGGAAGCGCGACGCCATCGGCCCTCCTCGACTGCCTCGTCCACGACCTCGCCCGAAGCACACCGCCCGAGCGTCTCGCCGACCGATGGTCGCTCCCCGACTGGCTGGAACGACACCTCGAGCGAGAGCTCGGCGCCGAAGCCGACGCGTTCTGCGCTGCCATCGCGGTCCCGGGCCCGGTCTGCCTGCGCGCGAATCGGCTGCTGGCCACCCGGGAGCAGCTCGCTGCCCGCCTTGCTGAAGACGGAATCGCGACGCATCCGGCCTCGAGGGCTCGCAACGCCCTCCACGTCGACACTGAAAAACCCAATCTTTTCCGGTCCATGGCCTGGCAGGAGGGCCTGTTCGAGCCGCAGGACGAAGGCAGCCAGCTGGTCGGCGCGCTCGTCGAAACGCAGCCCGGCGACACCGTCCTCGACCTGTGCGCCGGCGCCGGCGGCAAGTCGCTGCAGCTCGCCGCCGAGGGCGCTCTGGTCCTCGCGCACGACATCGATCGAGGCCGTCTCGATCGCCTCCGCACCCGCGCCATCCGCGCCTGCGCCGCGTCGAGGATCGAGATCGTCAAGGCGGCCGTCCCTGCCGATCGCGTCCTCGTCGATGCCCCCTGCTCGGAGCTCGGCACCCTCCGCCGCGGTCCCGATGCCCGCTGGCGCATAGAAGAAACCGCGCTCGAGACCTGTCCGCCGATTCAAGCAGCGCTGCTCGAGACCGCCGCGGCGAACGCGCGAAAGCGCATCGTCTACGCGACCTGCACGGTCAACCGCGCGGAGAACGAAGCCGTCGCGGCCGGGTTCGAAACGGCGCACCCCGAATTCCGCCGCGCCGCGACGCTCACGCTGCTGCCGCACCGCGACGGCACCGACGGCTTCTTCGCCGCCGCCTGGGACAGGACATGAGCGATTTCAAGAAAGCGCTCGAGGCCCTTCGCAAGGACCTGCCCGCGGGGACGCCTCCGAAGCCGCAGCAGCCGAAAGGACCGGCTCGCGCCGTCGTCCGCATGGAACGAAAGGGTCGCGGCGGAAAGGAGGTCACCGTGGTCGAGCAACTCGAGCACGTCGATCTCGACAAGCTCCTGAAAGAACTGAAGAATGCGCTCGGCTGCGGCGGCGCCGTCGAGAACGGCACGCTGGTCCTCCAGGGAGATCAGCGCAAACGGCTGCCCGCGATCCTCGAGGCCAAAGGCGTCCGCAAGGTCATCGTCGGCTAGCCCCGGTGCGCCACGCGCGCAGGTCCTTGCGCACCAGCTTGCCCTGCTCGTCGAGCGTCCGCCGCCACTTCTTCCGGTACGGGCGCATCGCCTCCGCGACCGACTCCGCGATGACCAGGTTCCGGTACCACTTCGCGTTCGCCGGCACGACGATCCACGGCGCATCGGCCGACGCGCAACGGCCGATCACGTCTTCGTACGCCTCGGTGAACTCGTCCCACAGCGCGCGCTCCTTCCAGTCCTCGACGTTCAGCTTCCACGCGTCGTTCGGGTCCTTCTCCCGCGCGAGCAGCCGCTTCTCCTGCTCCTCGGCATCGATGTGCAGGAAGTACTTGAGCAGGATGCAGTTCCCCGCGACCAGCGTCTCCTCGAACGCGTTGATCAGCGAAAACCGCTCCTTCCAAATCTCGCGCGGCGCGAGCTTCTTCACCCGGACCACGAGCACGTCCTCGTAGTGCGATCGGTTGAAGATCGCGATTTCGCCGGTACCCGGCGCATGCAGGTGCACCCGCCAGAGAAAATCGTGCCGGCGCTCGACCTCGTTGGGCACCCCGAACGACGTCACCCGCACACCGCGCGGATTCAGCGCGCCGACCACGTGCTTGACCGCACCGTCCTTTCCGGCCGCGTCGCGCCCCTGCAGCACCATCAGGACCGAGTGCGTCCGCGCGCCCCACATCAGATCCTGCAGCGCGAAGAGCTCCTCGTTGAGCTCCTCGAATCGAGCCTTGGCCTCCTGCTTCCCCAACCCATCGGGAGGCTCCGGGGAGATCTTCTCGAGCTTGACGCGACCCGGACTGTCGAAGCGGTAAAAGTGCATGCCCATTCCCTTCACCCCCGCCATTCTGTTACAACGCGCCGGTCTCAGGGGGACATCATGGCTGATCCGTCCCGCGTCCTCGTCGTCCAGTCGGAGGACGCCGAACGATTGTTCCAGCGCGCCCTGTTCGTCGAAGCCGGCCTCTCGGTGGTCGAAGCCGCCAGCGGCGCGGAAGCACTCGACTATCTCGCGACCGACCGGCCCGATCTCGTCGTCCTCGGCCGCTCGCTCCCCGACATGGACGGCCTCGACCTCTTGCCGCGGCTCAAGTCGAGCGAGCTCGATTTCGTCCCCGTCCTCGTCGCCAGCCACAAGAGCGAGACCGCCGAGCGCGTCCGCGGGCTGCAGCTCGGCGCCGACGACTACATCGCGCGCCCCTGCGACCCGGCCGAGCTGCTCGCGCGCGCCAAGGCGCTGCTGCGAAACAAGTCGACGCACGACAAGATCCGGAAAATACAGGTCTCTCTCGAGCAGATGGTGGTGTCGGACCCTTTGACCGGCCTGCACAACCGCCGCTACCTGATGGACCGGCTGACCCAGGAGATGCAGCGCGCCGACCGGCACAACGAGCCGCTCGCGTTCGCGATGATCGACCTCGACGGCTTCAAGCCGATCAACGACCAGTTCGGCCACGTCGTCGGCGACAAGGTCCTGCGCGCGGTCGGCAACGCGATCTCGCGCTGCGTGCGCGTCTCGGACATCGCGGCCCGCTACGGCGGCGACGAGTTCGCCGTCATCCTTCCGCAGACGCCGCCGGAGGGCGCGATGCGCGTGGTCGAGCGCATGCTGCGCGGCGTCTCGGAGCTGACCCTGCAGGACGAGAATGGCGCGCCGGTGAAGGTGACCGCGAGTCTCGGCCTCGCCTACTACCCGGCCGAAGATATCGAAACTCCTGAAGATCTCGTCCACTCCGCGGACGGCGCGCTCTACGGCGCGAAGCGCTCGGGCAAGAACCGCTACAGCTCAGTGCGACCGTCCCACCCGGTCGCCAGCGCCTAGCAGCGGCGGGACGTCACCCGTGATCAACCGCGCGCCGCGCTCGTAGCGCAGGTAGACCCACGCCCACTCGGCCATCACCGTGAACCGATTGCGGAACCCGATCAGCGTCAGGATGTGGACCACGAGCCAGATCAGCCACGCGAAAAAGCCCTCGATCTTCAAGAAGCCGATCTGTGCGACCGCGGCGTTGCGACCGATGGTCGCGAGCTGGCCCTTGTCGAGGTAGTGGAACGGCTCGGTCGGCTTGCCGTCGATCAGCCGCAGGATCTGCCTGGCCGCGTGCCGGCCGCCCTGGATCGCAGCCGGCGCAAGACCCGGGACGCCGGGGACCGACGCGAGGTCGCCGATGACGAAAACCTCCGGAGTTACGCGTAGATCGGGCTGGACGACGACACGGCCCGACCGGTCGAGCGGCACCCCGAGCGACGCACCGAGCGGGGAGGCCTGGACCCCGGCGGCCCAGAGCACGCAGCGCGAGACGATCCGCTCCGGACCCATCGAGACGCCGTCCGCGTCGATCGAAGTCACCGGCCGTCCGAGGAGCACCTGCACGCCCATCTGCTCGAGGCGCCGCTGCGCTTTCGAGGAGAGCTCGGCCGCGAACGCCGGCAGCACGCGCG
>JAIVGS010000177.1 GCA_020201435.1 Myxococcales bacterium
CGCGCCGCTCCATCCGTTTCTTCCCGCGGTGACGCTCGCCGGATCGCTCGCGTTCCTGGGCGGATCGATCGCGGGCGATCGGCGCGGCAGCCTGATCGCGCTCGGCCTCCTCGCCGCCAGCGCCCTCGGCTTCCTCGCTCTCCGCCGCCGCTAGTAGTGCCGTGGATGGCCGAGCTGGCGGAGCACTTCGCGATCGAACTGCATCGAGAGCGCCTCCCGATGCGAGTACGGCCCCGGACGGTAGAATGGCGAAGCGATGCCCGCCTGGCTTTGCTCGCAGATGTGCCAGTCCTGGCGGTTGGTGAGATCCCAGAAATCGATCCCGTCCCCTGGATTGAGATCGGGCCGGCCGAGCGTATCGGGATGGAACAGCCAGTCGCAGGTGATGCGCGTGCGGCCCGGCGACTGGGGCCAGAGCGTGTGGAACATCGCGTAGTCGGGATGCAGGCTGAGGAGGAGATTCGGGAGGAGCGAATAGTAGTAGACCCGCCGCTCCTCCTCCTTGGGCACCCGGCCCAACGGCACGCCGCAGGCCCGCCCGGTCATGGTCAGGCTCTCGTTTCCCTCGCTCAGCTCCATGTAGCCGCCGAGCAGTGGCCCTTCGAAGAAGTCGTTCTCGCCGCTGGTCGGCGGGCTCAGCTTCGCCAACGCCGGATGCACCGGCGCGCAGTGGTAGCACTCGGAGTAGTTCTCGACGATCAGCTTCCAGTTGGCGGCGACGTCGTAGACCTGGCCGCGCAAGCTCACCAGCGGGCCGAGGTCGTAGGTCGTCACCCGGTCCTCCAACCGCGCCAGCATCTTCGACACCGGCGCCGGATCGGCGGCGAGATTGACGAACACGAAGCCGTGCCAGATCCCGGTCGCGACCGCGAGCAGCGGCCACTCCGACCTGTCGAATCCGGCCAGGTCGTTCGTCGACGGCGCCCCCTGCAGGCGCCCGTCGAGGCCGTAGGTCCAGGAGTGGTAGGGGCAGCGGATGGCCTCGGCGAACCGGCCTTCGCGGGCTTCGCACAGCCGCGTGCCGCGGTGGCGGCAGAGGTTGTGGAACGCGCGCACGGCGCCGTCCCGGTCGCGGAGCACGATGACGCTCGCTTCGCCGACGTCGACGACGAAATAGTCACTGATCTTCGCGAGCTTCGTCTCGCGGCCGACGCAGAGCCAGTTGCGGCAGAAGAGCTTCTCGATCTCCTCGGCGAAGACGGCGGGGAATGCGCCGGCCCGAGCGACGTTCCCGGGAGCAAGGGGGTCGTCCATGGCATCGCTCATTCCCGTCCTTGCGCTCCTCGTCGCCGCGCCGCAGACCGGCACCGTCACCATCACCGCGAGCTCTCCGGCCGCCGCGGCCGCGTTCGTGGAAGCCTTCGACCAGCTGTTCGCGGGACACGGCGATCTCGCGCGCGCCGCCGCCACCCGCGCGCTGTCTCTCGATCCGAATCTGCTGCTCGCCCAGGCGCTGCTCTATTCGATCACTCCGGGCGTCGAGTCGATGCAGAAGGTGGACGCCGCGGCAGCGGCCGGCGGGTCGCTGGCCGAGGCCGAGCGGACCGAGCTCGCGATGTGGGCCGCCAACAAGCACGCCGACACCGAAAAGGGGCGTGCGCTGGCCTTGAAACTGCTCGAGCTGGCGCCGAACGACTGGCGGGCGCACGTCTACGTGGGCACCAACGCGTTCTTCGCCGGGCACGACGTCAAAGCCGGAAAGGCGCACCTGCTCGAGGCGGCGCGGCTGAATCCGGAAGCCGCCTCGGTGTGGGCCACGCTGGCGGCCATTGCCGTCGAAGAGGGCGATCGGACCGGCGCAGCCGAGGCGCAGAAGAAGGTCGCCGACATGCGGCCGGACGATCCCGCCGCGCAGGCCGACTATGCCTATGCGCTGATCACCGCCGGCAAGCTCGAGGAGGCGGAAGCGACCGCGCGCAAGGCCGCGGCGCTTCCCAACGCGGACGCCAAGCCGCTGGCGGCGCTGGCGAACGTGGAGTTCTATCGCTCGCAGTACGCGCGCGGCCACCAGGATCTCGCCAGGGCCCGCGCTCGCTCGAAGGACGAGAACGAGCGAATGGCGTTCGTCGTCTTCGACGCGCTCGGGTACGCAGCCGAAGGAAAGTACAAGGGCGCGATGCAGGCCGCCGCCACGCTCGAGAAAGAAGCCCGGGCAGCGAAGAACCCCAACTTCTACGTGACGGCGGCGACCAATCGCGCTTTCGCGGCGAATCTCCTCGGGAAATTCAGCGAGGGTCGCAAGTACGCGGCGGACGCGCTGGCGCGGACCCGGTCGGAGTCGCTCTCCGATGCGGGCCGCAGGGGACTCGAGACCGGGGCGCTGATCGCGGGGCTGTGGGCCCAGGCTTTTGGCGGCTCGGTGGCGGAGGCCGAAAAGACGCTCGCGTTGCTCGACCAGCAGGCGGCCGAATCCCCCAACAACCTCAACGCCCGGTCGTTCGCCGATTGGGGCCACGGCGTCCTGAAGCTCGTTCGAGGCGACGCGAAGGGGGCCGCCGCCGAGATGCAGAAGTGCGTTCCGACCTTCGACCTCTGCCACTTCCACCAGGCCCTGGCGCAGGAAAAGGCGGGCGACGCGGCGGGCGCGCAGTCGACGCGGGCCACCTTGCTGGCGCAGCAGCGGTCGCAGGACTCGTTCTTCCTGACGCTCCGGTCGCAGCTGCTGAAGAAGCAGCGCCGTCTCGCGAGCGCGCGGGGAGATTGAGTCGCATCGAAGGGTGTTCTGATCGATCCCGCCGGTAGAGGAAGAACCGCCAGCCCGACAGTCCGAAGAAGGGCGTCCGCAGGACGAGAGTGTAGCCGCGAATTGCGGGAGGTTGGGGTTCGTCGCTGAAGTCGTGGACCACGTACCAGAGCGCACCTTCGCCGTCGACGTATTCGAAGTGCTTCGGTTCGCCTCGCGCGTAGTACTCGAGCACGATCCAGTTGCGGAACTTGTGGTCGCTCGAAAGCGTCACCACCTCGCCGGCGGTATGCTCGGCCATGTACTGCACGACTTCCTGCGGGTGTCCGCGGTCGAGCCGCGCGATCTGGGCGGCGCCCAGCAGCACGATCGCCGCGATCGCGACCCGCGGTATTTCGCCGAGGAGGATGAGAAAGAACGGCACGCAGACGAGAAAATAGCGCGGCGCGACGAAGCTCGGCTGCAGCACCACGACCGCCGCGGCCGGCACGAGGAAGATCGCCTGGTAGAAGAGACGCTCGCGGGACCGCCCGAGGGCGAGGAACGCGAAGCCGAGCGCGGGAATCGCGAGCAGCTCGAGCGGCCCGAGCGGCGTTCCGAGCGTCGCCCGGGCGAGACGCCGAAGGGTGTCCAGCAATGGTTCCGGCGTACCGCCGAGCCGGGCCATCACGCTCCAGTCGGCCGTCCAGAAGAGGATCAAGGCCGCGATCGGCGCCACGAACCACCCGGGCCGCTGCCATTTCCAGAGGGCGAACGCCGCGAGCGCGAAGGCGAACGTCGCGTGCGAGGAGAGGCCGAGGACCGCGCAGATCGAGAACAGCGCTCCGCGCTCTTGCCTGGCGAGCTCGAAGCAGGCGACCGCGAAGAAGATCATCGGCGCGTAGCCGCGCGCTTCGGAGTCGTACTGCACGAGGATGAACGACGCGGCGAAGAGGATGAGGACCTCGAGCTTCTCGCGCGCCGCCACCACCGCGAGCGTCCCGGCTCCGGCGAGGAGCGACGGCGCGCGATAGAGCAGCGGCGAATGTCCCTCGCCGAGCAGCCGCAGCCACAGCGAGGTCAGGTAGTGGTTGTTGTCCGAATGGATGCCATCGAAGATCGCCAGCCAGCTCGGGGCGTGCACCGCGTGCCAGAGCGAGATCATCTCGTCGAGCCACAGCTCGCCGCGCGCCGCCGACAAGCGCACCGCGACGCCGGCAGCGACGACGATCCACGGCAGGATTTGAGATCTGCGAGACACCCCGTCGGCGACGACGACGCGCGCGGCGCGCTATTTCAGAAGCCGCACGTTCCCGGAACCGGACGATGCGCGAAAACGGAACGGATGCGCGGAATTGGGACGAGTGCGCGGATCCGGGACGCCTGCCCGGTTGCTTAAGTTATCGATCCGGGCGCGCATGGCTTGACAAGAATATTCCTGAATAGGTATATAACTGCCGTGGAATCTACGTTCGCGATCATCGCTGAACCAAACCGGCGGGCGATCCTGAGCCTGCTGGCATCGTCGGAGCGATCGGTGGGTGAGATCGAGCAGCGGCTCCGGATACCGCAGCCTTCGGTTTCCAAGCACCTGCGCGTGTTGCGCGAAGCCGGCTTCGTCGAGTCGCGCGTCGACGCGCAGCGCCGCGTCTACCGGCTCCGGCCCGAGCCGCTGATGGAGGTCGATGCCTGGCTGGCTCGCTTCCGGCGCTTCTGGTCCGCCCGGGTCGACGCGCTCGAACGTCACCTCGATCGCATGGAGCAGTTGTCGCCAAGGAAAGGGAAGAGACGATGAGCAACCTGGAGAAATACGCACCGGGCGCCGCCGCTGGCGCTGAGGTCCGAAAAGAAGGCGAGAAGTGGAC
>JAIVGS010000194.1 GCA_020201435.1 Myxococcales bacterium
CCGCGGGCGGCAGGGTGGGCATCTGATCGAGCACCCGCGCGCCCGCGCCGGCGGTGCCCGAGCCAAACCGGGCGACTTCGCGCCCGAGCGCCACCAGCCGTTCGGCCTCGGCATGCGCGCGCCTCTTGAGCTCGCCGCGCTGCTGCGTGCGGTCGTCACGCGCGCCGAGGCCGTCGAGCACCGAAGGGCCGCCGGCCATGGCTTCATGCGGCAGAAGGCCGCGGGCGAGCACCACGTCCCATCCCGGCGCGCCGTCCCAGGCATAGACGTCGACCTGCTGGGCGAGCGTCTCCAACTGCGCCAGCGGCGCGTCGGCGGGGTCGTGGCGGGTGAGCGGAATCGCCGCCGCCACGGCGTCGAGGAGAAGCTCGGCGAGCTGCCGCGCCGCCGCCTTGCGCTCGGCGAAATCGTCGCGCAGCGCGCGTTCGAGCGACGCCGCCAGCTCTTCTTCAGGCAGCATGGACGATCAACCGGCCGGCGAGGAACGTCGCGGCGGCAGCCAGCGCGCCGACCAGCACCGTCTCGAGCCCGCTCCGCAGCCACGGTCGCCCGGTCATCAGCGTCTTGAGCGACCCGGCCACGAAGAGCGCAACCAGGGTGCAGACCACCGAGAGCGTGAACGCGGTCTGCACCTGCACCGGCAGCGCGTACGGAATCACCGGGAACGCCGCGCCGAGGGCATACGCGACCGCGACGACGAAGCCGGATCGGATCGGCGCCGCGGTCGGAACCGCCGAGAGCCCGAGCTCCTCGGTCATCATCGTGTCGACCCAGAAGACCGGGTCCGCTGTCACGTGCGCCACCATCTGGTCGAGGGCCTCGCCGCGGAAGCCCTTGCGCGCGAAGATGGTCCGGACCTCCTTGCGCTCCTCGTCGGGGAACTCGTCGACCTCGCGCTCCTCGCGCTGCCGCTCGCTCAAGATGAACTCGCGCTCGCTCTTGGCGGCGAGGAAGGCGCCGAGGCCCATCGCGATGGTGCCGCCGATCAGCTCGGCGAGCCCCGCCAGCAGCACGATCGTCGTCGAGACGGCCGCGCCGTGCACGCCGGAGACGACCGCGAACGCCGCCACCAGGCCGTCGTTGGCGCCGAAGACCAGATCTCGCAGCGAGCGGCCCCCCGGGATGTGGGCGGCCTCGGTGTGGGTCGCTCCGTCCTCGCGGGTGCGGATGAAGAACTTGGGCAGGCGCACGCGGCGTCTTGTAGCGAAGCCCGCGGCGACTTGCCACGGGGGATGACAAAAAAGCGGTTGCCCACTATCCTCTCCGTTGATGTTGAGACTGATTCTCATTCTCACCGCGGCCGTGGCGCCGGCCGCGCGGACGGCGGCGGCCTCGCCGGCGGCCGGGCCGCAGCCGAAGGCGGAGGCATTGGAAGACCAGCCGCTGCGGCGGGTGGTGGCGCTGCTCGACTACGTGTCCGCCGATTACCCGCGCGCCGTCGGGCCGGGCGGCGAAGTGCTGTCGGCCGCCGAGCACCAGGAGCAGATCGGCTTCGTGCAGGACGCCGCCCGCGAGCTGCGCGCCGACGTGGAGGCCGAGGACATCGGCGTCAAGCTCGACGCGCTCGGCCGCGCCGTGGCCGCGAGGGCGTCTCCCGCCGAAGTCGCGTCCGAGGCGCGCGCGCTGCGCGACCAGATCGTGCAGCGGTTCCACGTGGTCCTCTTTCCGGTGCACGCTCCCGATCTCTCCCGCGGCGCGCAGGCGTACGCCCAGGCCTGCGCCGCGTGCCACGGAGTCGACGGCCGCCCGAACGCGTCGATCGGCCTGGAGACCAAGCCGCCCGATTTCAGCAAGCCCGACGACGTCAAGGAGATGAGCCCGCAGCGCGTCTTCAGCGCGGTCACCTACGGCGTGCCGCGGACGCAGATGCCGGCGTTCGACGTCGGGCTCGACGACGCCGCGCGCTGGAACGTCGCCTTCTACCTGCTGACGCTCGCGCACCCCGAGGCGTCCGCGCACGGGCTCGACCTGGCCCGCGCGGCGCTGGTTCCCACCCGGTACCGCGACCTCGCCTCGCTCTCCGACCAGGACCTGCGGGCGAGGCTCGCCACCGCCGGCCTTTCGCCGTCCGCCGTCGAAGAGGCGATCGCCGCGCTTCGCAGGGGTCCGTTCAGCGAACCCGCGGAGATGATCGAGGCCCAGGGCCTGGCCAGGGCCCGGCATGACGCGCAGAGAGCGGCGGCGCTGGCGCGCTCCGGCGATCGGGACCACGCGCGCCGCACGCTGATCTCGGCCTACCTCGACCACTTCGAGCCCCACGAAGCCGTCCTCCGCGCGCGCGACGCGAATCTGGTGACCGAGATCGAGGGCGCGTTCCTCGCCCTGCGCTCGTCGATCGACGCCGGCCGCGATCCGGAGCCCGACGCGGTCCGGCTCGACGCGCTGCTGGAGATGGCCGACGTCCGCGGCCCGGGCGGCGCGCTGGTCGCGTTCGTCGCCGCGCTCGCCATCGCGCTGCGCGAAGGAGTCGAAGCCGCCCTCCTCGTCGCCGCGATGCTCGCGCTGTTGCGCAAGGCCGGACGCGCCCGCGACGCCAACGCCGTCCACGTCGGCTGGCTCTCGGCGCTCGCCGCCGGCGCGATCACCTGGTGGGGCTCGGGCGTCCTCCTCTCGCGGCTCTCCGGCGCCCACCGCGAGCTGATCGAGGGCGTCCTCCAGCTCGTCCTCGCCGCGCTGATCCTCTACGCCAGCCACTGGCTCTTCGCCGCGATGAGCTCGCGCCGGCTCTTCTCCACCTTCTTTCAGCGCTCGATGGCCGGCGCGTCCGCCGCCGTCGTCCTCGGCACCACCTTCATCGCCGTGTACCGCGAGATGCTGGAGGTGGTGATGTTCTTCCGCAGCCTGGTCCTCGAGTCGCCGGGCGCGGGCGGAGCGGTCGCCGCCGGCGCGATCGCCGGCATCGTCGCGCTGGTGGCCCTGGTCGCGCTCTTCCAGCGTCTGCAGAAGAAGCTCAAACCGCGGCCGCTGCTCGTTGCTTGTGGAACGATCCTGAGCGGCCTCGCGGTGCTCATGGTCGGCAATGGCATCCGATCGCTGCAGCTCCAGGGAGCGCTGCCGCTCACCGTCTGGGGCGCGTTCCAGCTGCCGGCGCTCGGCCTGTACGCGACGCGCGAGGGCCTGCTCGCGCAGGGCCTGGTGATCCTCAGCCTCGCCGCGTCGGCGCTGTGGAGCTCGACCCACCACGGCGGCCCGGCGCCGAAAGACCGCGCGCAGGCCGCGGTCTAAAAGAGCTATTGCGGCGCTTTCACGGCCTTGCTCACGCAGCGCCCCTTTTCGCAAGCGGGCGAGGTCTGCGACCGCGGCGGCGCGCAGGACGGCATCGGGCACGCCGGCCCCTGGGCGCACTTCGCCTGGATCGCCTCGGCTGCCTTCTTCGTCACCGCCCGCGGCGTGCAGAGCATCGGGCAGCACCCGCCCGCCGCGACCATCGTGAACGCGCAGTCGTCGTCGCCGCCGCAGGCCGAGTCGTCCGGCGCGCCGTCCGATGCAGACCCGTGCTGCGCCACGGCGGCAGCCGCTTCCGCCGCGGTCATCGGCCCGCTCGGCGACGTCGGCGCCGTGGGCGCACCGCCGGTCGTCGGGACCGGGGTCGCCGGCGACCCCTGTTTTCCCGCTTCCGGCGTCGACGGCCGCTCGGGGGCCGCATTCGAGGGCAGGCTGGAAGCGACCGTGGTCGCCCCCGGCGCCGCGGCGTCCTTCGACCGCGAGGCGCAGCCGAACACGAGCAGACCGAGGATCAGAGCGCGCATGGAGCGAACATGCTAGCCGCTCCTGCGGCGGTCAAGCCGCCACGCCGCCGAGGTTCACGCTTTGTGGCGCGCCTTGCGCGGCAGCACGACGGTGAACGTCGTCCCCTCTTCGGCGGTCGACCGGGCTTCGATGCTCCCGCCGTGCGCGAGCACCACCTGCTCCACGATGTAGAGCCCGAGCCCGAGGCCGCCGGATCGCGCCCCGCGCCGGCCCGGCTCGAAGACGTGGGGCAGCACGTCGGGCGGAATCGGCGATCCGCCGTTGTGCGTCTGCAGCACGACCACCTCGGGCTCGCCGTGAAGCCGGACCCGGACCTCGCCGTCCTCGGAGCTGTGCTGCAGCGCATTGCCGACCAGGTTCGAGATCACCTGCGCCATCCGGTCGGGGTCCCAGTTTCCCCACAGATCGCCGTCGGTCTCGAGCCGCACCGTCCGCGTCGCGTAGGCGAACTCGAGCTCCTCGACCGTGTGCTCGCACAGCTCGCGCAGGTCGATCCGGCGCGGGTGGATGGGGAACCCTCCGCCCAGCCGGGTGCGGGCGAAGTCGAGCAGGTCGTCGATCATCCTCGCCATCCGATCGGCGCTGGAGGCGATCCGCCCGACCACCCGCGACTGCTTCTCGCTCAGGCCCGCGTAGCGGAGCAGGAGCTGCGCCGAGGTCACGATCGCGGTGAGCGGATTGCGCAGGTCGTGACCGACCACGCCGATCAGGTGCTCGCGGAACCGCGCCGTCTGCTCGCCCTCCATCTCCCGCTGCTTGCGCTCGCCGATGTCGGCGAGGATGGCGATCGACCCGGAGATCTCCCCTCGCGTGTCGCGGAGCGGAGCGACCGACAGCGCCAGGTCGAGGATCGCCCCGTCCTTGCGCGCGCGGCGCACCTCGCGGTTGCGGATCACCTCGCCCGCCATCGACGCTTCGGCCATCGCGCGCGATTCGTCCTGGCTCTCGGGAGGCACGAACGGCAGCGGCTTCCCGAGCACCTCCACGCGCTGCCAGCCGAACAGCTCCTCGGCCGCGCGGTTCCAGATCCGCACCAGCCCGCGCCGGTCGACCGACAGGATCGGCAGCGGGGAGGCCTCGATCAACGACTCGAAGGTCTGCAGCGCGTGCTGCGCCTGGCGCGAGCCGTTGAAAGCCTCCATCGCCTCGGCCTCGGCGGCGTCGATGGTGCGGCAGAGCGCGCGGGCGTCGGCGACGTCGACCGCCTGCTGTCCGGCGAGATCGAGCACGACGTCGCGGAGCGCGGCGCAGGAGCGGGCCGCGTCGGCGGGTTCCCTGCCGTCACAACCTCTGGCCGCGAGCTGCGCGAGCCTCGTGAGCGCAGCCTCGCGCCGCCGGGCGTTCGTTCCGCCGGCCCGCAACAGCCCGGCCAGTTGCCGGGCCTCGACCAGGGCCCCCCGCTCCCCCACGGGCTCAACTTATGCATCGGTCTTCGCAGCGCCTGTCGCAATGCGGCAGGCGCGCGAGCGTGCGCTCGGGCGGGCGCCAGGCCGCGGCTAGAGCGCGATCTTGCCGGTGATCTCGTCCTTGCTGCGCAGCCGCGGCGGCTCGGGCTCGATCACGCCCTTTCCGTTGCAGCAGAACCCCGGGTGGCAGCTCTCCCAGGCGCGCGTCCAGTGCACCTCGGTCTCCGCCACCAGCCGGCTCACCGCCGACCTCCCGATCAAATCGAGCTGGTCGAACTGCACGCCCAGCTCGGACCCCTCGGTCCAGGCCACGTACCCGAAGGAGAGGTCGTGGAACGTCAGGCGATCGGGCGACAGCATGCGGATCTCGACGTGCTCGCGCCGCGGCATGCCGGCGATGCCGCCGATCCGCGCGCCTCCCGCGCTCAGGTCGAGCATCCGTCCGGTCTCGATCCGGCCTCCGCCGCGCACCTCGACCAGCACGTCGCAGCCCATCCGCGGGCTGCGCCGGCAATCGGGTATCGGGTCGCGCAGCGGACGGGTGTCGAGCAGCTCGATCCAGGTGCCGCTGCCCTCGAGGGACCCGACCACCCAGCCGTGGAGCAGCCGGCTCGGGCCGCCGGATTCGTCGAACGTCCATTCCAGGCACACCGGCGCATAGGGCAGGAGCCGCAGCTTGTCGTCGCGGTAGAAGAAGAGCGTGTGCTCCTCGATCTTCCGCACGTGCGCCTGGGCCTGCTTCACGTCCGCGAAGCGGTAGCGCAAGCGCGTGGTCGCCCTGGCCTGGATCTCCATGTCCCCTCCGGAAATGGGTTTCGATGGCAACAGAATCGGACAGGAGGAAACAAGGTCCAGGGGTGGGTGTCGGGGCCGGCCGGGCGCACCCGGGCCTACACGGCGAGAAGCACGCCGCGGGCCCTCGAGCCCGTGGCGGCCTCCACCGCCGCGCAATAGAGCCGGATCTGCTCGGCATAGTGGGGCCGGTCGGTCGCGTCGGTCTTGAAATCGATCACCGTCCAGCCGGCCGCGTCGCGGAAGGCGAGATCGACCACGCCTTCGAGAAGGGTCCCGTCGGCCAGCCGATGCAGGACCGGCTCTTCACGCCGGCACTCGTCGCTGCGGGCCGCGGCCTGCAAGAGCGGATGCTGCAGCGCCGCCACCACCGCCGCCGCCGCCGCTGAAATCTCCTCGGCCGGCGCGCCCGCGATGCGTCCCTGCGCGGCAGCCGTGCGCGCGATGCCCTCGGGGGTGGCGCGCAGGTCGATCTCCGCCAGCACGGCGTGCACCAGCGTGCCGAACCGCCTGCCTCGAGGCCGAGGCGCCTCGCGCCCCGCGACCGTCTCCAGCGCGACCTCGCTACCCTCCGGCGCCGAGGCGATCGATCGCGCCGTCGCCGTCTCCACCCGCAGCGACGGCGCCGAACCCTTCTCCAGCGTCCGCATCCGCCGCTCCTGCCAACGAGCGTGCGCCTCCGCCGTCGGCCTCGCCACGCCGTCCTCGCGGAGGAGATCGTGGCTGCGGACGCCTCCCTCGACCTCGCGGTCGATGGCGCGCTCCTGCGCGTCCCACCAGACGACCTCGTGCGCGCCGGCCTGCGGCGCGTGGAGCCCGGGCGAGACGGAGAGCGGCGCGAGCAGCCCCGCCGGCCGATCGAGCACCGTCTCCTTGCCGAACGGCGGACACCCGGGCGCGGGCCGCCCCAGCCTGCGCTCGGCCGCGGCCGGGTAGAGCGCCGGGTTGAGCGGCTCGAGCCAGCCTTTCGGCTCGTCGTCGCCGAGGACCGGCGCCACCAGCACGTCGCGCGCGCGGGTCGTGGCGACGTACGCCACCCGCGTCACCTCCTCGCGGTCGCGCTGCAAGAGCGCCTCCCGATCGGCGAGCAGCTCACTCGGCGCGCATCCCGCGAGCGGCATCGCCCACACCCGCCGCGCCGGATCGACCAGCCGCGACGGGTTCTTCGGCGCCGCGGGTGCGCACGGGTCGCAGAGCACGACCACCGGAAACTCGAGCCCCTTGGCCTTGTGCACGCTCATGATCCGGACGCCCTCGGTGCCTTCCTCGACGACCGGCGCCTCGGCCGCCTCGCCGCGCTCGGCCTCGACGTCGAGCCGGTCGACGAAGGCCCGGAACGAGCTGGCTCCGGCCGCCTCGAACCGCCGCGCCAGCTCGAGGACCCGCAGCACGTTCGCCAGCGCCTGTTCGCCGGCGTTCCGGATCGCGATGCCGGCATGCGCGCGCGTCGCGTCGAGCAGTCGCGAGATCGTCTCGGCGATCGGCCGGCGATTGCGCTTTCGATGCAGCTCATCGAGCACCGCGAGCGCGTCGGCAACTTCCGTTTCCTGCCCCGACAACGAGGGCATCCCGGCCCGAAGCCGGAAACGCTTCTGTCGCTCGCGCCAGAGGAGCAGCGAGTCGTCGCCGACCGCGAACAGCGGCCCGCGCAGCGTGGCGAACACCGACAGCTCGTCGTCCGGCCATTCGATCGCGTGGGCCGCGGTCCGCATCGCGAGGACCTCCTCGCGGGCGTGGTACGACCGCCCTCCGACCAGCACGTGCGGAATCCGCCGCGCCTCGAGCGCGCGGACATAGGGGCGGGTCAGGTCGCCGTCCCAACCCCGCATCCGCTTGAAGAGCAGGCACACGTGCCGCGCGTCGACCGCCACCGGCTCGCGATCCCGTTCGCTGACTTTCCAGCCGCTGTGCCGGATCAGCCAGTCCACCCAGGCTGCGACCGCCTCCGGGTACGACTGCTCGATGCGGAAGTTGACCGGCTTGTCGCCGCGCTCGCCGTAGATCCGCGGCGCAGGCAGCGCGACCAGCGCCGGTTGACCGGCAACAGTCGGCCGGTTCTGGGCGAGCGCGACGTACGCCGCCTGCGCGCCGCCAGTCATCCGCGGCGCGAACGCGGCGTTCACCGCCTGCTGCAGCGCCGGAACCGACCGGAACGAGGTAGTCAAATGTACGAGCTCGGCGCCGGTCGAAAGCAGCAGCGCTTTCACGTCCTCGTAGAGCGCGATGTCCGCCCGCCGGAAGCGATAGATCGACTGTTTCGGGTCGCCCACGACGAACAGCTTCCCCGCTCTCGGCCGCGTCTTGCGCCAGTCGGACAGGGCCGGGTCGTCGGCCGCGAGCAGCAGCAGGATCTCGGCCTGCAGCGGGTCGGTATCCTGAAACTCGTCGACCAGGATGTGGGTGAAGCTCTCCTGGAGGCTGCGGCGGACGTCGCCGTCGTCACGCACCAGATCGCGCGCCTTGAGCAGCAGGTCGAGAAAGTCGAGGCACCCCGCCTGCGCCTTGAGCGCCTCGTACCCCTCGCACAGCGGCCGCAGCTCCTCGCGCAGGCAGGCCGCGAGGTCGGCGGCGCAGGCATCGAGCGCCCTCTCGAGCTCGGTCTTCGCGTCCTCGCGCAGCGTCAGAACCGATGATTTTTCCAGCTCTTTCCCGAACCACCGCCCGCCCCCGCGCCAGTTCCACAGCCGGCGGCGGCAGAGCTCCTGCAGCTCGGCTTCGAGCCCATCGAGATCGCGTCCGCCCCGGACGGCTTCGCGCCGCCGCACTTCGCCGACGAAGCGATCGATCTCCGCGATCGACTTCGCCGCCCAATCGTCGGGCCGCTGTGCGCGCGCCGCGAGCTCGCCGACCGAAGCCAGCTTCGACAGGGCCCGATCGAGCGCCGCCCGGCGATCGAGCGGGTCCCGCCGCCAGGCGCCGTCGAAATCGCGATGCTCGATCAGATCGCGGCCGGCCTGCCGCAAGAGCTCGCGCGGCGGCGCGTCGCCCGACTTGACCTTCCGCCGCAACAGTCGGCGCACGCCTTCGGGCGGGTCGCCGACGACGCGCTGGAACCAGGATTCGAACGCCTGATCGAAGAGCCGTTCCTGTTCCTCGTTGGCGGCGACGGCGAAGACCGGGTCGACCCGCGCCTCCACCGGCCGCTCGCGCAAGAGGTCGGCGCAGAACGAGTGGATGGTCCCGATCGGCGCCACCTCGAGCACGCCGAGCGCGCGCGTCAGCCGCTCCTGCTCTTCGGGGCTGCCGGAAAGCCGCGCCGTCTCCAGCTCGGTGCGCAGCCGCAGCTTCATCTCGCCGGCGGCGAGGTCGGTGAACGTCACCGAGAGGATCCGGTCGAGCGTGGTCTTTCCCTGGCGCACCAGCGCGACGATGCGCGCCACCAGCTCGGTGGTCTTGCCGGTGCCGGCGGCGGCCTCGACCACCAGCGTACTGGCGAGATCGCCGCGGATGCGCTCTCGCGCATGGAGGTCGGCGAGCGTCACGGCATCTCCCGCAGCTTGCGGAGGGGAACCAGCCCGTCGGCCGGCTTGCGCTTCACCCGCTGCCACTCGTTCGGCCCGCACACCGGCTGGTAATCGCAGCGCGTGCACTCGCGGTCGTCGCGCGGCGCGGCGGGAAGAAAGCCCTGCGCCACGGCGTCCGAGATCGTCCGCGCCAGGACCGCGACGCTCCCGCGCGCGGCGGTCTCGAGCGGAACATCACGCTCGGTGAACTCGCCCACGTAGGTACAGTAATAGAGGCGCCCGCCGACGACGCGGTGTTCGGGGAACCGTTTCTCGAGCGCCAGCGCGTACAGCGCCGGCTGGAGCGTGTCTCCGCCGCCGATGACGACGCCAGGGTCCGCCCAGACTTTTCCGGTCTTGTAGTCTGTGGCCCGCAGCGATCCGTCGGCCGCCTGTTCGACCAGGTCGATCGATCCGCGCAGCGTGATCCCGTCGTCGAGCACCACCGGCTCCCGGCGGCTGTGCGGGTCGCGCTCCTCGACGAGGTCGGTCAAGCCGAAGGCGAGCTCGAACCGCCACGGCGTCCAGGCCCTCTCCTCGGCCAGCAGCTCGAGCCAGCGGCGCAGGTCGATGCGGATGCCGGTGATGCAGTCGTCCCAGACCCGCTCGATGGCGGGCGCGAGGTCCTCCTTCGCTTCCGCCGCCAGCCGATCGATCACGGCTTCCAGGCGCTGCTGCGCCGCCGGAAGGTCGGCGACCGGCAGCGGCTCCGCGCGGAGAAACGTGAACTGGATCTTGTGGATCAGCCCGCCGCGCTGGAGCGGGTCGATCTCGTCGATCGCTTCCGGCACCTCCCGCGGCGAGAGCCGGTGCAGCGCCTGCAGGACGAACTTGTACGGGCAGGCGGCGTAGTTCTGCAGCGCCGTCGGCGAGTACGACCGCGCCGTGAGCTGGTGCTTCTGCAGCGCGGCGAGCGCCTCCGCAGAGGGCCCGACCAGTCCGTCCGCGCCCGTCCAGCGCCTGATCCAGCGGCGCGCTCCGACTCGCAGCGCCCGCGCGAGGTGGGCGTTGGCGGTGAGCAAATACGCCCCGATTCCGCGGGCTTCCGCGGCTGACAGCCCGAAGGCGTGCTTCAAGAGCGACAGGTCGTGCTCGGCGTCGTCGATCGCTTGCGCCGGATCGGCCGGCGCCGGCCAGTCCGAGCGCGCGCCGGTAGCTTCCTCTGCGCGCCGGGCCAGGTCGGCGAACGCCGGCAGGACGCCTTCGGCAGCGCGAAGCACCTCGAGGCCGTAGAAGGACGGCACCCGCGCACGCCCCTGCGACAGATCGATCCGCGGCCACGAGAGCACCAGCTTGCGCCGCGCCGCGCCAGCCGCGAGCCGCAGCGCGAGCCGCTCCCGGGCGACCCGGTCTTCGCTCGAGTCGAGGCCGGGAAGCCCCGCGCGCTCGCTGTCGCGCAAGAGAGGATCCTCGATCACCTTCTGGGGAAAGACTTTCTCGGCCAGCCCGGGCACGAACGCGACGTCGAACGACAGCCCGCGCGCCGCCGCGATCCGCGCCACGTAGACCTTGCCGTGCCGCTGGCCCGACGGCGACTCCGGACGCTCCGTCAGCCGCCGGCCGAGGACGAGTCGCACTTCGGAAAGCGAAATCGGCCCGACCGGGTCCATGGGGTGCAGCTCGTGCAATACCGACAACACCCGGTTCGGCTCGCGCAGCGCCCGGGTCGCGAGCGCCGTCAGCGGCTCGAGCCATGCGCCCCAGCTGGCCTCGCGCGGCAGCGCGGCGAGCGCGTCGAGCAGCGGCAGCGCGAATGCGCGCAGCGCGGCGAGATCGTCGAGCTCGCGCCGCAGCCGCGCCGAGAGCGCCTCCTCCTCGGCGTGGCCCTCCAGCTCACGACGCAGCGAATTCTCCAGTCCTGACAGGCGTTTGACCCATCGGTCGCGACCGCCGATCACGGCCGCGTCGACGATCAGGCCCTCCCATCGCCACGGAGCGCGCAGCGCGCCGGCCGCGACCGGCGCATCGGGGTCGGCCGGCGATTGCGGTTCCTGCTCCGGCTCCGTTTCCGCGCGCGCCGGAATCAGCTCGGAGTCGGGCGGCACCCAGCGATCGCCGGACGCCGGCGCGGGCGGCGGCCCGCCTTCGACCGCGTCCGGCACCTCGCCGAGGGACAGATACTCGGCGAACGACCGCGCCGAGAGCCCCTCGGCGGCACAGGCCAACAACGCCAGAAACGCCCGCCCCGCCGGGTCGGGCCGCAGCGTTCCCGAGGCGAAATATGCCGGAATTCCGGCGCGCGCGAACGCCTCTTCGAGCAGCGCCCGATACTGCCCCGGCGCCCGCAGGAGGACCGCCATGCGATCGAACGGCGTCCCGCGCGCCGCCTCGGCGAGGACGCGCCGCGCGATCTCGACGCACTCCCGGCTCTCGCCCGGCGCGGACAGGATCTCGACGTCCTCCCCGAGCGGCGGCAGGGCTTCGGCGCCCTCGACGAACAGCCGCTGCTGTACGCGTGAGAGCGAGGTCTCGCGCGGCTCCTCGACCGGGACCGGTGCGACGCCGAGAGCGCGCGACAACCGATCGACCGCGCGCGCATCCCCCGCGGGCGCCGTGGCCAGCACGTCGCCGCGCAGCCGCGAAAGAAACCGCGCCTCGACCGCCGCCTGCACCGGCAGATCGACCAGCACCGCGGGCAGCGACAGCAGCGGATGTTCCGGCGCTTCCAGCGCGAGCCGGAAGACCTCGGCGCGATCGGCGAGCTGCGCGCGCGACAGCTCCGCCTCGTACGCCTCGAGCAGACGCCCGAGGTCGCCCGCCGGCCGCGCTCCCGCAAGTCGCACTTCCTGCAGCGTCTGCGCGAGAGCGCGCCCGAGCCCCGGCTGCTGCGCGACCGCCTGAAATTTCCCCAGCTCCCCCGCGTGACCCAGCTGATGCACGACGCGCGCGCAGACCGCCTCGATTCCCAGCGGCGAGAGCGGCGAAAGGCCCCGCGCGGCCAACGCATCGGCCGCGACCACCGCCGCCAGGCGGCCGAGGGTGAAGCGATGCCAGCCGAACGACGCCTTGACGCGCTGCGCTGCCTCGCGTGCGAGGTCGGCGGCGGCCTCCTGCGTGGCCCCGACGATCAGCGCGCGGCTGCGCGGCGCGAGCCAGTCCAGCGCGCGGACGAGCCGGGCGTCTGCGCCGGCCGATGTGAGAAGCTCGTTCACGATGCGGAGCCTACAACAGGGGTCTGACATTCGACGCATCTACCTTGCCATCGCCCTCGGCGCGCTCGCGCTGCACCTCGCATGCGGCAGCGATTACGGGTGGTTCCGCGACGAGATGTACTTCCTCGCCTGCGGCCGCCGCCTGGCCTGGGGCTACGTCGATCAGCCGCCGCTGATCGCGCTGGTCTCGCGGATTTCGTACGCAATTTCGGGGCAGCACGTCTGGCTCTATCGACTTCCGGCAGCCCTCGCGCACGCCGCGACGGTGGTGCTCGTCGGCCTCTTCACGCACCGGCAGAAGGGCGGCCCGTTCGCCGTCGCGGTCGCGTGCGTCTGCGTCGCGCTGGCCCCGGGCGAGGTCGCGGAGGGCGGGCTTCTGACCATGAACGCGTTCGAGCTGCCGCTCTACCTCGCGCTCGTCCTCGTCGTGCTCGAAGGCCGCTGGGCGGCCGCCGGCGTCCTGACCGGGATCGGCATCCTCAACAAGCATTCGTTCGCCTTATACGCGGTCTGCCTGCTGGCGGCAGTCCTCCTCGACTCGAGGCTCCGCACGCGCCGCATCCTGCTTGCGCCGCTCGTCGCCGCGGTCATCGTCCTGCCCCACGCGATCTGGCAGGTGCGAAACGGCTTCCCGATGCTCGAGCTGCTCGCCGCCCAGAAGTGGAAGAACGCGCCCTGGACGCTTTCCTCGTATCTGGGCCAGCAGCTCCTCGAGATGAACCCGCTCGCGCTGCCGATCGTCCTCGCCGGGCTGTGGCTCGCCGCGCGCGAGCTGCGGACGGTCGCGATCGCATTCCTCCTCGAGGAGCTCCTCTTCGGGGCGCTCAAGGGAAAGGCGTACTACGTCGCCCCCGCATTCCTGCCGCTCTTCGCGATGGGCGGCATCGCCGCCGAACGGATCCGCTCGCGGTGGCGGGCCGCGATCCCGGCGGCGATCGGCGCGTCGGGACTCGCTCTCTCGCCGCTCGTCGTTCCGATCCTGCCGCCGGCCGCGCTCGAGCGATGGGAAGAGATCCTGCACGTCGCGCCGCCGCAGATGGAGCGGCAGCGGCTCGGGCCGTTGCCCCAGCACCTCGCCGATCAATTCGGGTGGAGCGAGCTGTCGCAGGCCGTCAGCGAAGCCGCCGCCCGGCTTGCGCCGCAGGAGCGCGCCCACGCGGGCGTCTTCGGCCAGAACTACGGCGAAGCGGCGGCGCTCGAGCTGCTCGGCTCCGGCGGCCTGCCCGTCTTCAGCGCCCACAACGCGTACTGGATGTGGGGCCCGCCGCCCGGCGTCGACACCGTCCTGATCGTCGGCGGCCGCCTCGAGGACCACCTCCGCAACCTGCGCGAATGTCGCGTCGGCGCGCACGAGAAGGACGTCCCCTGGGCGATGCCGTACGAGAGGGCCCGGACGATCTTCATCTGCAGCGGCCTTCGCGCGCCGATCGCGGAGATCTGGGCCAGCGACAAGCACTACGAATAGTGCTCGAGTACACTGTCGCCATGCGGCTGATCGGTCTTTGGGCGGCGCTTCTCGCCGTCTCGTGCCACACCGGCTCGTCGAACACGCGGGCGCGCCGGTGATGACCGCGCTCGCGGTCGGGCCGGTCCCGGACGTCGCCAAGCCTTGATCCGCTTTCCTGCCCGACACGACGGTTTTTCGCTCGGCGGGGACCTCTTGCTCCCGGAGGGGCCACCGAAGGCGTGCGCGGTCGTGGCCGGCGCGATGGCGGTCCGCGCGAAATTCTACGCGCCGTTCGCGCGGCACCTCGCCGAACGGGGAATCGCGTCGCTGATCTTCGACTATCGCGGCATCGGCGCCTCGCGCCCGGACGGCTCGCT
This sequence comes from Myxococcales bacterium, assembly GCA_020201435.1. Taxonomy (GTDB): domain Bacteria; phylum Myxococcota; class Myxococcia; order Myxococcales; family 40CM-4-68-19; genus 40CM-4-68-19. The sequence goes on from JAIVGS010000194.1 coordinate 14,428, forward strand.
GCGCGGTTTCGAAGCCTGGTTCCACGACTGGGGCGAGAAGGACATCGGCGGCGCGATCGATCTCCTGAAGGGCCGCTTTCCCGGCCTGCCATTGCACTTCGTCGGCCACAGCGCGGGGTCGCAATTGATGGGCCTCGTCGCCGACGCGCCGATCGCCTCCGCGCTCTTCGTCGCTTCCGGCACCGCCTTTTGGCGCGCCTACCGGGGCCGGGCGCGCGCCTTCATGGGGACGCTGTGGTACTTGCTCATCCCGACTTTTACCACTGTTTACGGCTACTTGCCGATGCGTCTCGTCGGGCAGGGGGACGACGTCCCGCTCGGTGTCGCCCGCGAGTGGGCGAAATGGGGCAAGGATCCCCGCTACGTCTTCAGCTACGCCGAGCCGCGCGGCGGCCTCGGGTACACCGGCTACAAAGGTCGGTTGCGCATGCTCACCTTCGAGGACGACTCGTACGCGCCGAAGACGGCGGCCGAATCGCTGCTCTCGCTCTATACGAACGCGCGCAAGGAGCTCCAGCTCCGGCCCGGTCCGATGGGCCACTTCGGGTTCTTCCGCAATCCAGCCTTGTGGCCTGAGCAGGTCGCATGGCTCACTGGAGCCTGACGGCGCACTTGCGTTGCCGGCCCCGCGCTGCGCAGCATCCGCCGATCATGGCCGAGCAAGAGCACGAGCACGAGCCGCACGAAGGCAACGGCGAGAAGCAGCCCGAGCCGCGCAAGGATCCGAAGAAGGCCCGCCGCACCCGGATGATCATCGTCGCGGTCGTCGCGATCGCGGTCATCGCCGGCTTCCTCTGGTGGCTCGATGCGCGCCATTTCGAGGACACCGACGACGCGCAGATCGACGGAAACATCACCGCCGTCAGCTCGCGCGTTCCGGGGACCGTGGTGGCGGTCCATGTCGAGGACAACCAGCAGGTCAAGGCCGGCGATCTGTTGATCGAGCTCGATCCCGCCGACCTCCAGGTGGCGCTCGCCCAGGCCCGCGCGGCGGTCGCCCTCGCCCAGGCGCAGCTCGAGGCCGAGCAGCCAGCGGTTCCGATCACGCAGACCTCGAATCGGGCGACCGTCCAAAGCGGGCAGGACGAGGTCGCGAACGCGCAGGCCGATCTCGAAGCCGCGCGCAAGGATCTCGACCAGGCCCTCGCGCACGACAAGTTCGCCCAGCAGCAGAGACAGCGCGGCCAGATGTTGTTGAATTCACACACGATTCCGCAGGCGGACTACGACCAGCGGGTGAGCGCGGCCGACGCGGCGGCAGCGGCCGTGGCGGCCGCCCGGCAGCGCGTCGATCAGCGAAAGGCGCGCCTCGCGACTGCCCAGACGCGGCTGGCCGAAGTCCGGGCCAACGCCCCGCGGCAGCTCACCGCGCGGCAGGCGGGGCTCTCGGTTCGCGAAGCGAATCTGCAGCTCGCGCAGGCCCAGCTCAAGCAGGCCGAGCTGAACGTCTCGTACGCCCGGGTCGTCGCCCCGGTCGCGGGCATCGCCGGAAAACGCTCGGTCAACGTCGGCGACCGGGTCCAGCCCGGCCAGGAGCTGCTCTCGCTGACGCAGACGCAGGACCTGTGGGTGACCGCCAACTTCCGTGAGACGCAGATCGAGAACATGAAGGCCGGCCAGAAGGCGACCGCGCACGTCGACGCGCTCTCGCGCGATTACGATGCGACCGTCGAGAGCTTCGCCGGCGCGACCGGGTCCCGCTACAGCCTGATGCCGCCGGAAAACGCGAGCGGAAACTACGTCAAGGTCGTCCAGCGCATCCCGGTGCGGCTGCGGCTCGACAAAGGCCAGCCGGAGATGGAGCGCCTGCGGCCCGGGATGTCGGTCGAGCCGAAAGTGCGCGTGCGATGAAGGGACATGAAGAAGGCTGGACCGGCGGCCACAACCCGTGGACGGTCGCGCTCGTCGTCACCATGGCGACGTTCATGGAGGTGCTCGACACCACCATCGTCAACGTCTCGCTGCCGCACATCGCCGGAAACCTCTCGGTCACCGAGGAGCAGGCGACCTGGGTCCTGACCTCCTACCTGGTCTCGAACGCGATCGTGCTGCCGATCAGCGGCTGGCTCGCGACGCGGATCGGCAGGAAGCGCTTCTACATGAGCTGCGTGGCGATCTTCACGCTCAGCTCGTTCCTCTGCGGAATCGCGCCCAATCTCGGGCTCCTGATCTTCTTCCGCATCGTCCAGGGCATGGGCGGCGGCGGCCTGGGGCCCAGCGAGCAGGCGATCCTCGCCGACACGTTCCCGGTCCGGAAGCGCGGCATGGCCTTCGCCGTCTACGGGATGGCGGTGGTGCTCGCGCCGGCGATCGGGCCGACCCTGGGCGGCTTCATCACCGATCACTACTCCTGGCGCTGGGTCTTCTTCATCAACGTGCCGGTCGGGATCGCGTCGCTGATGCTCGCCGGACGGATCGTCACCGACCCGCCTTGGCTCGTCGAGGCGAAGGGCAAGGCCGGCCCAATCGACGGCGTCGGCCTCGGACTGATCGCGGTCGGGCTCGGGGCGCTGCAGTACGTCCTCGACAAGGGCCAGCAGGACGACTGGTTCACCTCGCCGGCGATCGTCGCCTTCGCCACCGTCGCGGCCGTCGCCCTGGTCACCTTCGTGGTCTGGGAATGGCGGCAGGAGCACCCGGTGGTCGAGGTGAAGCTCTTCCGTAACCCCACGTTCGCAATCACGAATCTGCTCATGGTCACGCTCGGCATGGCGCTCTACGGCTCGACCGTGCTGCTCCCCCAGTACGTCCAGATCTGGCTCGGCTGGTCGGCGCAGGACGCCGGCCTCGCGCTCTCGCCAGGCGCGTGCGTCGTGATCCTCCTGCTCCCGATGGTCGGGCGGCTGGTGGGCAAGGTCGACGCGCGCTTCCTGATCGCCTTCGGCTTTTCGCTTCTCGCCTGGTCGCTCTGGCACATGGCGTACAGCATCCAGCCGGGGATCGATTTCTCCACCGCGGTGTGGCTGCGCATCTACCAGAGCTGCGGCCTCGCGTTCCTGTTCGTGCCGATCAACACCGCGATGTACGCCGGCGTCCCACCCGAGAAGAACAACCAGGTGTCCGGCATCGTCAACCTCGCGCGGAACGTCGGCGGCAGCGTCGGGATCGCGTTCGTCGCGACCGAGATCGCGCGGCGATCGCAGCTTCACCAGGCGCGGCTCGCGGCGCACATGGTGCCGGGACACGAGTTCTACGCGCGCGTGCAGGCGATCTCGATGGCGATGCAGCACGCCGGTATCGGGGCGGCCCGGGCGGCGAAGATGGCGACCGGAGCGGTCTACGGACAGCTGGTCAAGCAGTCGCAGACGCTCGCCTATCTCGACGTGCTCTGGCTGCTCGCGGTCTTCTCCGCGGTCATGGTCCCGCTCGTCCTGCTCACGAAAAAACCGAAGCTGGGCGCGGCCATGGCGCACTGAGGAATGATTCCACGGAACTCGTGTTCCCCCGCCATGCCCGCATGGTCCTTCGCCTTGCTGTTCGCAGCCGCGGCGGTTGCGCAGCCTGAGCTGCGTGACGAGCTGTTCGAAATGTTCACCGCCGATCAGGATGCGCGCGACCTGGTGGTGCAGCGCGACTTCAAGGACCAGAAGTCGCTCGCGCAGATGAAGGCCCTCGACGCCCGCCACACCGCGCGTTTGAAAGAGGTCGTCGCGAAGTACGGATGGCCGGGCAAGTCGCTGGTGGGCGAGAAGGCCGCGCACGCGGCGTGGCTGCTCGTCCAGCACGCCGACGCCGACCCCGCGTTTCAGCGGCGCTGCCTCGATCTGATGGAAAAGTCGCCCGGCGAAGTGAGCGCGAAGGACATCGCCTATCTCACCGATCGCGTCCTGCTCGCCGAGGGCAAGCCCCAGCGCTTCGGGACGCAGTTCCAGAAGAACGAGGCCGGGCAGTGGGTCCCGAAGACGCTCGAGGATCCCGGGCACGTCGACGATCGCCGCCGCTCGGCCGGGCTCGAGCCGATCGCGGACTACGCCCGCAAGATGGCCGAAACGTACGACAGGAAGTGAAGATCAGCCCCGGATGCGGATGTGCAGGAACTCCCCGAACTCAGGGAAATCGGTGTCGCCGAAGTCGTCGGGGAAGTTGGAGCCCGCGATCATCCGGACGAAGATCGCCATCCCCACCCGGTCGCCGGGTTTGAGCGAGAAGTCGTTCGGATCCCCGCTGTCCAGCGGATGGGAGAGCTCGTAGACCGTCGTCGCGCCGTCGTTGTGGAACGCCGCCTGACCGTCGTTGGTGCCGCCGAGGTCGACGTCGCGGAAGCCGCAGGTGCCCGGCCGCCGGCCGGGAGGGCACGGGGGCGCGTTGGTTCGAACGTCGTCGATCAACGGCGGGTCGAAATCGGGGTTCACCACCAAGACGTCGTCTCCGTTGGCGTACGGAAAGCCGGAGTCGTCGTTGTCGAACTGGACGTCGAAACTGTTGCCGAGGTCGACCGTGCCGCGGGCGAAGCTGAGCGCGACGTACATGTTCACGTGATCGTCCATGACGTACAGCGTTCCCGGCGTGGTGCCGCCGCCAGGCAGGTTGACGTCGAAGGTGAACGTCGCCGCGGTGTCCCATTCGCCCGGCGAGAGCACGCCGTCGATGGTCGCGGTGCCGTGGCCGGCGAGGACCGGATGCGCCGGCGGCGGATCGGCCGGTTGCGCGCTGCTGGCGAGCTCCGGCGAGGCCGTTCCTGGAGCGAGGCGCGGGCCGGAAACGCGGTCGCAGGACAATGCACCCGAGAGAAAAATCGGGACCAGATACAGTTTTTTCATCGCTCCCCCCTGCTTCGAATCGACCCTTAGCAACCGCGAGAATTGCGGTCAACCGGGTCACGAAGCACGACGTTCGTCGGATCGGACGCGCAGCGCAACAGTTCTGCAACACGCCGCGCGTTGACTTCCGCCCGCGAAAGGAGCGCTCCTCCCGCGTAAGCTTTCGCGCTCCAGCCACCCGAGGTCCGATCAATGAACTGAATGCACGTCCTTCAAGGGGGATGCACACGTGTCCACGTTTCGTCTCGCGCCCGTCCTCGTCGCCGCCACCGCGCTCTTCGCCACCGCCGCCGCGGCCAAGATCACCAAAGTCCAGATCAACACCCGGGACATCGCTTTCGGGGAGCATGTCGTGGGCGACACGACAGGTCGCGTGATTGGCCAATACGAGCGGATCGTCGGGGTCGCGTTCGGAGAGGTCGATCCCGCCGATTCGAAGAACGCCGTGATCGTCGACGTCGGCCTCGCCGCCAATCCACTCACCGGGAAGACCGAATATTCGTTCGACTTCTACATCCTCAGGCCGCTCGCCAACGGCAACCACAAGATGATGTACGAGCCGCCGAACCGCGGCAACAAGACGTGGACAGCGCTCGGGCGCTTCACCGGCGGCGGGAACGATCCGGGCGCCGTCTGCACCAAGCCGTGCCCGGACGCGACCGCCAGGATGATCGACAATTCGTTCCTGCTTCAAAGAGGTTACACGCTGGTCTGGAGCGGGTGGGACAAGGCCGCGGGCCCGGTCCAGGCGAGCACCGCCGGCGCGACCGGCGTCAACTTCCCGATCGCGCACAACCGGGATGGCTCGACCATCACCGGTCCCGCGTTCGAGTACATCGTCAACCCCGGGGCGTCGTACACGCTGAACTATCCCGCTGCGACGCTCGACAAGACGGCGGCGACGCTCACCCACCGCGTGCACCTCGGGGACCCGCCGGTGGCGCTCGATCCTTCGGCGTGGAACTACAACGCCGGCGGGACGGCGATCACGCTGGTGTCCGGACCGTTCGTCAGCAATGACGTCTACGAGTTCTCGTACACCGCGAAGGACCCGACGCCGAACGGCCTCGGCTTCGCGGCGGTGCGCGACTTCGTCGCCTGGCTTCGCTACGAGGCCGACGACGGGCATGGCACGCTCAATCCGCTGGCCGGCGACATCCAGCGGGTCAGCACCGAGATCTCATCGCAACCAGGCCGATTGCTTAATGATTTCCGGCACTTGGGCTTCAACCAGTCGGAGAAGGGGCAGAAGGTCTTCGACGCGATGATGCAATGGATCGCCGCCGGCGACGGCATCAACATGAACTACCGCTTTTCGCAGCCGGTGCGGACCGAGCGCAACCGGCAGGATCACCTCTTCATCGAGGGGCGGTTCCCGTTCGCCAACGTCTTGACCACCGACGCGATCACCGGGCTGACTGACAGCCGTCTCGCCAAATGCACCGCCACTGGCACCTGTCCGGTCTCGGCGGAGATCTACTCGGCCAACGAGTACTGGGTGAAGGCCGCGTCGCTGCTGCACACGCAGCCGGACGGCAGCGCCGACCTCCCGGACTCGCCGTACGCGCGCGACTACTTCGTCTCCAGCATGCAGCACGGCACCGGCAGCGGCTCGTCGAAGGGAAACTGCCAGCAGTTCCAGAACCCGCTCAGCTCGTCGCCGGTGCAGCGCGCGCTGTTCCTCGCTCTCGACGCGTGGATCGACGGCGTTCCGCCGCCGCCGACGCGCGTGCCTCGATTCGCCGACGGCACGCTGGTCGCGCCGCTGCCGCAGTCGGGGATGGGCTTCCCGAGCATCCCGAACGTCACCTACGTGGGCCTCAAGACGACGCGCTATCTGTTCGACTACGGGCCGGACTTCTATACGACCGGCATCGCGACCACCAATCCGCCGGTGATCCACGTCGCGGCTGGCAACCCCCAGGCGACCTACCAGGACAATCCGCTGAACGGGCCGATCTATCCGAGCTTCATCCCCAAGACCGACTCCGACGGGAACGACATCGCCGGCGTCCGGCTCCCGGACGTGAGCGTGCCGCTCGGGACGTACACCGGCTGGGCGCTGCGCTCGGGCGCGCAGGCGAACGACGGGTGCGAGAGCTCGGGCCAGTTCATCCCGTTTGCGCAGACGGAGGACGCGCGCGGGACCGACCCGCGGCCGTCGGTCGCGCAGCGGTACCCGACCTACGACGACTACGTGACCAGGATCGCCGCCGCGCTCACCGACCTGATCCACCATCGGCTCGAGCTCTGCGAGGACGGCCAGGCCGAGTTCACCCGGCTCAAGACGCCGAGCTCGCTGGCGGCGGGCAAGTTCAACTTCCTGCCGCCGGCGCAGCCGGCCAATGAAACGAACCCGCCGACGTTCACCTGCCACGACGAGACCGTGCCCACCGCGGTCTGCCACGACGTCACGGTCGCGGCGGACTCGTCCTGCCACGCGAGCGCGTCGATCGAGAACGGCTCGTCCGACGCCGACGGCGATTCGGTCACGACCGCGCAGTCGCCAAATGGGTCGTTTGACCTCGGGGCCACGCCGGCCAGCCTGACCGCGACCGATCCGTGGGGCAACGTATCGAAGACCTGCAACGCGACCGTCCACGTGGTCGACACGACCCGCCCCTCGATCGGCTCCGCCAGCGCCTCGCCGGCGGTGCTCTGGCCGCCGAACAAACAGATGGTCCCGGTCTCGATCGTGGCCGTCGCCAGCGACAACTGCGACGCGTCGGTCTCGAGCCGCTGCCGGATCACCAGCGTGACCAGCAACGAGGCCGCGGACTTCCAGATCACCTCCGCGATGACCGTCGACCTCCGCGCCGACCGCTCCGGCGGCGGTAAGGGCCGCGCCTACAACGTCTGGGTCACCTGCACCGACGCCTCCGGCAACGACAGCACGCCGAAGGCGGCGACGGTCGTCGTCCCGCACGATCAAGGGACCTGATCTACCGGCCCTGCCCGGGTGACGCGGCGAGCCCGCGCCACTCGAGCAGCGGCTCGATCCGCGGCGGTCCTCCGTAGAACTTCTCGAACAGCACCCGCGGCTCCTCGGTCCGCGCGCGCGAGAGGATCCGGGCGCGGAACACGTCGCCGTTGGCGCGGGTCATCCCGCCGTGCTGGTAGAACCACTGGCCGCTGTCTCGCGCCAGCACCTCGCTCCAGATGTACGCGTAGTACGCGGCCGAATAGCCGCTGGAGAAGATGTGCGAGAAGTACGCGGTGTGGTAGCGGGGAGGTACGGGTGGGAAGAGCACGCCGTCCTTCTGCAGCGCGCCGTCGTCGAACGACGCCACCGCCGGACCGTCTTTGGGGATCTCGCTCTCCGGGAGCTGGTGCCAGCTCTGGTCGAGGATCGCCGCCTCGAGGTACTCGCTGGTCTTGAAGCCGGAGTCGAAGTTCTCCGCGCTCTTGACCTTGTCGAGGAGCGCTTTCGGCATCGGCTCGCCGGTCTGGTAGTGCCGGGCGATGTTCGCCAGCACCTTCGGCTCGCGCGTCCAGGTCTCGTTGAACTGCGAGGGGAACTCGACCCAGTCGCGCGGCGCGCTCCCCGACAGCAGCGGGTACTTCGCCTTGTTGAACAGCCCGTGCAGCGCGTGGCCGAACTCGTGGAACGCCGTCGTCACCTCCTCGAAGGTCAGGAGCGTCGGCTGCCCGGCCGGGGGCTTGGGGATGTTCAGGTGGTTCGCCACCACCGGCTTCTCGCCGAACAGGCCCGACTGCGGGACGTACGCGTTCATCCACGCGCCGCCCTGCTTGTTGTCGCGCTTGTAGTAGTCGCCGACGAAGATGCCGAGCTGTGACCCGTCGGCGTCGATCACGTCCCAGACCCGCACTTCCGGCTGGTAGACCGGGAGGTCGTGGCGCTCCTTGAAGGTGATCCCGTAGAGCTGGTTGGCGGCGTAGAAGACGCCGTCCTGGATGACGCGGTTGAGCTCGAAGTACGGCTTCACCGCCGCCTCGTCGAAGTCGTAGCGCTGCTTGCGCAGCTTCTGCGCGTAGAACTCCCAGTCCCACGGCTCCAGCTTCTCTCCCTGCGGCATCAGCGCCTGGAGGTCCTGGGCGTCCTTCTTCGCCTTGGCCAGCGCTGGCGGCGCGAGCTCGCCGAGCATCTTGTTGACCGCCTGCGGCGTGCCGGCGGTCTCCTCCTCGAGCGTATAGGCGGCCCAGTTGGCGTCGCCGAAGAGCTTCGCCTTCTCGGCCCGCAGCGCGAGGATCCGGGCCACCACCGAGGCGTTGTCGGCGTCCCCGCCGACGCCCCGCGAGACCGAGGCCTTGAAGAGCCGTTCGCGAAGGCCGCGGTTGGTGAGGTCGCGCAGCGGCGGCTGCTGGGTCGTGTTCTGCAGCGTGAGGACGTACTTGCCGGAAAGCTTCCGCGCCTTGGCGGCTTCCGCCGCGGCGCCGATCTGCTCTTTGGACAGTCCGTCGAGCTCCTTCTCGTCGTCGACCACGACCGCGTTTTCCTTCGTGGATTTCAGCGTGTTCTGCCGGAATTTCGTCGTCAGCGACGAAAGCTCCTTGTTGATTTTCTTGAGCTTTTCCTTATCGGCCGGCGACAGCTTCGCGCCCGCCCGCACGAACTGGACCTGGTAGCGCTCGACCAGCTGCCGCGACTCGGGATCGAGCCCGAGCTCGCCGCGCTTCTGGTAGAGCGAGTCGACGCGGGCGAAGAGCGCCGGGTCGAGCAGGATCTCGTCGCGGTGCGCCGAGATCCGCGGCGCCATCTGCGCCTCGATCTTCTGCATCTCCGGATCGGTGTTGGCCGAGCTCAGGTTGTTGAAGACGATCTGCACCCGCCGCAGCAGCCGCCCCGACTTTTCCAGCGCGACGAACGTGTTCTCGAACGTCGGCTGCGCCGGGCCGTGGGCGATCGCCTGGACCTCCTTGAGCTGCTCGGCCATCCCGGCCTCGAAGGCGGGCGCGTAGTCCGCGTCGTGGATCTTGTCGAACGGCGGGTAGTGCAGCGAAAGCGGGCTCTCCTCGAAGAACGGATTCGCGCCGGCCGCGGCGGACTGCTCCGGGGCGGGGGCGGAGGCCGACTTCCGGGTCGATGCGCAGGCGAACAGCGTCAGGCAGACGGCGATCCGAACAGGCGTCACGGGCTCCTCCGGGGGAGGGGGCCTACTAGCAGCGACGCGCACCCGATTTCAAGCGCAAACGATCGGAAGATCAGTAGGATGGCGGGCGGCCGATGCGACTCGCCCGCGACGATTGCGGCAGTGGACTGCCGGTGCTGCTCGTGCACGGCTTTCCGACGTCGAGGAGGCTTTGGAAAGACGTCGTTCCGGCGCTCGCGGCCGCGGGATTCCGCGCGATCGCCCCGGATCTCGCGGGCTACGGCGAGTCCCCCGACGCCGGCGACGTCGGCATGGAGAGCCAGGCGCGCTGGCTGCTCGAGATGCTCGACGAGCTCGGGCTCGCGCAGGTGTCGGTCGTGGCGCACGACGTCGGGACCGCAGCCGCCCAGATCCTCGCGGTGCGGGAGCCGAAGCGCGTGCGCCGGCTGGTCCTGATCGACGGCGTTCACGAGACCGAATGGGCGATGTCCGGGGTCTCGAGCATCGTGGGCTGGGATCCCGCTCAGGCGGCCCGGCTGCAGCCGGTGCTGGCGCGCAAGCTGCGCGCGATCCGGGAGCTGCTCGAGCCGTATGCGGGCGAGACCGGAGGAAACCGGCTGATCCACGCCGCACGCTGCCTCGAGCCGCGCCAGACCGCCGGCATGACCGCGCGCCTGCGCGCGACCGGCATTCCGGTGCAAGTGATCTGGGGCGCGGAGGATGCCTGGCTTCCGCTCGAGACGATCGGTCGCCCGCTGGCGGCGGAGCTCGGGACCGGGGTGAAGGTCTTGCCCGGCGGCCATTTCCTGCCGTTCGAAAACCCGTCCGCGGTCGCGCGCGAGCTGATCGAATGAGACGCTAGTCGAGCAGCTCGGCTTCCTCGGCCGCGAGGAGCAAAAGCTCGGACTCGATGTCGGCCGGATCGGTCTCGGAGACGAGCTTCTTGCGCACGTCCCGCTGCTTGCGGCCGAGCTCGATCAGCTGCTGGTTCTCCTCCTGCAGCCGCGCCACCTCGAAGGCGAAGTGGACGATCGTGCGCAGGTCGCGGTTGTTCCACGGCTTGCGGATGAAGCGGTACACCTCGCTCTCATTGATCGAGCGCAGCGTCGTCTCCGGATCCCGGTCGCCGGTGAGCATGATCCGCACCACCTGCGGGTGCCGGACGCGCACCAGCTTGAGGAAGTCGACCCCGGAGAGCCCGGGCATCATCTGGTCGCTGATCACCACCTGGAACGCCTGCTCCTGCAGCATCGTCAGCGCGGTGGCCCCGTCGCCGGCTTCGACGACGTCGTAGCCGTCCGCCTCCAGCACTCGCCGCAGCGAGCTGCGGACGCCTGCCTCGTCGTCGACGACCAGCAGCCGGCGCGAATCGCCCATCGACCGGATTCGAGGCACAGACGACCGGGCTTGACAAGGGGCGCGCGAACATCGGACGTACGTCTTTTGACCGGGGGACAAATGCACATCGCCGGAAAAGTCGTTGTCGCTCTCGTTCTCCTGCCCGCGCTGGCCAAGGCCGACGAGCCGCTGCGGGCGCAGGATTCTGACGTCGCCGGCGTCAAGGCGGAGGTGCTGCAAGCGCACCGCACCTCCGACGGGATGCTCGAGGTCCGCTGGCGCTGGCACAACACCACCTCCGCGCCGGTGCGCCTGCTCAACAAGGCCAGCGTCGGCGACGCCCTGAAGAAGGAGACGTACCTCCTCGATGGCGCCAACAAGACGAAGTACCTCGTGGTCCGCGACCAGAAGGGCCACGTGCTCGCCAGCCCGCTCGCGGACGGCGTCTACCTGAAGCCCGACCAAAGCGCGACCGCCTGGGCGAAGTTCAAGGCGCCGCCGGCGGACGTGGACAAGGTCACGGTCGTGATCCCGAAGACCCCGCCATTCGACGGCATACCGATCGCGAAGTGATGGCAAGATGGGCGGGTGACGAAGGCGCTGACCATCCCTGAACCCGCCCCGCTCGTCAGGAAAGAGCCACCCTCGGTAGCGGGCGGGCTTCCGGCGGTGGTCTCGGGAATGAAGCATGCGCTCGGCCAGGCCGGGATCGTTCGCGGCGCGCGGCTGCTGCGGACGCTGAACCAGTTCGACGGCTACGATTGTCCCGGGTGCGCCTGGCCCGATCCCGACGGGGAGCGCTCGGTCTTCGAGTTCTGCGAGAACGGCGCGAAAGCGATCGCGGAGGAGGGCACGCCGCTGCGCGTCGCGCCCGAGTTCTTCGCCCGCCACAGCGTCGCCGAGCTCGCGGCGCAGAGCGACCTCTGGCTCGGCAAGCAGGGCCGGCTCACCCACCCGATGGTGCTGCGGCCCGGCGCCAGTCACTACGCGCCGCTCCCGTGGGACGAGGCGTTCGCGCTGGTCGCGGACAAGCTGCGCTCGCTGAAGACGCCCGACGAGGCGGTCTTCTACACCAGTGGCCGCACCAGCAACGAGGCTGCATTCCTGTATCAACTGTTCGCGCGCGCGCTCGGCACCAACAACCTGCCGGACTGCTCGAACATGTGTCACGAGTCGAGCGGGACGGGCCTCAGCGAAACCATCGGCATCGGCAAGGGCACCGTCCGTCTCGACGACTTCCTGCACGCCAGGGTGATCGTCGTCATCGGGCAGAACCCGGGGACCAACCACCCGCGCATGCTGACCGCGCTGCAGCAGGCGAAGCGGGCGGGTGCGAAGATCGTCAGCGTGAACCCGCTGCGCGAAGCCGGGCTCTTGCGGTTCAAGCATCCGCAGGAGGTATTCAAAGGTGCGACGGACCTGACCGACCTGTTCCTGCAGGTGCGCATCAACGGCGACGTCGCGCTCCTCCAGGGCCTCGGCAAGGCGCTCTTCGAATCGAAGGCGGTGGACGAGTCGTTCGTCCGCGACCGCACCGAGAATTACTTGAATTATTCCGCGCACATAGAGCGATCGGATTGGGCGGACATCGTCTTCTCCAGCGGCATCCGGGAGGAATCCATCCGCGAGGCGGCGGCGCTGCTCGCGTCGACCGACCGGATCATCTTCTGCTGGGCGATGGGTCTCACCCAGCACGAGAACGCGGTCGACAACGTGCGGGAGATCGTGAACCTCCTGCTCTTGCGGGGCGCGTTCGGCAAGCCCGGCGCGGGCGTCTGCCCGGTGCGCGGTCACAGCAACGTCCAGGGCGATCGGACGATGGGCATCTGGGAAAAGCCGAAGCCCGCGTTTCTCGACGCGCTCGACAAGGCCACCGGGATCAGCGCGCCTCGCAAGCACGGCCTCGATACCGTCGAGGCGATCCACGCCCTCCACGACGGCCGGGCGAAGCTCTTCTTCGCCCTCGGCGGGAACTTCGTCTCGGCGACGCCGGACACCGATTACACCGCGGCCGCGCTGCGCCGGGCGGTCCTGACCGCGCATGTCTCGACCAAGCTGAACCGCTCGCACCTCGTCACCGGCGAGACCGCGCTGATCCTGCCCTGCCTCGGCCGCACCGAGCGCGACGGCGGCCAGCTCGTCACCACCGAGAACTCGATGGGCGTGGTGCAGACGTCGCGCGGCCGGATGCCGCCCGCGAGCGAGCATCTCTTGTCCGAGCCGGCGATCGTCGCGCGGCTGGCTGAAAAGACGCTGCCGTCCTCCAAGGTGCGCTGGAACTGGCTGGCCGAGGATTACGACCGGATCCGCGATCTGATCGCGCAGGTCGTGCCCGGCACCGAAAATTACAACGAGAGAGCGCGACGCCACGGCGGTTTCTACCTTCCCAACGGACCGCGCGAGGGAAAGTTCCTGACGCCCACCGGCAAGGCCCGCTTCACCGTCCACGATCTGACGCGGAACCAGTTGAAATCAGGGCAATTTCTGATGATGACCGTGCGCAGCCACGACCAGTACAACACCACCCTGTACGGCCTCGACGACCGCTATCGCGGCCTGAAAGGCGACCGACGGGTCGTGCTGCTGAACGCCGAGGACGTGGACGCGCTCGGACTGCGCGAGGACCAGCGCGTCGACCTCGTCAGCCACTTCCGCGGCGAAACCCGCACCGCACAAAACTTCCGTATCGTCGCGTACGACATTCCGCGCGGTTGCGCGTGCACCTACTTTCCGGAAGCGAACGCCCTCGTCCCCGCCCGCCACGTCGCGCGCGGCAGCAACACGCCGGCCTCGAAATCGGTCGTGATTACCGTCGAACAGCGCGCGTAGCGCCACGCCTTGCCGCGCGGCGCCGGAATACCTACCTCGCGCGAGTGCTCCCCTGGCTGGTGCAGTTCACGATCGCGTTCGTGCTCTGGTTCCTCTACGTCGGCAAGCTGCAGCCGGACGAGGCCGTCTTCGGCGTCGTGGCCTCGGCGATCGCGGCGTTCGCCTCGCGCATCGTCCTGGAGAAGGACATCGCGCCGCTGCGGGCGGAGTGGCGAGCGGTGGCCCAGATCTGGCGGATGCCGAAGTACATGGTCGTCGGCGGATGGGAGATCGTCGCCGTCCTGCTGAAACAGATCTTCCTGCGCAAGCCCGCGGAATCGCTCTTCTACAGCGTGCCGTTCGACACCGGCGGCGACAGCGACGAGGACGCCTTTCGCCGCGCGCTCGCCGTCGGCTACACCACCGCCACGCCGAACTTCGTGATCGTCGGCATCGACCACGCTCACCGCCGCCTCGTCTACCACCAGATCCAGAAGAGCGACGTCCCGGAGATGACCAGGCGGCTCGGAGCGAAAGCATGAGCGCGTGGCTCGCGGGAACGACGATCTTCTGCGCCTGCCTCGTCCCCTGCGCAGCGATCTGCCTGCGGGCGAAGAACGTCTTCGACCGCCTGGTCGCGCTGGAGATGAGTGCGATGCTCGCCGCGCTCGCGATGATCCTCCTCGCCGAGGAGATGAAGCGGCCGATCTTCTTCGATCTCGGCCTGACGCTGGCGCTGCTCTCGTTCGGCGGCGGCCTGGTCTTCGCCCGATTTCTCGAGAGGTGGGTGTGATCGCCTGCGTCGCATCCATCTTCGTCTACCTCGCGGCTGCGTGCGCGGTCTTCGGCGCGCTCGGCATCTGGCTGATGCGCGACCCGTACCAGCGCCTGCACTACATCACGCTGCCGGCGGTGTTTTCCTCACTTTTCATCACCATCGCCGTGTTCCTGCGCGAGCCGCAGAAGCAGGCCGGCGGCAAGGTCGCGCTCGCGGCGCTGGTCCTCTTCGCGCTCAACTCGATCGTGACCCATGCGACCGCGCGCGCGGCCTGGGTCTACGAGCACGGCTGCTGGCCGCCGAAAGACCCGCCTCCAGAGCCTCCGAAATGATCGCTCCGCTGCAGTGGCTGCTGTTTCTCTTGCTCGCGGTCACTGGACCGGCCGTCGTCCTCACCCGCGAGCCGGTGGCCCAGGCGGTGACGGTGAGCTTCTACGGGATCGTGCTCGCGCTGGTCTTCTTCCTCCACCAGGCGCCCGACGTCGCGCTCTCGCAGATCGTGGTCGGCGCGGTCGCGCTGCCGCTCATGATCCTGCTCGCCGTCGCCAAGGTGAAGCGCAAGGAGGCTTCCCGGAAATGAAGGCCCGGCTCGTCCTCTTCGGCATCGGTGCCCTCGGCTTCGCCGCGGTCTGGTTCGCGGGCGCGCGCAAGCTCGATCCGATGGGCAGCTACCACGGCGCCTACGGCGAGATCCTGAACGCCGTCTCCGTACCGGAACGTCACTCGACCAACGTCGTCTCGGCGGTGAACTTCGACTACCGCGGCCTCGACACGCTCGGCGAGGAGTTCATCCTCTACATCTCGGTCGTCGCCGTGGCGGCCATCCTCCGGAAACAGAAAGACGAGGAGGAGGAAGACGAGGACGAGGCGCCCACCCAGTTGCGCGAGGCGCCCGACAGCGACGCGGTGCGGCTGTTCGGCGTGGGGCTGGTGCCGGTCACGGTGATCTTCGGGCTCTACATGATCTCGCACGGGTCGGTCTCGCCCGGCGGCGGGTTCCAGGGCGGCGTCGTGCTCGCTACGGTTCCCCTCGTCGTCTATCTCTGCGCCGGCGCGAAGACATATCTGAGAATCGCGCCGCCCGCGCTGGCCAAGGGCGGCGAAGGTCTCGGCGCCGCCGGATACGCGCTCATCGGCTGTCTCGGCGTCCTGGCCGGCAAGAAGTTTCTCGAGAACGTGGTGCCGCTCGGCACGCCCGGCGAAGCCTGGTCGGCCGGCACGATCACGCTCTTGAACCTGACCGTCGGCGTCGCGGTCGGCACCGGATTCGTCGAGCTGATCTCGAGCTTCGTCGAGGAGCTCCTGCGAAAGGCGGAGAAGTGATGCTCGGTCATCTCCCGTACGCGCTCGCGGCGTGGCTGATCCTCTGGGGGCTGTACGGCATCGTCACCAGCCGAAACCTGATCCACCTGGTCATCTGCCTCGCCGTGCTCCAGACGTCTACGTACTTGATTTTACTCGCGATTGGATACAAGGCCGGAGCGGTCGCGCCGATCTACGCCGACATGCCGGCCGGGACTGTGGCGGTCGATCCGGTGGTGCAGGCGCTGATGCTCACCGACATCGTCGTCGAGGCGACGGTGGTGGCCCTGCTCCTCGCGATCGCGGTGCAGGCGCACGAGCGGGGCGGCTCGCTCGATCCGGCCAGGCTCTGCGCCTTGAAAGGGTGACCATGCTCGCACCGTGGCCGGTCGCGCTGCCGCTCGTCGCCGCGGCGTTTCTCGCCGGCCTCGGCGACAAGTTGCCCCGCCGGCTTGCCGACGCGATTGCCATTGGGGCCGCAGCGATCACCGCCCTCTGCTGCGCGCTGCTCCTCGCCGGTCCCCCCGTCGTCTACTGGTTCGGCGGCATCCAGCCGCGCAGCGGGACGGCGATCGGCATCGACTTCGCCATCGACGCGAACGGCGCCGGTCTCGCGGTCCTCTCCTCGCTGCTGATCCTCGCCGCCCTCTTCTTCTCCCTGAAATATTTCGACAAGCCCGCCCACATGTTCCAGGTGCTCCTGCTCGTCTTCCTCGCCGGCCTGTGCGGCTTCTCGCTCACCGGCGATCTCTTCGATCTCTTCGTCTTTTTCGAGGTCATGAGCGCGGCGGCGTTCGGTCTCTGCGCGTACAAGAGCCGCGAGGTGGGTCCCCTGCAGGGCGCGATCAACTTCGCGGTCACCAACACCGCCGGCGCGTTCATCACCTTGAGCGGAATCGCGCTGCTCTACTCGCGCACCGGCGCGCTGAACCTGTCGCACATGCACCGGATGATCGCCGGGCACGACGACAGCCTCGTGCTCGCCGCCGCGGCGCTCGTCTGCACCGGTTTTCTGGTCAAGGCCGCGATCGTGCCCTTCCAGTTCTGGCTCGCCGACGCCCATGCGGCAGCGCCGACGCCGGCCTGCATCGTCTTTTCCGGGGCGATGGTCGAGGCCGGCCTGTACGCGGTCGCGCGCCTGCAGGGCGCGCTGTTCGGCCTTCCGCAGCTGCGCACGCCGCTGCTCGCCGCGGGGGTCGCGACCTGCCTGGTCGGCGCCGTGATGTGCTTCGCCCAGCGCCACCTGAAGCGGCTGCTGGCTTTTTCGACGATCGCGCACGCCGGCGTAATCCTCTGTGGAATCGCGGTGTTGGAGCCGGGCGGCCTGTCCGGCGCCGGCCTCTACGTGGTCGGCCACGGGCTGGTCAAGGCCGCGCTGTTTCTCTGCGCCGGCATGCTGCTGCACCGGCTGCAGTCGATCGACGAGCTCGCATTGCACGGCCGCGGCCGCGAGGTGCCGTGGGTCGGCGTCCTCTTCGCATTGGGCGGCCTGTTGCTCGCGGGCGCGCCGCCGACCGCGATGTTCTTCGGCGACGGCGCGATCCACCACGCGCTCGAGGCGCACCCGATCGCGCGGTTCGCGGTGACCGTCGCGTCGATCGCCACCGGCGCCGCCGTCCTGCGCGCGTGCGGGCGCATCTTCCTCGGCCTTGGACCGCGCGAGCCGGATGCGCCGGGCGGCGGCGAGCAGGACGAGGAGCCCGAGACCGAAGCCGCGCCGATCCCGTGGAGCATGTGGGTCCCGGCGGCGTTCCTGCTGGCGCTCGCGATCGGTTCGGCCTGGTTGCCGCGCGAGCACGCGGGAAGCGCGGCGGCCCGGATGCTCGACGCGCACTCCTGGGCGACGCAGGTGCTCGATCGGGCCCAGCCGGCGATGCCCTCGCCGCCGCCGGAAGAGCCGCTCGCGAAGGGCCTCGCGCACGCCGCGCTCACCGTCGGCCTCGCGATCGCGCTCGCCCTTTTGACGCTCTTTCGCAAGCGGCTGCCGGAGATCTTGCGCGGTCCGGTTCGCGCGGTCTGGAACCCGCTCGCCGGATCGCTGCGCGCGCTGCACACCGGAGCGGTCGGCGACCAGGTCGCCTGGCTCACGCTGGGCGTCGCGGCGCTCGGCGCTAGCCTCGTGTTTTCTTGAACAACGGCAGGTACTTGGCGTAGCCCTCGGCTTCGAGCTTCGAAACCGGGATGAAGCGCAGCGAGGCGGAGTTCATGCAGTACCGGAGTCCCGTCGGGGCGGGGCCGTCGTCGAAGACGTGGCCGAGGTGCGACTCGGCGTGCTTCGAGCGCACTTCCGTCCGCCGCATGAAGAGCTTGTGATCGCCGTGGGTGGTCACGTTCTCCGGCTCGAGCGGCTTGGTGAAGCTCGGCCAGCCCGTGCCGGAGTCGAACTTGTCCAGGGAGCTGAAGAGCGGCTCGCCGGAGACGACGTCGACGTAGATCCCGTCCTCGTGGTTGTCCCAGTACTCGTTTCGGAACGGCGGCTCGGTGCCTTCGTGCTGTGTCACCCGGTACTGCTCGGGGGTCAGCTTCTTCTGCAGCTCGGCCTCAGGCGGCTTCTTGAAGTCCATATGCCGAGGATACGCTCGAATCGCGCGGCCGGTTTCGCACTCTAATGATGCGCCATGCTGAACGTCACGCCGCCCGGATTTCCC
>JAIVGS010000178.1 GCA_020201435.1 Myxococcales bacterium
GCTCAGGACGGTGTTCAGGGTCGTCCGATCGACGCCGAGCAGCGTCTGGACCACGCTCAGGTCCGGCGGGAGGCCGACGATGGCGCCGACGTTCAGGTCGCGGTTGGGCCAGCCGTCGAGGCGATGGCCGATTCCGGGAGCGAACGAATCGTCGACGGTCGAGTGACAGAGCGCGCAGGAGACGCCGACTCTGGCGAGGCCCCCGGTGCCGTTGGAAAAGCCCTTCACGCCGACGACGGCGTCGAGATCGAGCAGCGCGAGCGTCGTCTTCGGGTCGTTCAGATCGAGGGTCTTCCTGGTGATGCCGTCCTTCACCGATTGCGGCAGGACGTCGGCGTCGACCTTCAGGCCGACGGCGAGCGCGGTCGCGGGGCTGACGCCGTCGCCGACGCCACCGTTCTTGCTGCCTTCGATCGCCTGGTGGAGCTTGATGGTGTCGCCCCAGAAGACCTCGTCGCCGAACGTCTCGTGACGGAAGGTCTGGCGGCCCTCCTCGATCATCGTCGTTGCGTCCTGAACTACGGGATCGGCGGGCGGCGTCGCCGGGTTCGAGCCTTTGCAGCCCGTGGCGCACACGAGTGCCGTCGCCGCACGAAGCAGCGCAGTTCGATTCATGGGCCTCCCTTTTGTCGCGCGATTGAGGAGGCGAGCGCGCCGAAGGTTCCCGCTACTTCTGGCAGGTCGGGCAGTAGTACGTGAGGCGAGAGGTGCGGCGGGTCGCGATCGGGGCGCCACAGACGCGGCACGGCTCTCCGGAGCGCCGGTAGACGTTCTTGCGCCCCCGCGTGGCGTGGCGGCGCAGGAGGCGGCGGCACTCGGCGACGAGCGCATCGATCGTTTTGTCGTCGAGGGAACCGATCCCGCGGAACGGGTCGACGCGGCAATTGAACAGCGCTTCGCACTTGATGATGTTGCCGACACCCGCGATCGCGGTCTGGTCGAGGAGCGCGTCGGACACGTACGCTTCAAGGGGGCGCGACCGCAGGCGCCTGCGCGCTGTCGCTGTATCAAATGAGTCCGACATCGCGTCGGGGCCGAGGTGCGCGAGCGTCTCCGGCTTCAGCCACTCGACGACCGGCGCCGAGAAGCAGACGGCGACGAACCCGTTGTCGGCGTGGAGCGCGATACGCGCCTGGAATGCGGGGCGCTGCCACTTCTCGCCCTCGCGGTAGAGGTGCCACGCGCCGTGCATCATGAGGTGCGTTCTAAGCGTGCGTTTTTCGAAGTGAATCAAGAGGTTCTTGCCGCGCGATTCGATCTCGACCACGCGATCCGACGAAGGTCGTAGTTGAGTACTGTGTCCCCGAATCTCGACGCGAGCGCCCTTCAGTGCCTTTCGGAGCGTGGTGGCGATGCGGGCGATGGTGTCGCCTTCAGGCATCGTCGTCTTCTTCGAGAGCGGGGTCGACCGCCGGCGCCGGCTCGGCCGCGGGGAGCGGCGCGCGTTTCAGGTAGCCGCGTATGCCGGGTGTGAAGCCGGCCTCCTTGAGGAATGGCGCGAGCGGAGAGGCGTTGACGTCTTCGCCGTCGACGCGGGCGATCAGGAAGGCCTTGCGCCGAAAGCCGTCGACCTGGGCGGCGAGGCCGTGAGCCAGGGCGCGGGCGGCGTGCGAGTGCGCGGGCTCGTCCGGAGGAAGGAACGTATGCAGGTTGTGCTCGCCGCGGCCCAGCCAGCCGACGAGAGCGCCGTCGTGGAGGACGACCTGCGCGCCGGCAGCACGCTGCGCGCGGGCGTCGCCATCGCCCTCGCGGCGCGGCCAGGGGAGCGTCGCGCCGTAGGGATTCGCCGGGTCGGTCGCCGCAAGGACCAGCGTCAGCGGCTCCTGCGCGGGCTCGCGGAAGCTCCGCAGCCGTTCTTCCGCGCCCGGCACGGCGAACTGCGCGCCGCCCAGTCCGGCAACGAAATACCCGCGCCGCGCCCGACCCGCGTCCTCCATCGCTTTCAGGACGGGGTAGACCGCCGAGAATCCTCCTGTAATTTCCTCGGCTTGCGCTGCCTCCCGGGTGACGACCCCGTGCCGCGCGAGGAGCGTCTGGGCGAGCGCCGCCGCGCGCTCGGTGGCGGTGCCGCGTGGCTCGGGCAAGAGCGACCAGCGGCCCTCGCTGCCCGGCGGCGCGACCCGGCGCGACCGGAACGGGACGCCGAACCGCCGGTCCCTGCGGTCGTCCCGCGGCTCGCCGCGCATGTAGCTGCGCAGCGGCGCGAGCGTGTCGTTCGTGACTTCGCCCGACCAGACGAGGTCCCAGAGCGCTTTGAGCAAGTCTGCGGCGAAGACGCCGGTCGCCGCCTGCAGATCGGCGAAGAACGAGGCACCGCGCTTGCGCAGCTCGTGCCGGATCTTCTCGCACAGCTCGCCGTCGGGTTTCACCGGCGGCGGCGCGAGCAGGCGGTAGTGATCGGTGAGGTACAGCGCGATCCGGCCGTCGCGGCTGCCGATCGGCCCCAGCCCGCGCCAGATCAACTCGCCGGCCGAAAAAAGCACGTCGAGATCGCCCGGCTTCAGGAGGACCCGCGCCGCGAGGACTTCGCGCTCCAGCGAGCTTGCGACCAGCGGCGCGCCCTGCAGTTGCTCGATGGCGCTCAAGAGCGCGTCGAGCCCGCGCCGCGGACGCGCGATGCCCTGCCAGTCGGCGAGAAAGCGCGAAAGAGCCGCCGGGTCGACCGGCTCCACCTGCTTGCGCAGCCGCGCGAGTGACCGTCGTTTCAGGGCTTTCAGGACTTCGGCGTCGACCCATTCACGCCCGCGTCCGCCGGGCAGGAACTCGCCTTCGAGCACCCGCTCCTGCTCCGCGAGACGCTCGAGCGCGGTTCGTACCACCGCGACGCCGACGCCCCAGCGCGCGGCGAGATCCTCGGCATGGAACGGCCCGTGGGTGCGCGCCCAGCGCGAGACGAGATCGCCGATGGGATCCTCGACCGGTTCGAGCAGCTCGTGCGGCAGACCCGGCGGCGGCGGAACACCGAGCGCGTCGCGCACGCGAGCGGCGTCCTCGGCGGCGATCCACCGCGTCTCGCCCGCGAGCGCGAACGAAAACGCGCGCCGCTGCGTTGCCAGTTCCTCCAGCGGCGGATCGCCTTCGAAACGGTCGCGAATTTCGGCTTCCGACAGGTCGCCGAGCTGCAGCAACAGGTCGTGCAGGCCGTCCACTCCCCGCGCCGGGCGCTCGAGGCGCTGGGCGAACCTTTCCTGAAGGCCGATCGCCTCGGCGTCGAGGAGCTCGCGCAGCTCGGCCTCGCCGAGCAGCTCGCGAAGCTGCGTCTGGTCGACGCTCAGCGCCTGCGCGCGCCGTTCGGCGAGCGGCGCGTCGGCGTCGTAGATGAAGTTCGCGACGTACGAGAAGAGCAAGGACGACGCGAACGGCGACGGCGTGCGGGTCGCGACCGAGGTCACGCGCACGCGGCGGTCCTGCACTTTCCGGAGCACGTCCTGGAGCGCCGGCAGATCGAAGACGTCGCGCAGGCACTCGCGGTAGGTCTCGAGGAGCAATGGAAACGAGCCGTAGCGCGAGGCCACCTGGAGCAGATCGCGCGCCCGCTTGCGCTGCGC
>JAIVGS010000066.1 GCA_020201435.1 Myxococcales bacterium
GCAAAAACCCGGCCTATTTCGCCGCGGCTGTCTTCGGCGGCACGCCCGGCGCCGGCGCGATCGTCACCGGACCGAGGTCGAGCTTCTCCAGCGCGGTCTTGCTCTGTCCGACCGGTCCAACGATGACCACCGGCCACTTGTCGGGCTTGATCCACTTCGTCACCACCCGCTTCACGTCGCCCTTGGTGATCTTGGTGATCCGGCCGGGCAGCGACTTGTAGTAGTCGAGCGGCAGGCCGAGGGAGACCAGCGTGCCCATCGCCGACGACACCGCGTCGTTGGTCTCGAGCGACGCCGGCAGGCCGCGGATCATCGTCTCCTTGGCGTTGGCGAGCTCGACGTCGCTGACCTCGCCGTCGGAGAACTTCTTCAGCTCGTTCTCGTACTCCGCCACCGCTTCGACCGTGTTCTTGGCGATGATGCCGCCCGTCGCCGCGAACGTACCGGTATCGCGCATCAGCGAGACGCCCGAGCGCACGCCGTAGCTGTATCCGTGCTTTTCGCGCAGGTTCATGTTGAGCCGGCTGGTGAACATGCCGCCCAGCGGCAGGTTCGCGACCCGCAGCGCGACCGCCTCGGGGTCGTTCGCCTTGAACAGATGGCCGATGACCCACACCTGCGACTGCGTCGCCGTCGGCTTCTCCAGCGCGACGATGCTGCGCTTCGACAGCTTCGGCAGCGGCGGAAGCGAGAGCGCCGGCAGCTTCTTCGGCTTCCACCCGGCGAACTTCTCGTCGAGGAGCTTGACGATCTCGTCGACCTTCACGTCGCCCGACACCGAGATGACCGCGTCGTTCGGCACCCACCAGGTGTCATGGAATTTCGCCAGATCTGCGGGCGTCGTCGCCGCGGCCGACTCGGGCGTACCGCCGGACGGCTTGCCCCAGGGATGCTCGGGGCCGAACAGGATCCGGTCGGCCTCGTCGTTGGCGAGCGCGCCGAGCGACGCGCGCTTCTGCTCGAGCGCCGTCAGCCGCAGCACGCGGACCCGCTCGACGTCCTCGGGCCGGAAGGCAGGGTTCTGCACCACGTCGGCGAGCAGCTCGAGCGCCTGCGGGAGCGTCTCGGAGAGACAGTTCAGGTGGACCGCCGACCCCTCGAGTGAGGCGCCCGCTCCGAGGTGCGCCGCGAGGTCCTCGATGGCCTCGGCCAGCTTCTGCGCCGGGCGCGTCCTGGTCCCTTCGTCGACCGTGTCGGCGACGAATTCGGCGAGGCCGGGCCGGTCTTTCGGATCGGCGTCGACGCCGTGGAGGAAACGGACGTCGACCGCGACCAGCGGCACCTGGTGGTTCTCGACGATCAGCACCCGTGCGCCGTTCTTGAGCTTTTTCTGCACCGGAACGGGAGCTGCGAAGTGCGGCTGCACCGGGAGCGGCTTCGGCTGCTCCGCGCGGAACGCCTGGTCGGGCATCAGCGGGGGCTCGGGCGCAGCCGGCGGCGGCGAGGTCTGCTGCGGCGCTTCCGCCGCGGGCGCGGTGCCGGTCGCGACCTTTTCCGGCGAAGCCTTGGGCGCCTCTTTCGCCGGCGGCGTCGTCTGCGGCGCGGGCGCCGGCTGCGGCGACGACGTCGCTGCGGGAGCGGCGGCCGCGGTCGCCGGAGGCGGCTTCGTCTCGCCGGTTCCGGTCGCACAGGCCGCGGCGAGGACTGCGATCAGGACCCGTTTCATCGCTGCTCCCCCTGCGCGCTCGCGGTCTTCCTGGCGATCGGCACGATGTCGAGCTCGATGTGCCGGTCCTCGACCAGGTACTTGTTGGCGAACGCCTGCACCGCCTCTTTCGTCACCGCCCGATAGCGCGCGATGTCGCGGGGGAGGAAGCCGGGGTCGCCAA
Source organism: Myxococcales bacterium (assembly GCA_020201435.1). Classification (GTDB taxonomy): domain Bacteria; phylum Myxococcota; class Myxococcia; order Myxococcales; family 40CM-4-68-19; genus 40CM-4-68-19. The sequence continues at coordinate 1,830 of JAIVGS010000066.1, forward strand.
GGAAGGTCTCGTATTCATTGAGCAAATCTGCCTTGCCGCCGAATCCGCCGATGCGCTCCACGGTCCGCAGCCGGTTGGCGATGATATTGCGCTTGGCCCGTTCGACCTCCTCGTCGGTGACGCCGTTCTTCTTCACGTCGGCGAGGATCTGCTGCACGACGGGGAGCATCTCGGAGATGTCGTGCTTGCCGGCCGCGGTGGCGGTGACCTGGAACCATCCGCCCAGCGCGAGCGTCGCGTCGCCCGCGCTGACGCCGCTGGCGATCTGCCGCTCGAAGACGAGCGCCTTGTAGAGCCGCGAAGTCTTGCCGGTCCCGAGGACGTCGCCGAGGACGTCGCCGGCCGGCTCCTCGTCGGTGAACTGGCGCACGCCCTTCCACGCCAGAAGCAGGCGCGGCTCCTCGGCGAGCTTGTCCTCGACGGTCTCCTTGATCACGCCCTTGATGTCCGCCTGCGGAAGGTCGAACGGCTTCGCGTCGGGCCCGCGGGGGATCGGGCCGAAGTACTTCTCGACCAGCTCCTTGGCGACCTTGGGGTCGAAGTCGCCGACCAGCGCCAGCGACGCGTTCTGGGGACCGTAGTACTGGCGGAAGAACTGGCGCAGGTCGGACGCGGAGGCGGCCTGGATGTCGGCGATGTCGCCGATCACGCACTCGTAGTACGGGTGGGGTTTGGGAAAGAGGGTGTCGCATAGCCGCAGGCTGGACATGCCGTAGGGACGGTTCTCGTAGCTCTGGCGCTTCTCGTTGGAGACCACGTCGCGCTGGACCTTGAGCTTCTGGTCGTCGAGCGTGTCGAGCAGGTAGCCCATCCGATCCGACTCCATCCACAGCGCGGTCGCGAGCTCGTTCGACGGTACGACCTCGAAGTAATTCGTCCGGTCGAAGTTGGTGGTGCCGTTGGCCATGTCGCCGGCGCGGGCGCCGATCTTCTCGTTGATCGCCCAGGTGTTCGGCTGCACGTGCTTCGAGCCGGAGAACATCATGTGCTCGAAGAGGTGGGCGAACCCGCTGTGACCCGGCGTCTGGTTGGCCGCGCCGACGTGGTACCAGATGTCGACCGCGACCTGCGGCAACCGGTGGTCCTCGCTGAGGATCACGGTGAGCCCGTTGGGCAGCTTGTACTTCTCGAAATTGATTTCGGGGTCGGAGACGGCGAGGAGCGCCGCGAGCAGGGCGAGAGTCATGGCGCCCCGCTTTACCGCCCGGCAGCAGGCGTGGCAAGGCGGGAATTCGAGTAAGCGGGGTCGGTCGTCACTTCGTCGCCGAGCCAGGCGGGACGGTCGAACGGTTCGTCTTCGCTCTTCAGCTCGATCTCGGCCAGCCACAGGTCGCGGGCGCGGAAGTGGTCGAGGTCCCAGCGGCCGAGCTTGCGGCGGATCTTGCGCAGGCGGCGGCCGCAGAGGTGCAGGAGCGCTTCGGCGTCGGCGGCTGGGATCGGGTAGTTGAATTCGGCGCGGGAGACGAGGCCCTTGCCTTTGATGGTGAGCTCGGCGTGGCGGGTGCCGTCGGGCGTCGCGACCAGGCGGACGCGGACGGTCGGATCGGTGCTGAGGTAGCCCTGTTCGAGCTCGTCGCCGGGCGGCAACTCCTTCGGCAGCAACTCTTTCTTCACCAGGAACTTTCGCTCGATCTCGGTGGGCATGATCACCTCTTCAAGCGCACCGCGGAGGCGCGGAGAGCGCAGAGAAAAAGATTTTTTTTGAAAACAAGAAAAACTCCGCGTCCTCTGCGCCTCCGCGGTGCGCTGGAAGCCGTTACAGGTGATGCTCGAGCCATTTGCGGGCGTCGGCGAGCTCCTCGGGGATGACCATGTGGCCCATCGGGTATTCGTGCCAGGCGACGGCGAGGCCGAGGCGTTCGAGCTCCTGCCTGACGGTGCGGCCGAGCTCGATCGGGAGCAAAGGGTCGTGCAGGCCGTGCGCGGCAAAAACTGGAAATTGCTTGAGATTTTCCGATGGCGCGAGATCGCGCGGCTCGATCGCCGGCGGGACCCCGGAAAGCGAGAGCACCGCCGCGGCGAGATTTGGGCGCATCAACGCGACGCCGAGCGCCATCGCGGCTCCCTGGCTGAAGCCGAGAAGGATCGGCTTCGGCGAGTCCCGCGCGATGCCTTCAACCGCGGTGAGGGCGGCCTGAAGACCCTCGCGCGCTTCGGCGGGATCGAACGAGATGCCGCGCGCATCCTGGGCGAGGTTGAACCAGGCGCGCATCGCGCCGCCGAGCGAAAGCGGACCCTGCAGCGAAACCGCGCGCAGCCGCGGGTCGAGCTGGTTTACGATCGGCAGCAGGTCGTGCTCGTCGGCGCCATATCCGTGCAACAGGACCAGCGTCCGGGTCAGACCCGGCTTGGCCGCTTTCAGCTCGACGTGGCGGAGCGCCATCGAAGGTCGGGCCGTTATCCGGCCGCGGCGTGCGGTTCGACTCGAGGCACGGAGGCCGGCGTCGACGAGCGGGCGAGCGAGGCCACCAGCAGCGCGAGGTCGCCCGGCTCGATCGGCTTGGTCACGTGCGCCTGGAAGCCGGCCTCGAGCGCGCGGCGGTGATCGTCGATGCTCGCGAACGCGGTCAACGCCGCCGCCGGCAGGGCGGTGTCGATCTCACGGACCCGGCGGATCAGCGCGTAGCCGTCCTCGCTCGGCAGGCCGATGTCCGAGAGCAGCACGTCCGGCCGCCGCTCGCGAAGCATCGCGATCGCTTCGTCGACCGACGACGCCGAGCGGACCTCGGCGCCGGAGTTGGTGAGGACCGCGGTGATCAGCTCGCGCGCGTCGGACTCGTCGTCGACGACCAGCACCTCGATGCCGCGCAGGAGCTGCGGCGGCGCCACGCCCGGCTCGCGCTGCACCCGGGTATTGCCGTCGGCCGTCTCGGGTTCGGCGACGAGCGCGATCGCGCGCACCGGCAGCCGCACGATGAACTTCGCGCCCTTCCCTTCGCCCTCGCTGTGCGCCTGGACGGTGCCGCCGTGCACCTCGACCAGGTGGCGGACGATGGCGAGGCCGAGGCCGAGACCGCCCTGGGCGCGGGTGATCGAGCTGTCCGCCTGCCGGAAGCGATCGAAGACCTGGGGGAGGAAATCGGCCGCGATGCCGATCCCGGTGTCGGCGACCGCGATCTCGATCTGCGACTGGAAACGCCCCACCCGCAGCTCGACGCGGCCTTCACGGGGAGTGAACTTGATGGCGTTGGCCAGCAGGTTCCAGATCACCTGCTGGAGCCGATCGGGATCTCCGTAGAAGTCGGCCGAATCCGCGGAGAGGTCCGCGACCAGCTCGACGCCCTTGCCTTCCGCCGCCGGACGGACCGCGTCGAGCGCGCCGCGCGCCACCACGTGCAGGTCGGCCTTCTGGATGTTGACCCGCATCTTGCCGGCGATGATCCGCGAGACGTCGAGGATGTCGTCGACCAGCTGGGTCTGCGCCCGCGCGTTGCGCTCGATCGTCTCCAGCACCCGCTGGAGCGAGCGCTGCTCGACGGCGCCGCTGCGCAGCATCCGCGTCCAGCCGAGGATGGCGTTCAGCGGCGTGCGCAGCTCGTGCGAGACGGTGGCGAGGAACTCGTCCTTGGTCCGGTTGGCGACCTCGGCCTGCGAGCGCGCTTCCTGCGTCGCGGCGAGCAATTTCTTCTGCTCGTCGATGTCGGTCGCGGTGCAGATCCAGCCGCCGATTCGGCCGTTCTCGTCGCGCTCGGGCACCATGCGCAAGAGGTGCCAGCGCAGCCCGCCGTCGTGGCGCTGGAGCCGCTGCTCACGCTCGAGGGACTCGCCGCGACGGATCGCCTGGCGCCAGGCCTCGCGCAGCGCGTCGAGCTCTTCCTCCGGGACCGCGTCGAGGAAGCTGGTCCCCTTGTCGACGCCGACGTACGCCTTCCAGATCCGGTTGCAGTAGTAGATCTCGCCGTCGGCGCGCGCCGCCCACACGCACTGCGGCATCGAGTCGGTCAGGGCCCGGTAACGCAGCTCGCCGCGCTTCTCGACCTCGATCAGCTCTCGAGCGCGCAGCATCGCCTGGTGACGGTGGAGCAGCTCGCCGCGACGCCACAGCTCGACGAAGACCGAGACTTTGGCGCGCAGGATCTCGGGGTCGAACGGCTTGAGCATGTAATCGACCGCGCCCTCGCGATAGCCGCGGAAGATGTACGCCGGGTCCTTGTGGATCGCGGTGAGGAAGATGATCGGGATGTGGCGGTTGCGCTTGCGGTCCTTGATCAGCTTCGCCGTCTGCAGGCCGTCGAGCCCCGGCATCTGCACGTCCATCAGGATCAGCGCGAAGTCGCCCTCGAGCAGCTCGCGCAGCGCCGCCTCGCCGGAGGTGACCTTGACCAGTTCCTGCCCGAGCGGCTGGAGGATGGCCTCGAGCGCGATCAGGTTCGGCGGATGGTCGTCGACCATCAGGATCCGCGCGACCGGCGCTTCGATCGTGCCCGAGGGCTCCATCGTTATCCGCGGATCCAGAGGCGGATCAGCTCCATCAGCTTGTCCGCGTCCACCGGTTTCGGGAGGTAGTCCGAAGCGCCCGCCTGGATGCACTTCTCGCGATCCTCCTTGAGCGCCTTGGCGGTGATGGCGATGATCGGCAGCGCCTTGTGCGACGCGTCCTGCCGGATCGCCTTCATCGTCTGGTAGCCGTCCATCTCCGGCATCATCACGTCCATCAGCACCACGTCGACGTCGGGGTTGCGCTCGAGCGACTCGATGCCGTCCTTGCCGTTCTCGGCGTAGAGCACTTCCAGGCCCTGGCTCTCGAGCACGCTGGTGAGGGCGAAGATGTTGCGCACGTCGTCGTCGACGATCAGCACCTTCTTGCCGGCCACGTTCTCGCTCTCGGCGCGGCTGCCCTTGAGCAGCTCCTTCGCCTTCTCCGGGAGCTTCGACTCGATGCGGTGCAGGAACAGCGCGGTGTCGGAGAGCAGCTTCTCCGGCGAGGTCGCGCCCGACTTGAGGATCACGGACTCGGCGTACTTCTTGAGGCGCGCGTCCTCCTTCTTGGTCAGCTCCTTGCCGGTGTAGACCACGATCGGCAGGTCCTTGAACCGCTCCTGCGTCTTGATCTGCTCGAGCAGCTTGCCGCCGTCGAGGTCCTCGAGCATCAGGTCGAGGACGACGGTGTCGAAGTCGCCCTGCTCGAGCGCGTCCGTCGCCTCCTTCGCCGTCGCGACCGGGACGATGTCGACGTCCTCGCCGGCGAGGAGATCACGGATGCCCGCCTGCTGCAGCTTGTCGTCCTCGATCAGCAGCAGCCGCTTCACCTTTTTTTCGACGAAGTGCGAGATGTGCGCGAACGCGCCTTCGAGCGCGTCCTTGCTCACCGGCTTCTCGAGGAAGGCGAAGGCGCCCATCGACGAGCCTTTCTTGCTCTTTTCGACGATCGAGATCACGTGCACCGGGATGTGGCGGGTGCGCGGGTTCCTCTTCAGGCGATCGAGGATCGACCACCCGTCGACCACGGGCAGTTGAATGTCCAGAGTAATCGCCGCAGGTTGGAGCTCGTTGGCCAGGGCGAGGCCGGTGTCGCCGCGGGTCGCGACGACGGCCTTGAAGCCCTTCTCGCGGGCCATCCCGACCATGATCCGCGCGAACTTGATGTCGTCCTCGATGATCAGCAAGACGCGATCGCCTTCCCGCAGGTGCTCGCGATCGTCGTCAACCGGACGGACCACGACCTCGTCCACGTGGGGCTGGATCTCGGTGAGGAGGTTCGCCTTCGGCTCCTCCCGGGGCTGCTGGCGCGCCTCGGGCAGCGCGCGCGCCCGCTGCCGGGCCGCCTCGTCCTCCTCCTCCTCCTCCGCGTCCGGCCCGGCGTACCGGTCGGGCAGGTAGAGCGTGAAGGTCGAGCCCTTGCCGACGTGGCTGTCGACGTGGATCTCACCGCCGAGAAGCCGCGTGATCTCGCGCGAGATCGAGAGGCCGAGGCCGGTGCCGCCGTATTTGCGGCTGGTGGTGCCGTCCGCCTGCTGGAAGGCCTCGAAGATGATCTTCTGCTTGTGGGTGGGGATTCCGATGCCGGTGTCGACCACGCTGAAGGCGATCACGCTCTTCGCCCGCTGGAGGTTGTCGGAGTCCAGAGTCGCGCGATCGGTCTCGATGCCCATCACCAGCCGGACCCCGCCCTCCTCGGTGAACTTGAACGCGTTGGCGAGGAGGTTCTTGAGCACCTGCTGCAGGCGCTGCGGGTCGGTGCGGATGTGCGTCGGCGCGTCCTGCGCGACCTCGATGTCGAAGGCGAGGTTCTTCTGCTCTGCCACGGGGCGGAAGTTCCGGTCGAAGAAGTCCTTGAGATCGGCGAGCGGGATGTTGCGAGGCTCGATCTGCATCTTGCCGGCTTCGACCTTCGACAGGTCGAGGATCTCGTTGATCAGGCTCAGCAGATCCCCGCCCGACGCGTAGATCGTCTTGGCGTACTCAGTCTGCTTGTCGGAGAGGTTCCCGTCCTTGTTGTCGGCGAGCAGCTTGGCGAGGATCAAGAGCGAGTTGAGCGGCGTGCGCAGCTCGTGGCTCATGTTGGCGAGGAACTCGCTCTTGTACTTGGAGATGAGCGACAGCTGTTCCGCCTTCTCCTCGAGAGAGGCGCGCGCCAGCTCGACCTCTCGGTTCTTGACCTCGATGTTCGCGTTCTGCTCCTCGAGCTGCTTGGCCTTCTCCTCCAGCTCGAGGGCCTGCTTCTCCAGCGCGGAGTTGGTTCGCTTCAGCTCGTCCTGCTGGACGGTCAGCTCCTGCGACTGCGACTGCAGCTCCTGGGTCAGGCTCTGCGACTGCTGTAACAATTGCTCGGTCCGCATGTTGGCGCTGATCATGTTCAGGACCACGCCGATGCTCTCGGTGAGCTGGTCGAGGAAGATCTGGTGGATCGCGCTGAACGGGTTGAACGACGCCAGCTCGATCACCGCCTTGACCTCGCCCTCGAAGAGCACCGGCAGGACGATGATGTTGAACGGCGTGGCCTCGCCCAGGCCCGAGCTGATCGCGATGTAGTCGGGCGGGACCTTGGTGAGGAGGATGCTCTTCTTCTCCAGCGCGCACTGGCCGACCAGCCCCTCGCCGAGGTGGAAGCGGTTGGCGACGCTCTTGCGCTCCTTGTACGCGTAGGTCGCGACCAGCTTCAGCACCTGCTCCTCGCTGTCCATCATGAAGAACGCGCCGTGGTGCGCGCTGACCAGCGGGGTGAGCTGGCTCATGATCAGGCGGCTGACGGTGTCGAGGTTCTTCTGGCCCTGCATCATGCTGGAGAACTTCGCCAGGTTCGTCTTGAGCCAGTCCTGCTCCTGGTTCTTCTGCGTGGTCTCACGCAGGTTGACGATCATCTGGTTGATGTTGTCCTTGAGCTTCGCGACTTCACCTTCGGCCTCGACGGTGATCGCGCGGGTCAGATCGCCCTTGGTCACCGCGGTGGCGACCTCGGAGATGGCGCGGATCTGCGTGGTCAGCGAAGCCGCCAGCTGGTTCACGTTGTCGGTCAGCTGCCGCCAGGTGCCGGTCGCGTTGGGCACTTTCGCCTGTCCGCCCAGCTTGCCCTCGATGCCGACTTCGCGGGCCACGCCGCTGACCTGCTCGGCGAACGTGCTCAGCGTGGTGGTCATCGCGTTGATCGTCTCGGCCAGCGCGGCGACTTCGCCCTTCGCGTCGACGGTCAGCTTCTGCGACAGATCGCCGTTCGCGACCGCGGTCACCACCTTGCCGATGCCGCGCACCTGCGCGGTGAGGTTGCGGGCCATGAAGTTGACGTTGTCGGTCAGCGCCTTCCAGACGCCGGCAACTCCGGGGACTTCGGCCTGTCCGCCCAGCTTTCCCTCGGTGCCGACTTCGCGGGCGACGCGGGTCACTTCGGAGGCAAAGGCATTCAGCTGATCGACCATGGTGTTGATGGTGGCCTTCAGCTCGAGGATCTCGCCCTTCACGTCGACGGTGATCTTCTGCGACAGGTCTCCGTTCGCGACCGCGGTCGTCACTTTCGCGATGTTGCGCACTTGCGACGTGAGGTTCGCGGCCATGAAGTTCACGTTGTCGGTGAGGTCCTTCCAGACGCCGCTGACGCCGCGGACGTCGGCCTGGCCGCCGAGCTTTCCGTCGGTGCCGACTTCGCGGGCGACGCGCGTGACTTCGGACGCGAAGCTTCTCAGCTGATCGACCATGATGTTGATGGTGTCTTTCAGCTCGAGGATCTCGCCGCGCGCTTCGACGGAGATCTTCTGGCTCAGGTCTCCGTTCGCGACCGCGGTCGTGACTTTGGCGATGTTCCTGACCTGTTGTGTGAGATTCCCTGCCAGGACGTTGACGTTGTCGGTCAGGTCCTTCCAGGTGCCGGCGACTCCGGGCACTTCCGCCTGCGCGCCGAGTTTTCCTTCGGTGCCGACCTGCTTCGCGACCCGCGTGACCTCGCTCGCGAAAGACCGCAGCTGATCGACCATCGTGTTGATGGTGTTCTTGAGCGCGAGGATCTCGCCCTTCGCGTCGACGGTGATCTTCTGCGACAGGTCGCCGTTCGCGACCGCGGTGGTGACTTTGGCGATGTTTCGCACCTGGTCGGTCAGGTTGCCGGCGAGGATGTTGACGTTGTCGGTGAGGTCCTTCCAGGTGCCGCTGACGCCCTTGACGTCGGCCTGGCCGCCGAGCTTTCCGTCGGTGCCCACTTCCTTCGCGACGCGCGTCACTTCGCCGGCGAAGCTTCTCAGCTGATCGACCATCGTGTTGATGGTGTTCTTCAGCTCGAGGATCTCGCCCTTGACGTCGACGGTGATCTTCTTCGACAGGTCGCCGTTCGCGACCGCCGTCGAGACGTCGGCGATGTTGCGCACCTGCGACGTCAGATTCGACGCCATCAGATTGACGTTGTCGGTCAGGTCCTTCCAGGTGCCCGCGACTCCCGGCACTTCCGCCTGCGCGCCGAGCTTGCCCTCGACGCCGACGGTGCGCGCGACGTTGATCACCTGCTGGGCGAAGATGCCCAGCGTCTTGGTCATGTTGTTGAGCGTCTCGCCGAGCGCGGCGATCTCGCCTTTGGCGTTGACCTGAAGGTTCTCGGTGAGATCGCCGTTGGCGACCGCGGTGACCACTTTCACGATCCCGCGCACCTGGGTGGTCAGGTTCGAGGCCATGAAGTTCACGTTGTCGGTGAGGTCCTTCCAGGTGCCGCCGACGCCCTTCACTTCCGCCTGGCCTCCCAGCTTTCCTTCGGTGCCGACTTCGCGCGCGACGCGAGTCACTTCGCTCGCGAACGTGTTGAGCTGATCGACCATGGTGTTCACGGTGCTCTTCAGCTCGAGGATCTCGCCGCGCGCGTCGACGGTGATCTTCTTGCTCAGATCGCCGCGAGCGACGGCAGTCGTCACGTCCGCGATGTTGCGCACCTGCGCGGTGAGGTTGTTCGCCAACAGATTCACGTTGTCGGTGAGGTCCTTCCACGTGCCCGCGACTCCCGGCACTTCCGCCTGCGCGCCGAGCTTGCCTTCGACGCCGACGGTGCGCGCGACGTCGGTCACCTGCTCGGCGAAGACGCCGAGCGTGTCGGTCATGTTGTTGATCGTATCGGCGAGCTGCGCGATCTCGCCTTTCGCGTCGACCTTGAACCGCTGCGTCAGATCGCCGTTTGCAACGGCAGTGACCACGCGCGCGATGCCGCGCACCTGCGTGGTCAGGTTGGAGGCCATGAAGTTCACGTTGTCGGTGAGGTCTTTCCAGACGCCGCTGACACCCTTCACGTCGGCCTGCCCGCCCAGCTTGCCCTCGGTGCCGACTTCCTTGGCGACGCGGGTCACCTCCGCCGCGAACGAGTTCAGCTGATCGACCATCGTGTTGATGGTGTCCTTCAGCGCGAGCATCTCGCCCTTCACGTCGACGGTGATCTTCTGCGACAGGTCTCCGGTCGCGACCGCGGTCGTGACCTTGGCGATGTTGCGCACCTGCCCGGTCAGGTTCGACGCCATGAAGTTCACGTTGTCGGTGAGGTCTTTCCAGACACCGGACACGCCCTTCACGTCGGCCTGGCCGCCGAGCTTGCCGTCGGTGCCGACTTCCTTCGCGACGCGCGTCACCTCGCCGGCGAACGATCGCAGCTGCTCGACCATGCCGTTGATCGTGCTCTTCAGCTCGAGGACTTCACCCTTCGCGTCGACGGTGATCTTCCTCGACAGATCGCCGTTCGCGACCGCGGTGGTGACCTCCGCGATGTTGCGCACCTGCGCGGTGAGGTTGTTGGCGAGCAGGTTGACGTTGTCGGTCAGGTCCTTCCACGTTCCGGCGACACCGGGCACCGCGGCCTGCGCGCCGAGCTTCCCTTCGACGCCGACGGTGCGGGCGACGGAAGTGACCTGCTCGGCGAAAATGCCGAGCGTCTTGGTCATGCTGTTGAGCGTGTCGGCCAGCGCGGCGATCTCGCCCTTGGCCTCGACGATCAGTTTTTGCGAGAGGTCTCCGTTCGCGACCGCGGTGACGACCTTGACGATGCCGCGCACCTGGGTGGTCAGGTTCGAGGCCATGAAGTTCACGTTGTCGGTGAGGTCCTTCCAGACGCCGCTGACGCCCTTCACTTCCGCCTGGCCGCCGAGCTTTCCTTCAGTGCCGACTTCGCGCGCGACGCGGGTCACTTCGCCGGCGAACGAGTTCAGCTGATCGACCATCGTGTTGATGGTGTCCTTCAGCTGCAGGATTTCGCCGCGCGCGTCGACGGTGATCTTCTTCGACAGATCGCCGCGCGCGACGGCGGTCGAGACTTCGGCGATGTTGCGCACCTGAGAGGTCAGGTTCAGCGCCATCCGGTTCACGTTGTCGGTCAAATCGCGCCAGATTCCGCTGGCTTCCGGCACGGCGGCCTGTCCGCCCAGCTTTCCGTCGGTGCCGACTTCGCGCGCGACGCGGGTCACTTCCGCCGCGAAGCTCGAGAGCTGATCGACCATCGCGTTCACGGTGGTGCCGATGCGGAGGAACTCGCCCTTCACCGGCTGGCCCTCGATCTCGAGGGCCATCTTCTGCGTCAGGTCGCCTTCCGCGACCGCGACCAGCACGCGCGCCACCTCGGTGGTGGGCTGGACCAGGTCGGCGATCAGCGCGTTGATCGAGTTGACGCTCGTCTTCCACGATCCCGAGACGTCGCCGAGCGAGGCACGCTCGGTCATCCGGCCCTCGCGGCCGACCACTCGCTCCAGG
>JAIVGS010000347.1 GCA_020201435.1 Myxococcales bacterium
ACGACAAAGAGGTGGCGAAGCGCCTGCACGACACCATCTTCAGCCGCGGCAACAGCATGGACCCGGCCGACCAGTACCGCGCTTTCCGCGGCCGCGACCCGGGCATCGCCGCGCTGATGCGCAAGCGCGGCTTCGCCGGCGCCGCCGACAGCGAGGCCAAACCCGCGAGACCGAACGCCGCGCAGTAGTTGGGGACACTCGTTGGGGACACTCGTTGGGGACACTCGCGTCTACGCCGAGGGGGCCGTCAGCCTTTTTTTGGAAGCCGCACGGTGAACGTCGTTCCCGAGCCCGCCTCGGACCTGACGGTGACCTTCCCGCCGTGCGAAGTGACGATCCGCTCGACGATGAAGAGGCCGAGGCCGAGCCCCTGCGGATTCGCGCTGCTCGTCCCGCGCCGGAACGGCTCGAACAGCGTCCCCATCCGGTCCGCCGGAATCGGGTCCCCGGCGTTGTGCACGCTCGCCGTCACGAAGCCCGCATCGCAATGCACCTCGAGGTCGATCGGCGTCCCTTTCGGGCTGTAGACGACGGCGTTGCCGAGGAGGTTGGCGAAGACCTGCTGGATCCGGTCGGGATCGAACTCGCCGCTGCAGTCGCCGGTCCAGGTCACCGAGAACTTCCGCTCCGGCTGGACCATCTCCATCGACGCCACCACCAGCTGTAGAATCGCGTGCAAATCCACATGCTTGCGGACGATGGGGATGCCCTGCCCGCGCTGTGCCCGCGCGTAGTCGAGCAGGTCGCGGATCAGCCGCTCCATCCGATCCGCGTTGCTCAGCTGCCGAATCAGCGTCGCCTCGTTTTGCTCGTTCCCTCCCCTGCGCAGCATGATCTGGGCACAGGCCGCGATCACCGAGAGCGGCTGCCGCAGGTCGTGGGCAAGGATGTTCAGGATCTGGTCGCGGAAGGCGAGCGCGCCGCGCAATTCCTCCTCGATCCCCTTCCGCTCGGTGATGTCGACGAGCGTGACCACGCCGGCGACGACCTCCCCGCGGTCGTCGCGGATCGGCGCCGCCCGATGCTCGACTGTCCGCCGCGTACCGTCGGCCGCGACCACCTGGACCTCCTGTGCCGGACTCGTCTCGCCGTGGACGATCGCGCGCGTCATCGGCCTGTCGCCGGCCGCGATCGGGCGCCCGTCGGACCAATACCCCTCGTACAGCCGGGATTCGCTCACCGATTCGGGGAAGTCGATCCGGCCCCAGATGCGCTCGGCCTCCGCGTTGCCGAGCGTGATCCGTCCCGAGGCCGCCTCGGCGATCACGACACCGACCGGCAGCACCCGGAGCACCGTCGCGAGCCGCGCCGCCTGGAGCGCGCGCTGCCGCTCGAGCTCCTTCTGCCTGGAAACGTCGTGCACGACGACCACTACGCGCCCCGTCGGCTTGGGCTTGATCCCGATCTCGACCTCGACGCGCCGCCCGTCCTTGTGGACGACGGTCGTCTCGATCCGCTCGCCCGCCGCAATCTCGTCGCGCAACCGGCGCTGTGCCGATTCCGCCAGCCCCTCGCGCTCTTCCGGCACGATCAGATCGAGCGCGCTCGGCAGCGCGTAAAGCTCCTCCGCCGACCGTCCCACGATTCGACACAGCGCGTCATTCACGACGACGAGCCGCTGTTCCTCGAGGACCGCGTAACCTTCCCCGACGTCGCCGAGGGCGGAGACGACGCTCTCGTAGAGCGCCGTCTGGCGCCGGATCGCCTCGTCCTTCCGGGCTTGCGCGACCAGCAGCGACACCCGGTTCACCGCCGTCCGGAACAGGAGCAGGTCCTCCTGCGAGAACTCGTAGGTGGTGGACGAGCCGATCAGCGCCACGCCGATCACCTCGTCGCCGATCCGCAGCGGCGCGCCGTAAAGCGCGTGCGTCCCGCGGCGCCGGATGATGTCGGTGACGACGCGCGGATCGTTCTCCGCGTCACGGACCAGCGCCGGCTGGCCCGTCTGCCAGATCGTCCCTGCGAAGCACTCGCCTCGTTCGAGGCACTGCCCGGAGCCCGGATCGAGGGCGAGGCCGGCCGCGGCCTTGACCCGCAGCTTCCCATCCTCCGCGAGGAGGATGCTCGCCGAGTCGATCGCCGGCGTCGTCTCGAGCAAGGCGTCGAGTGTCTCGCCGAGGAAGCCGTCGGCGGTCTTCTTGACGTTGAGCGCGGCAGTCGAGATCCGGTCGAGCGCCTTGAGCGTGCGCTCGCGGGCGGTGTGATAGCGGACCACCGACGCGCTGATCGCCGAGTCGATCGCCTTGTGCAGGCGGGGCAATTCCGCCGAGAGCAGCGAGGGCGAGCCGAGCCCCTGCGCGAGCGTGGTGATGCACTCGCGGAGGATGGCGTACTCGGCGACCACTTCCGACAGGTCGTACCCGAGGTCGAGCCGCTCGAGGGCGTGGATCACGGGAAACTCGTGCGGCGGGGGGATGTCGTGGTGCTCGCGGGAGTCGCTGACGAAGTCGGCGAGCTGATCGACGAAATCCGGGATGTGGTCGAGCAGCACCGGGCGCGAGAGGAACTCGGCGGGCCGCAGCCGGCGGACTTCGTGCTCCCAGCGCGCGATGATTTCGCCGCGCTCATGACGCAGGAAGTCACCCAGTCGACGAACGTCGTGGCTGTGTGGCTCGCCCATGGGGCAAACCTAGTGCCCGCCTGCAGGTTGCGCTCGCTCGTCTGGCCGGGAGGAGGCGGCAGCCCACTCGCTTTCGCATAAGCTGCCCGCCATGCTCCTCGCTCTCCTCTCGCTCGTCGCGGCGCTGAACGACGCCGACCTCAAGTTCCTCAAGGACCTCTCCGAGACCCGCAGCTTTCGCCTCGGCCGGCCGAGCTCGGTCAAGCTGACCGCCGACGGCGCCACGGTGCTCTTCCTCCGCTCGCCGCCCCGCAGCGCCGAAATGCGGCTGTACGCGTTCGACGTCGCGAGCGGTGCGGTGCGAGAATTGATCACCCCGGAGCAGGTCCTGAACGGCGCGCGCGAGTCGCTCTCGCCCGAGGAACGCGCGCGGCGCGAACGGATGCGCGTCACGGTGCGCGGGTTCACCTCGTTCGAGCCGTCGCGCGACGGGAAGCTCGTCCTGCTCGAGCTCTCCGGCCGCGCGTACCTCGTGCCCACCGCTGGCGGCGCCGCGCGAGAAGTGGCCGGCCCGGACGACAAAGGCAACGCGCTCTTCGACCCGCACCTCTCACCCGACGGAAAGAAGCTCGGCTTCGTCCGCGCCCACGAGCTGTGGGTCACCGACCTCGCGACCGGCGAGTCGCGCCAGCTCACGTCGGGCGCGAACGACCTGCTGACGCATGCCGAGGCGGAGTTCGTCGCGCAGGAGGAGCTCGACCGCTTTTCCGGCTGGCTCTGGTCGGCCGATTCGACGCGGCTGGTGTACGAGGAGGCCGACGCGCGCGGCGTGGAGAAGCTCTGGTTCGGCGATCCCGCGCATCCCGAGGATCCGGTCGCGCCGACGCCGTATCCGCGCCCGGGGAAGGCGAACGTCAAGACGCGCTTCGGGGTGATCGGCGC
>JAIVGS010000245.1 GCA_020201435.1 Myxococcales bacterium
GTCGCGGTGCGCACCGCGATCGAGACGCTCTGTCCAGCGCGCAGGTCGACGACGTTCGGGTCGAGTCCGACGTTGTAGTCCTGTGCGAAGGCGTGCCTGACCGCGCACGCGCCGCCGACCTCGTCCCAGAGCGATTCCACCGGGAAGACGCCGAGCGGCGTCGTCGCGATCGAGAGCGGCGCCCGATCGCAGATGTCGGCGATCTCGAATGCCTGCGAGTCATTCCATGCTTGCGGATAGTCGGGGACGTCGCCGGGAGTGGGGACCCGGTCGGTGATCGACTCGGCCAGCTCGTGCGAAGCAGCCGTGCTGAAATCGTCGAACAAGGGGAACGCGCAATCGGCGAAAACCATGTACGCGCCGCCGTTCACCACGCCGCCGGTCGCGTAGTGGTACGCCTCGAAGCCGCCGCGCTGGCAGCTGTTGTCGACGTGCATCGCCGCCGGGAAGAAGATGCCGTAGATGGTGTTGGGATCGTCGGGCGGCAGCTCGCCTCTCGCGATCGCGTCGAGCAGGGCGCTCTGGACCTGCGCGTCGGAGACGTCGCCGGGCGGAACGTCGTCGAGCTCGAAGACGCCGGCGAAATTGCCGCGGCCGATGTGCTGGTTCGTCCCGGTGGTGCCGGCGCGCGTCCCGCCCTGCGCGGCCAGGGCGGTGTCGTACTCGTTGAGCCAGTCGACGTAGCTGCTGTTCAAGAGGCCGCTGAAGAAGTCGGCCATCGAGCCGTTGGTGACCAGCGGCGAGATCCGCGACGCCGGTCCCCACCAGACGACGTAGACCTTGGCGTTCTCGATCACCGGACCGCCGTAATACGAGAGCGTCGCTGCCGCGGACGGACCCGCGGCGGTCGCGATCGCTGCTGCAAGGGCGACGTGTTTCATCAGCGGCGGCGCGGGCGCGCGACTTCGACGCGGACCGGCTTGTCCTTGAGGGGCTTGCCGTTCACCGCGACGTACGCATCGCGCGCCTCCGGCCTGACCACCACGTACGCGTAACGCGCTTTCACCTCTGCGGCAAGGACGGTGTCCGGCGGCTGGCCGGCGAGCTCGGCGAGCGCGGCTTTCAGGCCGGCTTCGTCCCAGCCGTGCTCCGACCCCTGCTCCACGTAAAGCTTGACCCGGTCAACTTTCGGCTCGGACGGAGGCGCGGGCTCCAGCCGCGGCCGGCGGTGATCGAGATCGCGCTTGCGCCGCGCCTGCTTCTGCTCCTTCTGGACCTTCTCGACCTGGTGGCTCTCGAGCAGCTTCTCCCCCACCGCCCGCAGCTGCGCCTTCTCCATCCGGTGGTGGGTGAAGAAGTATTTCAAGGCGTAAGCGAAGAGCACGCGGCCGTCGTCGCGCGCCATCAATTCCTGCGCGAGCGGCAGAAACGCTTCGAACGCGCTGCCCGCCTGCATCGCCTCTCGCAGCTCGCGGACGTGCTTGTCGGTCCAGAGGCCTTTCGCTTCCTCGGGCGTCGGCAGCTTTCGCTCCTCGAACTTGATGCCGTACTTCTTTTCCAGGACACCGAGCGTGTTGAGCTCGGCGCCGGAGACGAGCGAGATCGCGGTGCCCTTCTTGCCGATGCGGCCCGTGCGACCGACGCGATGCAGGTATACCGCCGGATCTTCCGGCAGCGAGTAGTTGAGTACGTGCGACAGATCGCTGATGTCGATTCCGCGCGCCGCGATGTCGGTCGCGACCATGAAGCGCACCTCGCCGCGCTTCACTTTCGCCATCACCCGCTCGCGCTCTTTCTGCGGGAGATCGCCGTTGAGCATTTCGGCGTCGAGCCCGTTGCGGTTGAGGACGTTCGCGACCAGCTCGGTGTCGGTGCGCAGGTTGCAAAAGACGATCGCCGCCTCGGGATCTTCCCGTTCGATGAGGTAGAGGAGGTTGCGCGGCTTCGGGTACTGATCGACGAGGTGGTAGAGCACGTTGTGGATGTGCTCGACGGTGAAGACGTCGCCGGAGAGCAGGATCGTCTCCGGATCGCGCAGGTACTTCTGCGCCAGGTGCTCGATGTCGGGCGGGACCGTAGCCGAAAAGAGCAGCGTCTGCCGGTCGTTGGGGAGGTAGTCGAGGATCTTGGTCACCTCCTCGTAGAAACCGGCGCTGAGCATCTCGTCGGCCTCGTCGAGGACGCAGATGCGCGCCTCTTCCAGCTTGAGATTGCCGCGGCGGATGTGATCGTAGACGCGGCCCGGAGTGCCGACGATCACCTCCGCGCCGTGGGTGAGCGCGTTGGTCTGCTCACCCATTCCCGCGCCGCCGTAGACGGCGATGACGCGCAGATCCTTGTACTTGCCGAGCGCTTCGATCTCCTGTGAGACCTGCAGCGCCAGCTCGCGCGTGTTGCAGAGGACCAGAGCGCTCGCTTTGCGCGTCCCGGCGGGGATCCGCTCGAGCAGCGGGATGCCGAAGGCGGCGGTCTTGCCGGTGCCCGTCTTGCTGCGGCAGATCACGTCGCGCCCGGCCATGATCGGACCGAACACGGCCGCCTGCACCGGCGTGGGCTCGACGTAGCCCCGCTCTTCGATGCCTTTGCGCAGCTCGGAAGACAGCGGCAGGTCGGCGAATCCGACGCTGGAAACGTAGTCGCTCATGTTGCCTTGAATGCCAAAAAGTTAGCCTGTATAGCACCGCCTCTCGCCGGATCCTAGATGACGCCGAAGCCCAAAGCGCGAAAGACACGCAAGAAGGCGCCCGCCAAGCCGGCAGAGCCCGTCGAGACCGGGGAAGAAAAGCCGCTCGAGCCGGAAGTCCTGGAGCCCGAAGAGGCCGAGGCCGTTCCCGAAGAGCCGGCGGAGACCACGCTGCCGGTGCCCGTCGAGCGCGATCTCGCGCGCGTCGACGCGCTGCAGCGCTACATGTCGGAAGTCGCGAAGCATCCGCTGCTCTCGCGCGAAGAGGAGCACCGGCTGGCGGTCAAGTTCGCAAAGACGCACGATCCGGAGATCGCGTACAAGCTGGTGACCGCGAATCTGCGCCTGGTCGTGAAGATCGCGCACGAATACCGGCGCGCCGCGTTCAACCTGCTCGATCTGATCCAGGAAGGAAACGTCGGCCTGATGCACGCGGTGCAGAAGTACGATCCGTTCCGCGGGGTGAAACTTTCGTCGTACGCCGCATGGTGGATTCGGGCGTACATCCTGCGCTACCTGATGGACAACTGGCGCATGGTCAAGCTCGGAACCACGCAGGCGCAGCGCAAGCTCTTCTTCAACCTCCGCAAGGAGCAGGAGAAGCTGTTGCAGCAGGGATTCGAAGCGGCGCCGGCGCTGCTCGCCGAGAAGCTCGACGTCAGCGAGCAGGACGTGCGCGAGATGGATCAGCGCCTCGGCAACGACGAGTTTTCGCTCGACGCGCCGGTCGCGAGCGGCGACGAGTCCCGGCAGACGCACGGCGATCGGCTGGTGCAGCCTTCGGCGCCGATCGATGAGCAGCTCGCCAACGAGGAGCTGCGCAGGATCTTCAAGGAGAAGCTGGCGCAGTTCGGCAAGACGCTGACCGCCGAGAAGGACAAGTTCCTCTTCGAAAACCGGATCGCCCCGCCCGACGATCGCGAGCCGATGACGCTGCAGCAGATCGGCGACCTGTGGGGAGTGACCCGCGAGCGGGCGCGGCAGCTCGAGGCGCGACTCACCGAGCGTCTCAAGGACTACCTGCGCGAGGAGCTGCCCGACTTCGCGCAGCTCTCGGTGCAGTCGGAGGAGCCGTGAAGTTGAAGCACGCCTGGCTGCAGCCGCGGATCGCGATCCCGGTGGCCGCGTGCGTCGTCGCCGTGCAGCTGCCGTTCATCCATTACGCCTTTCGCGGCGCCGCGGCGGTGGCGGCAGCGGTGCCGTACGAAGACAAGTTCGATCGCGCGACGCTCGGCGAAGTCTGGTGGTCGAACGGCGGCCACTGGCGCATCGTCGACGGGCAGGTGTACTCGCCGGGCGTCGGCAACAATCCGCTCTGGCTGAAGGCGCGGCTGCCGTCCGACGTCCGGGTCGAGTTCGACACCCGCAGCGAAGGGCCGGACGGCGACGTCAAGTGGGAGATGTACGGCGACGGCCGCACGCACTCGACCGGCTATCTGTTCCTGTTCGGCGCCTGGCACAACCGCGAGTCTCGGATCGCGAAGCTCGACGAGCACGCCTTCACCCAGGACGAGATGCGCGCGCAGCTCGCGGCGCTGGCGCGGCCGTATCCACGGCAGCTCGAGTTTTTCGACTGGATTCGGGAGCCGTTCGTCGAGTGGGGCGCGCGGCGCGATCTGGAGAAAATGACCAACGGCAAGTACTACGACAAGGAAACGCCGTTCGTCGTCAAACGCGCCGACCTGAAGGTCGAGCGCGGCCACACGTACCACATGGTGGTCACGCGAAAAGCAGGCGTGCTGCGCTGGGAGATCGACGGCACGCCGGCGCTGGAGCTGGTCGATCCGGCGCCGTTGAACGGCACCGGCCACGATCGCTTCGGTTTCTCGAGCTGGTCGAACGACACGTATTTCGACAACCTGAAGATCACGCAGCTTTAGGACTTGGCCTGGTCGATGGCCCGCTGGTACTTGGCCTGGCGGCCGGCGAGCTCGGCCTTGAGCTTTTCGTCGTCCATCCGCTGCCTGCGCGCGGTCAACCGCAGCTTCTGGCGACGCTCGCGCTCGAATGACAGCGCGAGCAGCGCGAACGCGAGCACGCCGGCCACGCCGAGGACCCAGTCGACGTCGAGCAGCTTGACCAGTCTCGCTCCGCGCAGGTTCGACGCCCATGCGATCGCCGCTCCCCAGGCGGCGAAGAAACCCGCGAACAGCGGCGGCAGCACCACCGACAGCCGGCGGTGATTCGTCATGCCGGCGAAGAGCCCGAAGCCGAGGAAGAGGACCGCGATCGGCGCGACCCACAGGTGCAGCAGATGCGCGAGGACCGATCCCGCCGTCGCGAAGACGACGCCGAGCAGGAACGCGGTGGCCCATCCGACCGCGACCAGGCCGAAGAGCGCGAGAAGGACGCCGACCACGATGGCCGCGACGCCCGGCAGCCACGGATGAAGCCCTTTCAGTCCCCAGAAGACGAGCGACGCTCCGGCGGCGCCGAGGACGGCCGCATTGAGCGGCCGCTGGCCGTGACGACCCGGGACGGTGATCACCACCGCCAGCGCGAGCAGCGTGTAACCGACCCAGAGCGGCGCGTGGAGCGTGCGGTCGAGGGCCGCCTGGAGCGCCTCGTGCAGCGTTACTTCCCGTTGACGCCGAAGTACATCAGCATCAGGCCGAGCAGGATCACGAAAGCGACGGCGGTCGCGATCGGGCCGTGGTCGATGTCGGTCCGATCGAGGATGTCGCCGGCTTCCATGCGCGCCTGCGGCGTCGAGTTCTTGTCCTTGAGCACGCGCTTCGCTTCGGCCCGGGCCCCGGCGTAGTCGCCTTCGTCGAACAGCGCGCGCCCCTTGGCCAGCTCAGGCGCCTGGGCGGCGTCGCCGACCCGCTTGGCGTCGGGGATGTACTCGCGCTTCGACGGCTGCGTGAACAGCGGCGGCGCGACGGGCTCATCGTTGGCCGTGCCTGGGACGGTGGCGCGGGATGCGGTCGCGGACTGGGTATTCTGTGCCATGCGTTCGCGGAAGGTACTCGACACTGCCGCCGGGTTCAACGTTTTCCCGGAATTCAGGGGGTTTTCCGGCGTTCTTGCATTACTGTTCAGGCGTCCTCATGTTCTCGCGCCGTCAATTCCTGGGTCTTCCGGTCCTGCTCGCTGCCGGGCGCGCTCTTGCATTCGGCGACCAGGCCCGCTTCACGTTCGCGCAGGTCCGCCACGCCGGCCGATGGGACCCGCGCCCCGACGGCCTTTCGCGCCTGGCGTGGGAGATCGCCAAGCGCACCAGCATCGAGACTTCACCGGTAGTGAAGGCGATCGGGTTCGCCGACCCGGAGCTGTTCTACTACCCGCTCGCGGTGCTCTCGTCGGATTCCGGCTTTCCCGCGCCGGCGGAGAACGAGATCGCCGAGCTCCGGCGCTACCTCAGCTACGGCGGCTTTCTCCTCGTCGACGACGCGAGCGGCGCCCGCGGCGGCCCGTTCGAACAGTCGGCTCGGCTGCTGGTCTCGCGGATCGTCCCCGGCGCGCAGCTCGCACGCATCCCGCGCGAGCACGTCGTCTACAAGTCGTTCTACCTGCTCGACGGACCCGCCGGCCGCGTCGCCGCCACCCCCGATCTCGAAGGCCTCGAGCTCGGCGGCCGCGTCGCGGTGCTCTACTCCGGCAACGACCTCGTCGGCGCGCTCGCCCGCGACGCCCTCGGCGCATGGGAATTCGAGGTCTCTCCCGGCGGCGAGCTGCAGCGCGAAAAGTGCATCCGGCTCGGCGTCAACATCGCGATGTACGCGCTGTGCCTCGACTACAAGGAAGATCAGGTCCACATCCCTTTTATCATGAAGCGGCGGAGGATCTAGTGCCGCTCGACTCGGGCCCCGATCGAGTTTCGATCCTGCGCCTTCGGCGCCTCCACCAAGGGGGAGCGCGCTCCTCCCTGGACCCCCCGAAATCTCGCGGGCATTTCAACTGATCCGATGAGTAGCACTGCGTACAACGCCTGGCGCATCACTTCGCTGTCGACGCTGCCGGCCTGGGTGCTGGCGCTGGCGCTGACGACGCTCGCCGCGGCGGTGTGGCTGTCGTTTCGGGGTTTCCGCAGCGAGCCGGCCGGATTGCGGCGGCGCGCGCTGCTCGGCTTCCGGCTTCTCGCTGCCCTGCTGATCCTGATCCTGCTGTTCGAACCGGGCATCGAGCTGCGCTCGGAGAGCCGCGTGCGCGCCCGCATCGCGCTCCTCTTCGACACCTCGCGCTCGATGAAATTCCCCGCTTCCCCCGCAGGTCCCTCGCGCGCCGAGGAAATGATCCGCTGGTCGCAAGCGCACAAGCGCGATCTGGCGCAGCTCGCGTCGCGCTTTCAGGTCGACGTCTACGGCTTCGACAAGGAGCTGCAGCCGATGGACCTCGCGCGCCTGAGCGCCGATCCACAGGGCCCCTCGACCGACGTCCTCAACGCTTTGACCGGCGCGGCGGCGGCGGGCACCGGCGGCCGCCCGCTGGCAGGGCTCTTCGTCGCGACCGACGGCGCCGACAACGCCGAGCTCTCCGAGGGCGTCTCGCAAACCGCAACCGCGGAGTTGCACAAGCTCAACGCGCCGGTCTTCGCCCTCCCGATCGGCGCGCAGGCGCTCAAGGACCTCGCCGTCGAGAAGATCGCGGTCGACGATTTCGCCTTCGTGCGCAACCAGGTGACGGTCGACGTCACGGTGACCGCCCGCGGATTCGGCTCGACCGACGTGCCGGTGGTGCTCAAGCGCGAAGGGCAGGTGGTCGCCCAGAAGGCGGTCCGCGTCGGCGGCGATCAGGCGCGCTACGACGTGAAGCTCGCGTTCGTTCCCGATCGCACCGGCAAATTCGCCTTCACCGTCAGCGTGCCGGTCTACGAGGGCGAGGCGCTGGCGCAGAACAACCAGAAATCGTTCGTGCTCAAGGTGATCCGCGACCGGGTCCGCGTGCTGCTGGTCGTCGGCCGGCCCTCGTGGGACGTGCGCTTCTTGCGGCAGCTGCTCAAGCGCGATCCGAACGTCGACCTGATCTCGTTTTTCATCTTGCGCACTCCCGGCGACGACCCGCACAGCTCGCAGGACGAGCTGTCGCTGATCCCGTTTCCGACGCAGGAGATCTTCCAGGAGCAGCTCAAGACGTTCGACCTGGTCATCTTCCAGAACTTCAACCACCGGCCGTACCGCATGTCGCAGTACCTCGACGGCATCGCCGCCTACGTGCGCGACGGCGGTGCGTTCGCGATGATCGGCGGCGACCAGAGCTTCTCGGCCGGAGACTACGCGAGTACGCCGATCGAGGAGATCCTTCCGGTCACGCTGTTCCCGCCTGGTCCGACAGCGCTCGACGAGACGCCGGTGCAGCTGCACCTCACCGATTCCGGCAAGCGCCATCCGGTGACCGAGCTGGCGACGAACGGCCCGCAGAACGAGAGCGCGTGGTCGCGGCTGCCGAAGCTTCCCGGCGTGAACACCACCGGACCCTTGAAAGGGGGGTCGCAGGTCCTGCTCAGCTCCAGCGAGGGGCGGCCGGTGCTGGTCGTCGGCGAGGCCGGCCGCGGGCGGGTGCTGGCGCTGCTCAGCGATTCCTCGTGGTACTGGAGCTTCGTCGCCGCCGGCCAGCAACAGGGACCTCGCGCGTACGAGACGTTCTGGCATTCGGCGATCCGCTGGCTGGTGCGCGATCCGGCGCTGACGCCGATGCGGGTCGCGTCCGAGCGGCCGGCGTTCGAGCCCGGCAGCGAGCCTCCGGCGCTCGACGTCCAGGTCCGCGGGAGCGATTACGGGGCGGCGGCGGGGGCGCAGATCGCGGTGGTCGAGTCGTCCGCGGACGATCCGGTTCCACGTCCAGCCGGCGCCGCGGTCGCGGGGCCCGACGGAAACGCGCGCATCGTCCTTCCGCCGCTTCCGCCCGGAGCGTACAAAGCGACGGTGACCGCGCGCCGTCCCGACGGTTCGGCGGTCGGCGAAGCCGAGGACGCATTCGTCGTCGCGCCCTCGTCGCGCGAGTTGATCGAGGCGACGCCGCGGCCCGATCTGCTCCAGGCGATCGCCTCGGCGACGCGCGGCCGCGTGGTCGACCCGGGCGACTCGCTGACGAACCTGCCCTGGCGCGATCCCGAGCGCGTCGAGGTCGGACAGCGCACCAGCGTGCCGCTGTGGGACAACTGGAAGGTGCTGGTCCTCTTGTGTCTGGTGGTGGGCATGGAATGGACGCTCCGCCGCCGTTGGGGATACGCGTGATGCTAGCTTCGGCGCATGGTCACCGCGCTCCTGCTGGCAATCGCGTGCCCGTCCGATCTTTCGCAGTGGAGACAGCTGCTGGGCGCCGAGTGGATCGACTGTCACGCCGTCGCCGATCTGACCACCACGAACAATCCGTACACCGATCCGCAGAGCCTGACCGGCATGGGCTTTCCGCCGCCCGGTTCCGGTACTTTGAACTCGAAGTACTCGACGCCGACCGCGCCGCCGGTGAGCGGCATCCAGATCGACGGCTACTGGCCCGATGCGTGCGACGCGTTCCAGGCCGAGCCGGCCCTGACGGCGAAGGACGGCACGCCGTTCATCCCCGGCTGCACGCCGCCGCCGGCTGTCGGACAGACGTGCTTCGCGGGTTGCCATCACGATGCGCAGTTCGTGATCCGCGTCCCCGACGACTGGGATGGCCATCTGCTGACCGCCGGCACACCCGGTATCCGCGACGCGTTCGCAAGCGATTTCATCCTCTCCGACTACGCGCTCGAAAGAGGTTGGGCCTACGTCTCGCAGGACAAGGGCAACATGGGCGCGAACTTCTACTGGCAGGGCGTCGGCGGCGCATCGTGGTCGCCGGGCGCGGCGGTGCAGGAGTGGACCTCGCGCATGCGGCAGGCGACGTCCGCCGCGAAGGCGCTGTTGAGCACGCTCGGGACCGTGACGCGATCGTACGCAGCCGGAATTTCCAACGGCGGCTACCAGACCCGGCGCGCGATCGAGGCCGACGGCAACGGCCAGCAGCGCCTGTACGACGGCGGCATGGACTGGGAAGGGACCCTCTTTTCGACGCGGGAGACGCTCTTCTCGTACCTGCCGACGTCGCTCGCGCAGTACCCCGGCGACGTGCTCGGGGTGCAATCGTCGGTGGACGCGCTCGCCGCGGTCGGCTTCAACCCGCAGTCGCAGCCGCTCTGGGCGTACCACTGGGGCATCTACTGGGGCCTGACGCAGAAGATCTACCGGCTCGAATTCGACCCTGAGTATACCAACTATACTTGTAGTGGAATCGGTCCCGCCTGCATTTCGCCGCCCGCCGAAGTCGTGCAGCCCGACGACGTCGACGCGGCATACGACTTCTCGTTGCGACTGGCGCAGAATCCGGCGCTGGCGAGCCGGCTCGCAGCGGTCGCGAACACCGGCGACCTCCAGCATCCGATGATCACCGTGCACGGCGATCAGGATTCGCTGCTCCCGATCAAGACCGATTCCGATCTCTACGCGCAGCTCGTCGCGCAGCAGCACCGATCGCAGCGTTATCGCTACTACGTCGTGCAGGGCGGCAACCACGTCGATCCGCAGTACGACGATCACGCCGGCGTCGATTCCTACGGCGATACCGTGCTGCGTCCGATCCTGCCGTGTGCGCGCGCCGCCCTCGACGCGCTCGCGCTGTGGGTCGAGCAGGGGATCGCGCCGCCGCCGAGCCACACCATCGCCCGCCCGCAGGGGGCGACCCCGGATCAGCTCGCGAATCAATGCTCCCTGCAGTGATCGATTTCAGCGCTTCTGGTCGATCTTGAGCCCGACGGGGCCGGGTTTGGGCTGCGGCGGCGTCGAGCTCTGCTTGCGCAGCTCGCCGATCCAGCTCTCCGGCAACCCGCGTTCCTGCGCGCCCTCGATCAGGTACTCCAACAGACGCCCGCTCGCGGCGCCCGGCTCGCCCCTCTTTTCGGGCCGAGCGACGAATGCCTTGGCGGAAACGGGCCCGTCGGCGGTTTCGACCGAGACCTCGATCTCCTGCGACAACCCGGTCGGCACGCCTTCCTTCCGCAGCACGGCCTCCTTCGCCGGCGGTGGAATCTCGAACAGCACGCCGTGCACGGCGCCGTCCTTGTCCTCGGCGAGGTTCGCGACGCGTCCGCCCCAGAAGCGGCTCTCGACGTCGAAGACCAGCCTGTACCCGCGCAGCACCGCCGGGGCGCCGCGCGCGAAAAGCCGCGCGTCCACGCCGTGCTCCGCCGCCCACTCGCCGATGTGCCGTTTCGACAGCGCCGATCCGTACGCGAAGTAGCGATACATAGGGAGGCGATTCTACTCCGCTTCGAGCGCTTTGCGCTTCTTGTCGAGGGCGGTGATCACCGCTTCGAAGTTCTTCTTCGCCATCAATCTCGAAACCTGGTCGCGGTACGTCTCCGCCAGCGAGACGCCCTCGGTGAGCACGTCCACCGCTCGCCAGCCTCGGGGCGCTCTTTGCATCACGTAGTCGATCGCCGCCGTATCCTCGCCGGCGACGACCTTGGTCTTGACCAGCGTCCGGTCGCCCTGTTTCTCCTCGCCGACCACCTGGCTCTTCACCTTGTCGACGTCCTGGCTCTTCCCCTGCCGCATCTTGGAGAGGTAGTTCGCTTCCATCGCGCCGCGCAGCGCTTCGGTGTAGCGCGCCCGATCCTTCGCCGAAAGATCGGACCACTTCCTGCCGAGCGTGCTGCGGGCGAGGGTCTCGAAGTCGATCAGCTCGCCGACGGCCGCCCGCGCCTGCTCGCGCGCTTTCTGTTTCGCCGGACCCTCCGCCTTGAACCACGCGTTCAGGTCCTTGCGCACGCGCTCCTGCGCGCGTTCGACCGCCGCCGACGCCGAACATGCCTGCACCACCGCCAACAAGAGAGCGAGGATCATGGCCTTACTGTAACGGCCCGCCGGCCGCTTTTTCCAGCGCTGCCCACGCCAGCTGCACATTGTAGAGCGCTTCCAGCCGCGCTCCGTCGGCGCGTGCGAAGAGCAGGGTGTCCTCGAGCAGCTCGCGGGCCTCGCCGAGCCCGGAGTCGAACGCGACGCCCGCCTGGGTGGC
Organism: Myxococcales bacterium; assembly: GCA_020201435.1. GTDB lineage: Bacteria > Myxococcota > Myxococcia > Myxococcales > 40CM-4-68-19 > 40CM-4-68-19. Next base: position 11,603 of record JAIVGS010000245.1, read on the forward strand.
GAGCTGCTTTCCGATCGCGGTCTCCTTCGTGTAGCGATCGACCTTGACGCGCGCCTCGGCGAGATCGCCGAGGGCCTGCGAGACCTCGAGGCGCACCAGCTGCTCCGCGCCGCGCCGCATGGCGAGGGCTTCGGCGAGATCGGCCTGCGCCTGCCGCCGGCGCGCGAGCTTTTGCGGGACGTCGAACGTGCCGCGAAAACCGAGGGCCACGTACCCGCTCAGCTCGTGGTACGGATTGGCAACGAACGGCGAGGGCGGATTCGACGCGTTCGTGGTCTCCGTGAACCGGGCGCCGCCGACGAGCCCGATGTCCGGCCACAGGCGCGCCGTCTCCAGATCGACCTGCGCCATCCGCGCCTTGACCGCCTCTTCCGTCGCGCGAACTTCGGGCCGCCGCTCGAGAGCGCGCGAGAGCACCGCCTCCAGCGCCGGCTGCAGCGGCGGCTCGGGCAGCGCCTCCTGGAGCACTTCCAGCGGCTCCTCGGGTTTCAAAGCGAGCAGCGAACGCATCCCGGTGATCGCGAGATCGCGGTTCTTGATCGCGGCCGCGCCGTTGGCTTCGATCTCTTCGGCGAGATAATCGATCTTCAGTCGGTCGGCCTTGGTGATCTGCTCGCTCTCGCCCTGGAGCAGCTTGTCGGCGGTCTTGCGCGCGTCCTCGATCCGGCTGCGGATCTTCTGCAGCGCGTCCTGCGCGTTGCGCGCCGTCTGGTAACCCCAGTACGCGCGCGCCGCGTCGTAGGACGCCTGATCGCGCGCCCGCTGCAGGAGCGCCTCGGTCGCTCCGACCAGGTGCGCGGTCGCGCTCTTGCCGGCGTCGATCTTGCCGAACGTCCAGAGCGGCAGGATCGCCTGCACGTCCGCGTGGAGGACCACGCCGAGCTGTCCGCAGAAAGTGCAGCGGTGCAGCGTCTCGAACGGACCGGTCGGATCCGGATCGTTCGAGCCGCCCTTGAGATAGTGCTCCGGGGTCGGCCCGCCGACGTAGCCGGTCGATTCGATCTGCGGAAACCACATTGCGTGCGCTTCGTCTCGCTTGCCCTGCGCGTTCTGCAGCTGCGCGATCGCCTGCTGGACGCGCGGGTCGTTCGTTCGCGCGCGTTCCTGAACGTCGCGCAGCGAAAGACCCGCCGACAGCAGCAGTGCCGTGAGGATCACTCGTTCGTGTAATCGGAGCCCAGGTAGTTGATCAGCTCTTCGCCGACGAGGTACCGCAGGTTGTTCTCGAGACGGACCTTCTGCACGAACAGGTCATGCTCGGGATAGACGCTGGCCGCGTG
>JAIVGS010000179.1 GCA_020201435.1 Myxococcales bacterium
GATTGAGCGAGGTCCTCGCGCAGCTCCAAGGGTTCCAGGCCGCGGTGGGCGCGTGGGAGAGCGAGATCCTGCCGGCGCGCATCGGTCGCTACGATCGTGCGCTGCTCGATCAACTGTGCCTGTCCGGCGAGATCGCCTGGGGACGGCTCGCCTGCTCGGACGAATCGCCGCGGCGCATGCCGCCGGGGCGCGCGACGCCGATCGCGCTCTTCCGGCGCGAGGATTCCGAGTGGCTGCTGGAGGCAACGCGCGGGACGCCCGAGCCGCTCGGCGAGCGGGCGCGGCTTCTCCTCGCGCTGCTCGAGCAGCGCGGCGCGCTCTTCCCGCACGAGCTCAAGTCGCAGCTCGGGTTCGAAAAACGCGAGCTGTACGAGACGCTCTGGGAGCTGGTCTCGAGCGGCCGCGTCACCTGCGACGGTTTTGCCGCACTGCGGTCGCTGCTCGATTCGAAAGCGCCGGGCGGCTCCGGGCGCTGGTCGCTGCTGCGCGCGGCGACGCACAAGGCCGAGTTCGTCGAGCCGCTCTCGCGTCAATATCTGCGCCGGTACGGGATCGTCTTTCGGGATCTGCTCGCGCGCGAACCGAAGGCGCCGCCGTGGCGTGAGCTGCTGCAGGTCTATCGCAAGCTCGAGGCGCGCGGCGAGATCCGCGGCGGGCGATTCGCGCAGGCCTTCTCGGGCGAGCAGTTCGCGCTGCCGGAAGCGGTCGACGCGCTGCGCGCCGTCCGTCGCCTCGCGAAAGACGGCGAGCGGATTTCGCTGAGCGCGTGCGACCCGTTGAACTTCGCCGGAATCCTCACGCCGGGCGCGCGCATTCCGGCGCAGCCGCAGAACCGCGTGGTCTACCTCGACGGCATCCCGGAGGAATCCGCGGCGCGTCAGATCGCCTAGAAGCAGAGCGGCGTTCCCGTCTCCGCGAGCGGTGGGCACATCTCGACGTCGAAGTGCCCGTACAACAGGCCGTTCGGGAAACCGAACGTGAAATTGCCAGCCATGCGTCCGACGGTGATCGAGGTGATCTGGACGGTGCCGGTGGTCGCCTCGGTCTGGTCGCCGACCGTGCACGAGTCGGTCCAGCGCATGAACGTCGCTTTCGAGACCGACGGGCCGTTGCTGCCGATGCCGTACGCGTTCGTGAACGTGGCCGGAGACTGGTCGGTCCCCGAAACATCCCAGAGGAGCACGTAGAGCACGTCGGCCGGTTGATGGAGGGTTCCGCCGGCCGCCAGATCCGCGCAGGTGATCGGGATGTCCGAGAAGAGGAGCACCGTCTCGCGCGAATCCAGGGTGCCGACTGTTGCAACCGATGCGAACGAGGTCGAGCCGACGTTGCCTTGCGCGTCGAGCGGCGCGCCCCCACAGGCGATCGCGAGGATGAGGACGCAGCAACGCACGCCGGCAGCGTACGTCAATGCGCGCGAACCCAGGTAACGACTTTTTCGGTGAGCGCGGGGTCGGCCTTCTTCCCGCGCGTGTAGAGGCCGTGATCGAGGCCGCGCCACTCGATGAACTCGGCGCTCCCCGGGTTGCGAGCGTTCAACGCGGCGGCGAGCAGCGCGAAGTCGTCGGCGCTCATGATCCAGTCGTCGGAGCCGTGCACGAGCAGCGCCGGCGCATCGACCGCCGACCATGCGCGCCCGAGGTTCAGCGACTGCAGCTGCCAGTAGAACGCTGCCGGCCGGCCGTACTGCCGGGCGGGCTCGTCGCTCCACAGCGGCTTGAATTGGGGGTGGTTTTTCAGGACCGCGCCGGGCGTCTGGCGGCCGTTCAGGTAGAGATCGTAGAAGGTCGCGTACTGCTTCATTTTGTCGTTCAGCTCTGCTTCGGAAACGCCGGTTATGTGCATCCGCCGCCGCTCGTGCTCGAGCATGTGCTCGAGCCACGTCTTGTACCAGCCGCTGAAGACGAGGTAGCCGGCGGCCTTGTCGGTGACGAGCGGCGCGATGCCGCCGCCGTTCGAGAAGCCGACGATGTAGACGCGATCGACGAAGTCGAGCTCTTTGAGCGACGCGAATGCGGTGCGGTATGCGGCCAGCTCGTGATCGAAGTCGAGCTCCGAGCACGGCTCGGGCTTGTCGACGCGGAACGTCGCGTAATGCGCGGCGAGATCCCAGATGAGCTGCGTGAAGCCGTCTTCAGGGCCTTTCGGTTGCTCGACCGAATCGCACGACAGCCAGGCCACCTCGAAGAGAATGGGGACCTTTCCGGTGGCGCGCGGCCTGGTCACGACGACGTGCAGTCCCTGCATAGTGGCGGAAAAAACCTCGGCGCCGGGGATCTTTTCTCGACCGGGGAGGAGGGTCAGTGCGAGGAGCGCCCACATGGCGGCTCAACGCGCGGGCAGGCTGAACATTCCAGCGCCCGACTACGGAATCGACTGCAAGTCGACGGTAGCGCGGTTAAATTGCACAACTCGCGACAATTGCGCCGGAAGGCGGTGGGCTTCCGGGGCACGACGCGGGAAAAGGAGTTGCGTGTCCGGTCCGTACGCCGAGGTGACGCACGCGCCGTCCAACGAGCTGCAAGACTTCGTCGAGACCGCGGCGATCGGGCTGCACTGGGTCGCGGACGACGGAACGATCCTGTGGGCCAACGCGGCCGACTACGAACCGCTCGGCTACCGCCCCGAGGAGTACATCGGCCACAACATCGGCGAGTTTCACGCCGACGCAGACGTGCTGACCGACATCCTTGCCCGGCTCAAGTGCGGCGACCGGATCACGGACTACCGGGCCCGGCTGCTCTGCAAGGACGGATCGTGCCGGGAGGTGGCGATCACCTCGAGCGCGCTGTTCGACGAGCAGAGGCGGTTCGTCCACACCCGTTGCTTCACGCGGTTTGTCGGCGATGCGGCCGACGGGAGCCGGCTGCCGGCCGGCGAGCGCCACGCCGACGCGCTACGGCTGCTGATCGAGAACGTGCAGGACTACGCGATCTTCCTTCTCGATCCGACCGGCGTGATCGAGACCTGGAACCCCGGTGCCGAACGCTTCAAGGGCTACCGGCCCGAGGAGGCGATCGGGCAGCACTTCTCCATCTTCTACACCTCCGAGGACATCCGAGCCGGCCGCCCGCAGTACCTGCTCTCGCGCGCGGCGGCGGAAGGGCGAGTGGAGGACGAAGGATGGCGGGTGCGCCGCGACGGCTCGCGCTTCTGGGCCAACGTCGTGCTCACCGCGCTGCGCGACAAGTCCGGCAAGCTCTACGGATTCGGCAAAGTCACCCGCGACCTCACCGCCCGCAAGAAGGCCGAAGAGGATGCCCGGCGGCTGGCCGAGGAACGCGCCGCGCGCGCCGCTTCCGAGGCGGGCCTTTTGCGGATGAAATTCCTCGCCCATGCCGGCATCGTGCTGGGCCGCAACCTCGACTACGAGGTGACCCTCCAGGCGGTGGCCCGGCTGGTGGTGCCGGAGCTGGGTGACAATTGCGTCGTCGACGTGGTCGAGGAGGGAGGCGCGATCCGCAGGGTCGCCGAAGCCGCGAAGCGGCGCTGCGGGCGGTGACCCGGGGGGACGAGTACACCGAGATCGTGCGCCAGCTCGCGCCACGGTCGTCGGTGACCGTGCCGCTGGTCGCGCGCGGGCGCACCCTGGGAGCGGTGACGTTCGGGATGGCAGAGTCGGGACGCGACTACACCGAGGCCGACATCTCGCTCGCCGAGGAGCTCGGCCGGCGCGCGGGCGTGGCCCTCGACAACGCGCTGCTCTTCAAGGCCGAGGCCCGCGCCCGCGCCGAGGCGAATGCGAACCGCGCCCAGCTCGAGGCCACGCTGATGGCGATGAGCGAGGGCGTCGTCGTCCTCGACATGTCCGGCAGCGTGGTCCTGGCAAACGACGCGCAGGCGGGCATGATCGGGTATGCCGGGGGCGACGAGCTCAAGCGCGACATCGGCCGCATCAGCCGGGAATTCGAGCTGTTCGGGCTCGACGGGCAACCGATCGCCCCCGAGAATCGGCCGGGGGCGAGGGTGCTCCGAGGTGAGACGTTGACCGACCTCGAGGTCCGCGGCCGGCGGAAAGACACAGGCGAGGAGTGGTACATCTCGTTCAGCGGCGCACCGGTCCGCGATGAGACCGGCAAGCAGGTGCTGGCGCTGATCATCACCCGCGACATCACCGCCCGCAAGCGCGCCGAAGCGGCGCTGCGCGAGGCGATCCAGGTCCGCGACGATTTTCTCTCGATCGCCGGCCACGAGCTGCGGACGCCGCTCGCGGCGATGCTGATGCACGTCCAGGGCGTCGAGCGGCTGGCGCGCAAGGAGGGCGCGGCGCCGCGCTTCGTCGAACGCCTCGGGAAGGCTTCGATCGCCGTCACCAGGCTCCAGAAGCTGGTCGACGAGCTGCTCGACGTGTCGCGGATCCAGTCGGGCCGCCTCGCCCTGGAGCGCGAGCGCGTCGATCTGGTGCAGCTGGTGCGCGAGGTCGTCGATCGCCACGCCGACCAGGTGGCCGAGGCCGGAAGCGCGGTCGACTTCTCCGCTCCAGCCGCGGTGGTGGGCGTCTGGGATCGCGCGCGGCTCGACCAGGCGGTGACCAACCTGATCAGCAACGCGATCAAGTACGGCCGCGGCAAGCCGGTCGCGGTGCGCCTGGGGCTCGACGGCGCGACCGCGGTGCTGCGCGTCGTCGATCAGGGGATCGGCATTCCCGTCGCGGAGCAGCAACGGATCTTCGAGCGTTTCGAGCGCGGGGCAGGGGCGAGGGAGTACGGCGGCATCGGCCTCGGCCTCTGGATCGCGCGCCAGGTGGTGGAGGCGAGCGGCGGCCGCATCGAGGTCGAGAGCGAGGCCGGACGGGGGACGACGTTCACCATGACGCTGCCGGTCGACGACGGGCATGACGGCCGCTGAGTGCCCGATCGTCGTCGTCGACGACGACGCCGACCTCCGCGAGGCCGTCGTCGACACTTTGGCGGACGAGGGGTTCGCGACGATCGCGCTCAGCGACGGCCCCACCCTCCTCT
>JAIVGS010000067.1 GCA_020201435.1 Myxococcales bacterium
GGTCAGCTACGTCGTCGTCCTGCCTTCGCTGGTCGCGGGAATTCTCGGCATCGCCGCGTCACGCCGCCGTAGCTGGTGGCCGGCGGCGGTCGCGGCGCCGGGTCTCGTCGCCGCCGTGCTGCTGCTGCCGATCGCGTGGCTGCTGTACGACGCGATGGGGGCCGCCCTTCTGCCGGTATCGGCCACGGTTTTCGCGATCCTCTTCACCCTCGTCCTCGCGGCCGCGGAGGGCGTGTTCGCGCGCGCGGTCGCGATCCCGGCCGCGGCGGCTTCGGTCGCCCTCGCGGTTGCCGCCGCCCTCGCGCCGGCCTTCTCGCGCGACAACCCGAAGCACGAAAACCTCGTCCTGCTGGTCGACGAAGGAAAAGCGCGCTGGGTCGTGGAAGGAACATCCTCTCTCGAGCCGAGCTTCCGGGCGGCGGCGCAATTCGGGGAGAAGCCGGAAGCGCCGCTCGGCTGGCTCCCCCGGTACAAAGCGTTCGTCGCACCCGCGGCCGCCGTCGTGATCGAGCCGCCGCGCCTTACGGGCGCGCGCATCGAGAGCGGGACGCTGCGGGCGACGCTCGTCTCGCCGCGCGGCGCGGCGAGGGCCGGCGTGGTCGCGCCCGAGGGCCGCGTCCGCGCCATCCGTCTCGACGGCCAGAGCCCTTTGGCGCTGACCGCGAAGAACCGGATTGCGCGGTCGCCGCTGGCGATGCCGGGGATGATCGACCTTCGTTGGGAGACGATGACCCCGGAGGGCGTTCCGCTCGAGATGGACCTCGAGGGCGACGGTCCGATCGAGATCACCCTCTGGGACCAGTCGCCGGGCGTCCCCGCCGAGGGAAAAGCGCTGCTGGGAGCGAGGCCGGCCGAGGCCTGCCCGGTACAGGATGGCGACCGGACCCTCGTCGTCCACAACCTCGTCATCGGACGGTAATGTCGGCCGGGCGTGTTATTACTCCCAGCGCTCGATGAGCTGAGGGTTTCAGTTGGGGGTCCAGGGGGGAGCGAGCTCCCGCTTGGTGGAGGCGCCGCAGGCGCCGGATCGACCAAGTGCGCGGCGAGGCAGAGCGGTGAATTCAAGGAAATGTTGGGATTGATGAACGCGGAGGCCGCAATTCCGCTTGCGCTCGCCGTCCGCCCGACGGGCGACGTGCGCCTCGATCCGCACCCGGCCGAGATCGTCGCCGGCCCCGTCGCGCGCGCGTTTCTCGCCGATCTCGAGCTTGGTCCGGCGTACGCGCTGTTGCAGCTCGCCGCCCGCCATCCGGGCGAGCCCCTGCCCCCTTCGCTGGGCTTCTTTCGCGACTTGGGCGCGCTCTACCTGAGCGCGGTCTGCCGGCAGCGCTCGCCTGTTCCCCCGGCCGACGAGCTGGAGAGGCGCGCGGCGTCAGCGCCTCCGATCGCCGGCGGTGAGTACCTGACCGCGGCGGTCCTCCACGATCTGTGGCGCGATCTCGATCGCGCGTTGGAAGCCGATCTCGAGGGAGACGATCTCGCCGGCTGGCTCGGCGAGCGCAACCCGGCGTGGAACGTCGTCGGTCGAATCGTCTTCCATCTCGCTGAAAACAAAGCCGATTCGGAACGGCCGTTCGCGTTCCTCGCCACCTACACGACCCGCCTGTCGAAAAAGGCCGAGGCGCAGCATCGGCCGCTCGCCCTCGCGCTGCGGGATTTCGCCGGCGACAAGGCGGCCCTGCTCGCTCTCCTCTTGCCGGTTCAGCGCGCGGCCCAGCGAAGCGGGCTGGTGAAGGATCTCGTCGGCGACGGCCGCGTCTACGGAACGCTCGCCTGGAGCGCGGACGAAGCCCACCGGTTCCTGCTCGAAGTGCCCGCTCTCGAGGAAGCCGGCATCGTCGTTCGCGTCCCCGACTGGTGGAAGAAGCGCTCGCGCGTCTCGGTCGAGGTGACGGTCGGCGACAAGCCGCCCACCGAGCTCGGCCTCGAAGCGCTGGTCGATTTCGACGTCCGCCTGGCGATGGACGGCGCGCCGCTGAACGCGGTCGAGTGGCGCAAGTTACGAGAATCACAAGGCAATCTCGTCCTGGTCCGCGGCCGATGGGTCGAGCTCGACCGCGAGAAGCTGGAGAGCGTTCTCGCCCACTGGGAGGCCGCCGCCGAGGGCGAGCTCTCGCTGCGGGAAGCGATGCGTCTTCTCGCCGGCGCCCCCGAGGACGGCCCTCCTCCGCCCGACGTCGCCCAGTGGTCGAAGGTCTCGGCGGGTCCGTGGCTGCGCAAGGCGCTCGACGAGCTCCGCTCGCCCGACGGCGCATTCCAGGCCCGCGGTCTTCAGGGCGAGCTGCGCCCGTACCAGGAGATCGGCGCGCGCTGGCTCTCGTTCGCCGCCGGCCTCCAGCTCGGGGTCTGCCTCGCCGACGACATGGGCCTCGGCAAGACGATCCAGGTCCTCGCGTTCCTGCTCGCCCGCAAGCGCCAGGCGCCGAGCCTGCTCGTCGCGCCCGCGTCGCTGCTCGGCAACTGGGCGGCGGAGATCGCGCGCTTCGCCCCGGGCCTGCGGGTCCACGTCGCGCACGCGTCGGGACACGGCGTCGAAGTCGATCCGGCCGGCTTCGACCTGGTGATCGTGACCTACGCCGGGGTGTCGCGCCTCGATTGGACGCTTTCGACCGAGTGGGACGCGGTGATCGTCGACGAAGCTCAGGCGATCAAGAACCCCACCGCGCGGCAGACGCGCGCGGTGAAGGGGCTCAAGTCGCGCGTCCGCATCGCGCTGACCGGAACGCCGGTGGAGAACCGCCCACTCGATCTCTGGTCGATCTTCGATTTCCTGAACCCGGGCCTGCTCGGCTCCGCCAAGTCGTTCGGCCGGTTCGTGAAAGGCCTCGACGGGCGCGGCTACGGGCCCCTGCGCGAGCTCATCCGCCCGTACCTGTTGCGGCGGCTCAAGACCGACAAGGCGATCATCCGCGACCTGCCGGAAAAGACCGAAGTCACCGCCTTCTGCGGCTTGAGCCGGCAGCAGGCGGCCCTCTACCAGCAGGCGATCGACGACCTCAAGCGGACCCTCGCCACCGTCGCCGGAATCGAGCGGCGCGGCGCGGTGCTCGCGTCGCTGATGCGGCTCAAGCAGATCTGCAACCACCCGTCGCACTGGCTGCGCGACGGCGCGTTCGAGCCGGCGGCGAGCGGCAAGTTCGGCCGGCTGACGGCGATCGCGGAAGAGATCGCGTCGCGCCAGGAAAAAGCCCTTGTTTTCACGCAGTTCCGCGAGATGACCGAGCCGCTCGCCGAACATCTGGCGGGCGTGTTCGGCGCGAGCGGCCTGGTCCTCCACGGCGACACGCCGGTCAAGCAGCGGCAGAAGCTGGTCGACGAGTTCCAGGCAGGGCCGGCGCCGTTCTTCGTCCTTTCCACCAAGGCGGGCGGCACCGGACTCAACCTGACCGCCGCCTCGCACGTGATCCACTTCGACCGCTGGTGGAACCCGGCCGTCGAGGACCAGGCCACCGATCGCGCCTTCCGCATCGGACAGTGTAAAAATGTCCTGGTCCACAAGTTCGTCTGCCGCGGAACGGTGGAGGAAAAGATCGACGAGGTGCTCCACAAGAAGAAGGCCGTCGCCGGCGAGCTGCTCGAGGGCTCGGCCGAAGCGCGCTTGACCGAGATGAGCGACGCCGATCTTTTGAAGACGGTCGCGCTCGATCTCGCGAGCGCGCTGGAGGAATGACGCCGATGCCCTGGCGATTCGGCGCATTCCCCGAGTACGTCCCGGTCGCCGAGCGGCGGGCGAAGGCGCTCGCGCAGGCCCGCAAGCTGGCGAAGCGCGGCCGCAAGCTGCAGCCGATCGCGCTCGACGGGCGGAAGATCGCCTCCTCCTTCTGGGGCAAGGCCTGGTGCGACAACCTCGAGTCGTACAGCGACTTCGCCAATCGGCTGCCGCGGGGACGGACGTACGTGCGCAACGGTTCGGTGATCGACCTGCGCATCGCTCCCGGCCGGATCGACGCGCTGGTCGCCGGGAGCTCGCTCTACGAGGTCCAGATCCGGATCGGCAAGCTCTCGAAATCACGGGAGAAAAAGCTCACGGGCCAGTGCCGCGGCCAGATCGACTCGGCGGTCTCGCTGCTGCGGGGCCAGGTCCCGCAGTCGCTGCTCGACGCGTTCGCCGACCGCGGATCGGGGCTGTTTCCGGCGCCTGCCGAGATCGACCTCTTCTGCTCCTGCCCCGACGCTGCCGTGATGTGCAAGCACGTCGCCGCCGTCCTCTACGGCGTCGGCGCGCGGTTCGACAAGGCGCCGGAGACGTTCTTCACGCTGCGCAGCCTCTCGCTCGACGACCTGGTCGCGAAGAGCGTCCCGCAGCGCCTCGGCAAGCAGGAGATCGCCGACTCCGCGCTGGAGTCGATCTTCGGCATCGAGCTCGACCGCCGGCGCTGACTACCGAGGCCCCTCCACCACCGACTTCCACACCGTACGCGAGATCTCGCGCACCGCGGCCGCGCCCTGTTCGAGCTTCTCGAAGCCGCGGGTCATGACCACCAGCACGTAGGGCTTTCGCCCGCGCGGATAGACCAGCGCCGCGTCGTGATAGATGCGGTCGATGTCGCCGGTCTTGTGCGCCACCTTCGTGCCCGCCGGCAGCCCGGCGGGAATGCCTTCGTTGAACTCCTGCCGCGCCAGCAGCTCGACGATCTCCGGTTGCGCGCTGCTCGCCTCGAGCAGCACCGCGAGATCGTGGGCGGTGGTGGTGTTGTTGAGGCCTTTCCGGTAGGCCTTTCCGTCCTCGACGCCGCGGAGGACCTCGATGTCCTTTGCTCCCAGCTCCCGGCATACCGCCGTGATCCTCGCCGCGTCGAGCCGCTGCATGACCAGATTCGTGGCCAGATTCGAGGAGCGGACGATCATCCGCTCGAGGAGCACCCGCAGCGGCACCTCCCGGCCCAGTTGAGCGTACGTCCAGGGATCACTGTCGTCGCGAGGGTCGACGGAGAATTCGCTGCCGTCGGCCAGACTCTTGAACTTGTTCTCGACCCGGATCGGCTGGTCGAGATCGATCTTGAGCCGGTGGGCGGCGAGGAGCACCGCCAGCTTCATCGTGCTGGCGGCGTGCATCCGTTCCCTGGCGTCGATCTCGACCCGCTGCCCGGTCTGGAAGTCGAAGAAAGCCACCGCGATGGTCTGGGCGGCATACGCCGCGAGCACGATCTTGAGCGACTGCTCGAGGGTCACGATCGCTCCTGCGGTGCTCATGATACTCCCGTCGGCATGATCCTTCTCGCTCTCGCGCTGGCGGCCGCCGCGTCGAACGTTCCCGAGTTGCCGAAGGACGTCCCGGCGTCGGCGACGATGTACGACATCCTGCTCCTCGAGAAACCCGCCGGGCAGATGGCCGTCTGGCCCACGCCCGACGGAAAGCTGCACGCGTTCTTCCAGTACAACGATCGCGGCCGCGGGCCGAAGACGTACACCACCATCACGCTCGGCCCGGACGGTGTCCCGATCGCCGAGGAGACCGAGGGCGACGATTACTTGAAAGACCCGATCCACGAGACCTTCGCGGTGAAGGACGGCGTCGCCTCGTGGAAGAACAAGGCGGAGAGCGGCTCGCGCAAGGTCACGGCGCCGGCGTTCTACGTCTCGATGTTCGGCCCGCCCCTCGACGGCGCACTGCTCTTCGACGCGGCCCTCAGGCGGGGCGGCACGCTGCCGCTGTTGCCCGAGGGCGAGCTGCGCGTCGAGCGGGTGGTGCGGCTGCCGCAGGCGACGCTCGTCGCCGGTACGGGCCTCGACCTCCAGCCCTCGTATCTCTGGGTCGACGACCAGGGCCGGTTCTTCGCCAGCTGCTGCGGCTGGTTCACGATGATCCGCTCGGGCCAGGAAGCCGCGTTCCCGGCGCTCAAGGACGCGCAGCAGAAGGCCGAGACTGAGCGATCCCTTTCGCAGGCGACGCGGATCCCGAAGAAGCCCCACGGCAAACTGGTGATCCACGACGTGAGCGTGTTCGATGCGGAATCGACGCGGCTCGAGCCGCACCGCGACGTGCTGATCGACGGCAACCGCATCATCTCGGTCGTGCCTTCGGCCGCGCCGCCGCCGGACGCCCAGGTGATCGACGGCCGCGGCAAGACGTTGATTCCCGGTCTGTGGGACATGCACGCACATGTCGGCCCGACCGACGGGATGCTGAACCTCGCCGCGGGCGTCACCACCGTCCGCGACCTGGCGAACGACAACGAGGAGCTCGCCGCGCGGATCGCGCGCATCGACAAGGGCGAGGAGATCGGCACCCGCATCGTCCGCGCCGGCTTCATGGACGGGCCGGGGCCGTACCAGGGGCCGACCAAGGTGCTGGTCGCGACGCCCGAGGAGGCGGTGCACTGGGTCGACTGGTACGCCGACCACGGTTTCGTGCAGGTCAAGATGTACAGCTCGCTCAAGCCCGAGCTGGTGCCGGTGGTGGCCGCCGAGGCGCACCGCCGCGGCCTTCGCGTCTCCGGTCACATCCCCGCGTACATGACCGCCGAAGAGGCGGTGCGGCAGGGCTACGACGAGGTCCAGCACATCAACATGCTGGCGCTGAACTTCATGCCGGACGTGAAGGACACGCGGACGCCGGCGCGGTTTCTGGAGCCGGGGCGTCGCGCTCTCGACATCGACCTCGGTTCCGAGAAGGTGCGCGCGTTCATCCGGCTGCTGCAGGAAAGGCACACCGCCCTCGACCTCACGCTCGGCGCATTCGAAACGTTTTATGTCGATCGGCCCGGGAAGGTGGCGGTCGCCTTTGCCAAGGTCGCGGACCGCCTGCCGGTGCAATTGCGGCGGGGCCTTTTCGCGGGCGGCCTGCCGATGCAGCCCGGAGACGACGAGAAGTTCCGCGCTTCGTGGAAGCGCATGCTGGAGCTGAGCCACGCGCTGTGGGCGGCGGGCATCCCGATCGAGGCCGGCACCGACTCGTTTCCCGGCTTCGGCCTGCAACGCGAGCTGGAGCTGGACGCGGAAGCGCGCATTCCGGCGCCGCAGATCCTGCAGCTCGCGACGCTCGGCGCGGCGCGGATCATGGGAATGGACAAGGATTTCGGCCTCGTCCGGCCCGGCAAGCTCGCCGACGTGGCGCTGATCGACGGCGACCCGACCAAGGACATCTCCCAAGTGCGCAAAGTGGTGCTGACCATCAAGGACGGCGTCCTCTACGACCCCGCCGACCTCTACCGCGAGATGGGCATCGCGCCCCGTTGACGCTCGGCGGCGCTCGGGCGTGTAATCGGCTGCGGGGGTCCTCTTGCCGGGGACACTGACAGCATCCCGGAACGAGGGGTCGGCGCCAAGCGCCGAGACGACGACGCTTCGCGACGACCTGACGCCGACCGACGTTCGCGCGGACGTCCCCGGCGGCAGCCGCGCGCCGATCAGCGCCGAAGAGTCCGGCCGTTACGAGCTCGGCAATGAGCTGGGCCGCGGCGGACAGTCGATCGTCTTCGTCGCTTACGACAAGCACCTCGGCCGCGAGATCGCGTTCAAGCAGATCACGCGCGAGAAGCGCGAGCCTTTCGCCGGCGAGGACTCGCTCTCGCCGGCCGAGCTCCGCTTCGTTCGTGAGGCGCGGGTCACCGCGCAACTCGATCACCCCGGGATCGCGCCGATCCACGAAGTCGGCCGTCGGCACGACGGCTCGCTGTACGCGACGCAGAAGCTGGTGCGCGGCAGGACGCTTGCGGCAGCCCTCTCGCAATGCGGGTCGCTTCGCGAACGGCTGCGCCTGATGCAGCCTTTTCTCGGCGTGTGCCAGGCGGTTGCGTACGCGCATGGCCGCGGCGTGATCCACCGCGACCTGAAGCCCTCCAACATCATGCTCGGCGAGCTCGGCGAGACGGTCGTGCTCGACTGGGGCCTGGCGCGGACCAGCGAGAGCCCGTCCGAGCCGGTCGCAACATCGGCGCCGGTCGAGTCACTGCTCGACAGCGGCTTGGCCCGCACCCAGGACGGCACGGTGATGGGAACACCGCAGTACATGAGCCCGGAACAGGCGGTGGGCGCGACGGCGCGGGTCGACGCGCGCAGCGACGTCTGGAGTCTCGGGGTCGTTCTGTACGAAATCCTCGCCGGAAAGAGGCCTTTTGATGGCCCCACGACGACCGAGGTGCTTCAGGCCGTGGCGACGGCGCCGCTGGAGCCCCTCGCCAACGTCGCTCCGGAGTCCCCGCCCGAGCTCGCCGCGGTCGCTCAGCGCTCTTTGTCGCGCGATCCGTCGAGCCGGTATCCCAGCGCCGCCGAGCTGGCCGGCGATCTGGCGAGCTGGCTTTCCGGCGAGCGCGTCGTCGCGCATGACTACACGTCGTTCGAACTGCTTCGCCGCTTCATCGCGAAGAATCGCACGTTCGTCCTCATGACCGCCGCGTTGGTGACGCTGGCGTTGGCGAGCGGCATCGCGCTGCTCGTCCGCTACCGTGCGCAGGAGCACCTTTTGGCCCAGGCGCTGCTCGACCGGTCCCGAGCGGCGGCCAAAGAATTGCGGTGGAACGAGGCTGCGATCTACGCGGGGGCTGCGCGACTCCACGAGGACTCGGCCGAGGCTCGCTGGGCCGCGGCGCAGGTCGGACCCGCGGAAATCCGGCTTGTCGCGCAATGGCGAATGCGCGACTCCGGCGGACAGTTCGAGCTGACGCCTGATGGATCGCGCTTCCTCTTTGCGGAATACAGCTTCGGGATCATCGACGTGGCCACCGGAGAAGCCTCGTGGTTCCGCGGTCTTGGCGCCGTGGCTGGTGGCCTGTCATTCTCGCGCGACGGCAACGCGTTCACCGCAATTTCGACCCGCGGGTTGACCGTGGCGGCCCTCCCCGGAGCGCGGATCCGATGGGCGCGGCCGGGAGCGTTTCCAAAGGCGGCGGTCTTTTCACCCGACGGAAGCCTTCTCGCATTCGACGACGGCGGCATCGTCATCGCCGACGCTATCGACGGCTCGGAGCGGACCCGGATACCCGAAGACCCGGTGTCTTCGCTCGCCTTCTCCCCCGACGG
Organism: Myxococcales bacterium; assembly: GCA_020201435.1. Taxonomy (GTDB): domain Bacteria; phylum Myxococcota; class Myxococcia; order Myxococcales; family 40CM-4-68-19; genus 40CM-4-68-19. The sequence continues at coordinate 8,962 of JAIVGS010000067.1, forward strand.
CCGTGTGCTGGTCGCGGCGGGCAACGGCATATCGCTCTGGGATGCGTTGAGCGGCGCATTGCGTGCGCGCTATCCGTATGACGCGATCACCGCCTGGCTACTTCGGGATGGCCGCGTCGGCTGGGCAGGTCGCGCAGTGGCGGGGATCCGGTCGCCGATGGAAGCCGCAGGCTGGACGGCGCCGGGCTGGGCCGCGCCCAAAGGCGCCGTCAGTTGTGGGGCGCGAAACCTCGTCGCCGCCATCTCTGCGTACGACACGGTGCTCTGGGACTTCAATCTGCGCCGGCCCTTGTCCCGGTTGCCGGGAGTCGCGGGATCCTTCTCGGCAGACTGCTCGACGCTGCTGACGCAAGAGGAAGGGATCGTCCGTATCTGGTCGATCGGTCCAACAGAGTGGCATGGCCTGGGCACGCCGGGCCAGCGCACGAGTGCCGCGGTGTTTACGCCGCGCGGCGCCCTGGTTTGGGAAGACGCGGCAGGAGATCGGCCGGCGCTGCGGATCGACGATCTCGCTTCCGGCCGGTGGGTCAGGAAAGAGGAGGATCCCGGCGAGCAGCTGGTCGCATTGCGCACCTCTGGCGATGGCGCGCTCGTCGCTGAGCTGTACCGCGACCCGCTCCCTGCGCGCCATGACGCCGACCAGACCGCAGATGCTCATCTGCGTGTGCGGTCCGCCGACGATTTGGAGGTGCTCGCAACGATCCCGGCCGAGGTCAGATTCACGTTTTCCGCCGATCCGCGCCTGCTCGCCACCGTCACACAGGCCGGGAGGCTACGACTTTGGGACGCGCGAACCGGCAAGCTGGAACGAGAGGTCGCCACCGCCGCCCTGCCCGGCGCCCTCTCGACCACCGTCGATTTTTCCCCTGACGGGCAGCGGGTTGGGATCGCGGATTCGAACGGCTTCTTCGTCTGGGATCTGGCGCGGGCGGGCCCGGTCGGATGGCTCAGCGCGGGACGACGCGAATCGGTCAAGGCCGGAGGATTCCTCGCCGCCGATCGGCTTGTTGCGATCGACACCGATGGCTACGCGACGTTGATCGGGCCGGGGGACACGAGCCGCACGTTCGCGCGGGCGAATCCACCCACCTTGAACCTGTCGCGGAGCCGGGATTCGATCGTGCTGCCCGACCGCGATCGCCTCACATTCTGGGATGGAAATGGCGGTCATCTCGTCGACGTTCCGGTGTTCTCGACGATCGCCGGCCTAGCCGTCTCTCCGGACGGCCGCACCATCGCCGTGATCGGCGACGACCCTGCCGTCCTGCTCGCAACCCTTCGAGCGCCGCGCGATGGCGATGCCGCTGCCGACCTCTCGCGACTCCTTCAGTTACCGAGCCGCGTGTTCGAGGGATCGATGGTGGTCCGTGATCTGCCGCCTTCGGCGGGCGGGATGCTGTCGAACCGAGGCGGCCTGGACGCGACGCCATTGAACCCAGGTTTCGAGGATGGCGAGGCGGGGGAACGGCCACCGGAGTGGGGCGTGCCGCTCGGCATTGCGCGGATTACGGCGGAATCACCGTTCGCAGGAAAGCGCTGCGCAGTCATCGAGCCGGATCGAACCGCATCATCGACGGGTTCGGTCACCGCGGACCTCCTGCAGGTCGTCGACGCTCATGACCTTCGTGGCAAGGTCGTACGGCTGTCTGCCGCGGTTCGCGCCAAGGTCTCCGGCGCAGGATATGCCGCGCTCTGGATGCGGGTCGATCGCGAAGGGGCTCGGGTCGGCTTTCTCGGCAACGACCTCGACCGGATCACATCTCCCGAGTGGAGGAAATACGAGATCCGCGGCCGTGTGGCCCCCGACGCGGAGCAGCTGTTCTTCGGCGTGATGCTCTTCGGTTCGGGAAGCGCCTGGGCCGACGACTTCGCCGTCGAGGTGGTACCGTAGACTCCTTCTGATCCAGGATGACGCATTGCGTCCCGCCCCGGGGCGAGTCGATGTCAGACCCCCCTGCCACAATCGCGCGCAGGGGCATGGACACATGATGACGAAAATTCGGCTGGGCAAGGGCGATGCAGCGCTGGTGTTCCGCAAGGACGGGATCGCGGAGGCCTTCTTTCCGCGGCCATATCCGAAGACGATGGAGGAGGCGCAGAACGTGATGTTCGCCCAGTCGCTGTTCTGGGCATACAACAACGACGAGATGATGACCGCGATCGTCGAGGCGATCCGGGCCGAGCCGAGCCACCGGATGAACTGATGTCCGGTTCAACCGGTTGAACCGAAGATCTCGCAGGCGCGCTCCATGTGCCGCGCGACGTCCACCCCGTGCGGGCACGCGTGGTTGGCCGGCGTGAAGTCGACCGGCGAGACGTCGGGCCCCGGGCGGCAGCGACCGGAAGGTCGTGTGCGCCTCGTCGGGCTGGCCGTAGACGTCGTGGTACATCAGGCAGCGGACCCTTGCCGCGGGCAGCGGCATCCTACAAGCGGCATGCATGTCGCGGAGATCTGGAGGTATCCGGTCAAGTCGATGGCGGGCGAGTCGCTGCGCGAGGCCGACGTCCTGTCGGACGGCATCGCGGGCGACCGCGGCGTGATCGTCGTCGACGGTCGCGATCGGCTGGTCACCGCTCGCACCCATCCGAAGCTGCTCGGCCTTCGCGCGACCATCGGCGCCGACGGCGAGCCGTGGGTCGACGGCCGGCCGTGGAACCATCCCGACGTCGAGCGCGCGGTCGAGGCCGCAGCCGGAAGGGGCTCACGGCTGTTGCGGTGGGACGGACCGGAGCGCTTCGACGTCCTGCCGCTCCTGGTTGCGACCGACGGCGCGATCGCCGCCTTCGGACGGGACTCACGGCGGCTGCGGCCGAACCTCGTCATCGCTGGTGTCGAAGGGCTCGCCGAGCGGGGATGGGAAAGGGCGGAGCTTCAGGCCGGAAGCGTCCGAATCGCGGTGCAGGACCTGCGCGGCCGCTGCGTGATGACGACGTACGATCCGGACACGCAGGCCCAGGACCCCTCGGTGCTGCGCGACATCGCCCGGCATTTCGGCGGCCGGCTCGCCCTCAATTGTGCCGTGCTCGAACCCGGTACGCTGCGCCTCGGCGATCCGGTCGAGGTCAATCGCGCCGCCAGATGAAGGCGAAGCTGATCGGGCAGTCGCGCTGGGCGGCCCAGCCTGGCTTGGTCGCGATCCAGCGGTCGTCGATGACCTGTTCGTGCATTTCGGTGAGGCGCCATCCGGCGGCGTGCGCGGCCTGGACGTGATCGGACATCAGATGCACGTGGGTCTCGATCGCGAGCGGCTGGCCGTCTTTGTCGTCGAAGTGGGTCGGCATTCCGGTCCGCATGATGAAGAACGGATGAAAGCCGACCAGGACGTACGCGGCGCCGCTCCTCGCGACGCGCGATGCTTCGGCGTAGAGCGGGCGGAGATCGGCGAGGTGCTCGTCGACGAGGCAGGTGGTGACGAGGTCGTAGGCGGCGGCCGGCAGACCGGTCGCGGCGACGTCGGCGACGCGCAGGTCGGCGAAGACGTTGCGCGCGCGGGCCTGCTCGATCATCTCGGGCGTCAGGTCGACGCCGTGGATCTCGCGCACTCCCTTCGATTTCAGCCACGCGCCGGTGCGGCCGGTGCCGCAGCCGAGGTCGGCGGCGAGCGCGATCGCCGGCCAGTCGACGGTGCCGATCGACTCGAGCAGCCGGGAGTCCATGTCGTGCTTGATGGTGTGCTCGTAGGTCGCCGACCAGACGGCGTAACCCTCGCGGGCTCCGACGGTGCGATAGCCGCGTCGATCGAAGGACTTGAACGACGGCATCGTCAGAACCAGTCCTCGGCGTACGAGTTCTCGCCGTCCGCGATCAGCTTCGCCAGGTGATCGACGCGCGGGAGCTCGGCGTTGATCCAGTATTGCGCGGCGGCGAGCTTGCCCCGGTAGAAC
>JAIVGS010000348.1 GCA_020201435.1 Myxococcales bacterium
CGCCGCGGCCACCGGTTTCAGCGGCGCCTGGTGCGCGCAAGCCGTTGAAATCACGAGGAGTGTCAATAGCTTACGCATCTTCACTGCCCTCCACCGCTTCCCGCCGCGACGACGTCGGGCGCGACGCTGCGCGACAGCTCGCTGTCGACGAGAGACGGCTTGTGGATCTCGCCGTACGCATCCGGCTGGTACTCGCGCATGAAGTCCTGCGCCTTGATCACCCAGTCCGAGTAGACGCCCGACTTCTGCGAGACCTCGATCGACTTGGTGAACGCCTCGGTCGCCTTGTCCTCGAGCGGCAGCGCCTGCGACTCGAGCGTGCTCCGGTACAGCTCCTGCTGCTCGGGGTCGAGGCCGCGCGGCATCGGCGCCTCCAGCAGCCCCTTGTTGAAGTTCCGGTACGCCTCGCCGATCCGCTCGAACGCCGCCTCGCTCCACTTCGGGCTGCCGACGGCGATCACCTCGCCGTACTGCGCGAGCAGCTTGTTCATCCGCGCGTTCTTGATCTTGAGCACGTAGACCAGGTCGCCCTGCCGCGTGTAGTTGAAATGGATCCCGAGGAAGTCGTTGAACGCGGAGTCGATCCCCATGAACCGCGCGTGGGCCGCGGCATCGACGACCGGCGGCGTGGCTTTTTCGGCATCGGGCAGCTTCGCGAACCGCTGGGCGACCTCGCCCATCACGATCGGCGCCTCGCTCGTCTTCAGCTCCCGCAGCGCGAGGCCCTGCTTGTAGCGGGCGAGCAAGAGCTGTCCGGGTGTCGCCTGCTGCGCGTATTGCTGCTGGAACGAATACCAATAGTCGGCGGTCTTCTTCGGATCTTTCTGCCGCTCGACGATCAAGCCGACGTTGAAGGCGATCTTCGCCACGTCGGGCCGCGAGGAGTACTGCTTCACGTACTTCTGCCAGTCGGCGAGCGCGCCGGCGTCGTCGGAGAGCCCCTCGCGCCAGATGGCCGCGTTGAAGAGCCAGTCGGCGGCCTTCGGATCGTCCGGCCAGCGGCTCTGCGCGTCCTCGTACCACTTGATCGCGTCGGTGTAGCGCGCCGCGCGCTCGCAGGCGGCGGCGAGCGACGGGATCGTCAGGTGCACGATCTCGTCCTCCGCTTTCGGATACTGCTCGACCAGCTGCTCGCCGGCGGCGATCTCGACGTCGAGCCGATCGGCCTTGTCCGCGATCACCATCGCGTTGTAGAGCGCCTTCGGCGCGTGCTCGCTCTTCGGGTACCGGGCGACGAATTCGCGGAACTCCTTCGCCGCCAGCGCATAATCCTTCTTCTCCTCGTAGAGCTGGATCACGTACTTGAACTTCGCCCCCTCGCCGATCTGGGCCACTTCCTTCTCGAACTTCGATCCCGGCGGGGTCAGCTTCTTGTTCTGCAGGAACTTGTGGGCCAGGTCGCTCAAGGCCAGCCACTCTTCCTTCGTATTCAGGATGTCGAGCGAGAGATCGGCGGCCTTCTGCGACCACGCGTCGGTCGGCCACTCGAGGATGATGTCGCCGAACCGCTTCGCGGCCTCGACGAAATGGCGGTGGTCGTAATAGACGAACGCGGCTTTGTAACGAATGACGATCTCGTCCTTCGATCCCGGCGCGACGTTCAGGTACTTCTCGCAGGCGGCGATCAGCCGCTGCTCGTTGTCGGGGATCGCCTCTTCCGGGATCTCCTTGGTCACCGTCTGCAGCTTCACCCGGCTCTGCTCGACCTGCCCCTTCGCCTTGCGCTCGTCGATCTTCTGCGACTCGGCCAGCTCGCGCTTCTTCAGCTTGCCCTTGGCGATGTCGACCGATTTCTCCAGCGCGAGGATCGCGTCGTAGGCGGCCTTCTGCGCGTACGAGCCTTTCCGGTCGGCGTCGACCACCTTGTCGTACTGCGCGGCGGCCTCGTCCCACTCCTCGAGCGCGTAGAGGATCTCCGCGTAGAAGAACCGCATCGAATACGCGGTCTCCGAGCCCGGGAACGTCTCGAGGTATTGCCGGTAGATGTCGCGCGCCAGCTTGTACGTCGCCACGCTCTTCGTCTTGATCGCTTCCTGGTGATAATCCTGCACCAGCTCGCGCAGCGCGCTCTCGGCGAGATCGTTGGCCTCGGCGATCGCGCCCTTCTGCTCCGCGTTCGCCTTCGCCCACGGGCTGCTCGGCCCGTAATCGGCCACCAGCCGCTTCATCTCCTGCACGACCTTGTCGCGCTTGTTGAGCTTGTCGTACGCGAGCAGCACTTTCTGCTGCCACGCCGGCGCGCGGACGTGGCCGGGGGCCTCGCTCTCGAGCATCTTGTAGACGCGGATCGCCTCGTCGAACTTGCCGGAATCGAAGTACGTCGCGGCCAGCTTGTTGACGTAGTCGAGCGCCGCAGTGCCGCCCTTCTCGTGCAGGTACGCGCTCGCGGAATCGATCGCGTCGATCTGCGCGTACGCGAGCACGATGTCCTTCAAGGCCTCGTTCTTGAGCTGGATGCGATCTTTCGAGCCGCCCTCGGAGTACGCGATCACTTCCTTGAACTTGTCGATCGCGCCCTGGTACTCGCCGGCGTTGTAGTCGCACCAGGCGAGCTTGTAGAGCGCGAACGGATACAGCTTCGGCAACTTGAAGCTGGCGGCTTTTTCGAAGGCCGCGCGCGCGCGAGTGAGATCGTTGGCCTGGAAGAAGTGCTCGCCCATCTGCACGTACGCGTCGGGCACGAATCGGCTCTGCGGGTACTGCTTGATCAGCGTGTTGTAATTCTGGATCGCCTCCTGCTTCTGCCCGGCCTCGTAGAGGTTGTACGCGACGACGAACAGCACCTCGTCCTTGCGTTCATACGAGGGGTAGTTCTTCAGGATGATCTGATAGATCCGCAGCGCTTCTCTTCGATGGCCGTCGCTGACGTGGGTATCGACCTTCGGTTCCGCCCCCTCGCGCTTCTCCATCCACTTCGCGTAGGCGTCGTCGTATTCCTTGTTCTCCCGGAGATAGACGTAGCGCGCCTTCTCCCACCACAATTCCGCCAGCTGGAAATAGAGGTCGGCTTTCTTTTCGCCGTCCGGAATCTTCGGAATGATCGTCTTCAAATCGGCGATCAATTCATCCCGCTTCTTGGCCGCCGCGGCGTCGCGCTCGACGTCATCCTCGGTGGTCGGCGCCTTCACGTGCGCCGGCCCCTTCCGCTCCGCCGGCACGTCCTTCGGCGCCGGCTTCAGCTTGAGCGGACTGGCGCCAAGGACCGCCGGCGCGAAAAGCAAAAGCAACAGCGCACCACGGAGGCACGGAGAGCACGGAGGTTTGGGGTTACGAAGACCCGAAAAACTCCGTGGCCTCCGCGCCTCCGTGGTGGGATTTTGTTTTTCCATCCTATTCTTCCCTCTTCTTCGGCGCGCAGGCGTCCTTCAGAGTGTACTTGTAGTAGCCGATCTCGTCGGGCCAATACTCGCCGTCGAAGGG
>JAIVGS010000068.1 GCA_020201435.1 Myxococcales bacterium
CCGTTTCTTTTTCAACGTGATTCGATGGGAAAAGGTTTGGCACTGAAAGATTTACATCCTGCTACATTGCTCCCCATCGCCCGGCGGACGAATGTCGTGTGCGGGCAACGCGATGGGGCATCCGATCCAGCGAATTCCAAAGACCACGATCGACCCCAGCCGCCGCGCAGCGGACCGGGCGATGCTGCTCGAGCGGATCGCGATCGGGCTCGCCCACGAGGGCAAGAATCCGCTCCACAACATGGCCCTGCACGTGCAGCTGATGGCCGAGAAGATCGCGGTGCCGTCGATCCAGGGCTCGCCGATCGAGAAGCACCTCGCCGCGCTGCGGGACGGCATCGGCCGCGTCGATCACCTGCTGAAGGCCTTCGGAGAGTTCGCTGCGCCCGAGCACCTGCCGGCCGATCTCGGCGCCGCCCTGAGCCGCTGCGACCAGCTTCTGGCATACGAAGCGCGGCGCGCCGGGGTCCGCGTCCAGCACCAGGGGCCGCCCGCGCTGGTGATTCGATCCGACAGCCGATTTCTCGACGATCTCGTCGCGCACGCGCTGGTCGCCTGTATAGAATTCGCCCGCGAGGGCGGCCACGTCGACGGCGTGCTCGGGACCCGCGGCGCGATGGCGGTCCTCGAGCTGGTTGCCGACGGCGGCCTCGGCAAGCGCAACCAGGCCCTCCCGCACGTCGAAGCAGCCCGCGGCCTGGCTCCCGACGCGGCGTGCGAGCTCTCGATCGAGACCCCCTTGGCGGGGGGCGCCCGCCTGTCGCTCTCTTTCCTGCAACCGAGGTAGCACCACACCATGCCGAAGGCCCGCATCCTGATCGTCGACGACGAGGAGTCGACCCGCGAGCTGTTCGCGGAGCTGCTCCGGCACTGGGGTTACGACGTCGACCAGACCGCCGATGGACACGACGCCCTCAAGCTCGCCGCCGAGACGCACCCCGACGTGATCATCAGCGACCTGGTGATGCCCAAGCTCGACGGCCTGGCGCTGGTGCGGGCGCTGCGCGAGGAGCAGCCCGACACCCCGGTCGTGATCATCACCGGGAAGGGGACCATCGACGCCGCGGTCGAGGCGGTGCGCGAGGGCGTGTTCGATTTCGTCGAGAAGCCGCTCGACCCGGCGCGGCTGAAAGTCATCCTCCAGCGCGCGCTGGAGAAGAAAGAGACGCTGCACGAGATGCAGGTCCTGCGGCGGCGGCTCGGCCAGGTCGACGCCGGAGTCGGCCTGGTCGGCAACTCGCCGCCGATGCGCAAGGCGATGGAGCTGGTCGAGAAGGTGGCCCCCTCGAAAGCCAGCGTGGTCATCACCGGCCAGAGCGGAACCGGCAAGGAGATGGTCGCGCGCGCGATCCACCAGTTGAGCCCGCGGCGCGACAAGCCGTTCATCGCCATCAACTGCTCGGCGATTCCGTCCACGCTGATCGAGAGCGAGATGTTCGGCCACGAGCGCGGCGCGTTCACCGGCGCCGACCAGCGGCGGCTCGGCGCCTGGGAGCTGGCGGACGGCGGAACGCTCTTCCTCGACGAGGTCGGCGAGATCCCGATCGAGCTGCAGGCCAAGTTCCTCCGCGTGATCGAGGAGGAGCGGCTGCGGCGGCTCGGCGGGAAGAGCGAGATCGCCGTCGACGTCCGGGTGATCAGCGCGACCAACCGGGACCTGAAGGAGGAGATCAAGGCGCAGCGGTTCCGCGAGGATCTCTACTTCCGGCTCAACGTCTTCCACATCAACCTCGCTCCTTTGAAGGAGCGGCGCGACGACATCCCGGTCCTGGTGCAACACTTCATCGACCGGTTCTCGCGCGACGCGGGCAAGAAGCTCAACGGCGTCTCGGCGTCGGCGATAAAGCTGCTCTGCGATTACGGCTGGCCGGGCAACATCCGCGAGCTGCGCAACACGTTGGAAAGAGCCGTGATTTTGTGCGGGACCGGGATGATCGAGCCCGAACATCTCCCGTCCGAGCTCGCGGGCGGGGGTGGGGAAAGCGCCTACCTCAAGCTGCCGTACGGGTTGCCGCTGCGCGAGATCGAGAAGGAGTACATCCTCGCCACGCTGCACCGGCTGCAGAGCAACAAGGCCCGCACCGCGCAGGCGCTGGGGATCTCCGAGAAGACGCTCTACAACAAGCTCTATCGCTATTCCGGCAAGGGCCCCCGCAAGGACGAAGAGGACGAGGCCGACGAGGCCGGCGACATCAAGGTCACCGGAATCGGCTAGTGGTGCACGTGCGCGACTTCGACGCGGTCGCGGCCCGACCGCTTGGCGTTGTAGAGCGCCTCGTCGGCGCGGCGGAGCAGGTCTTCGGCGGCGTCCGCTGAGTCGAGCTCCTCGGAGGTCACCGCCGCGACGCCGATCGAGCCGCGGACGGGAAGTCCGGCCTGCTCGCTCACGTCCGCGAGCCGCTTGCGGAGGCGCTCGGCGAAGAGCGCTCCCTGGACTTCGTTGGTCTGCGGGAGCAGGACCACGAACTCGTCGCCGCCGTAGCGGGCCGCGAAGTCGGTGTCGCGCAGCTCCTCGCGGACCGCGTCGGCGAGGGCGAGAATGGCGCGGTTTCCGGCGGCGTGGCCGAGCTGATCGTTGATCTGCTTGAGCCCGTCGAGGTCGACCATCGCGCACGCGAGCGGGTGGCCGTAGCGATGGGCGCGGGCGACTTCCTCTTCGAGGCGAGCGTGGAACGAGCGGAAATTCGGCAGGCCGGTGAGCCCGTCGGTCTGGGCGAGAGCGCGGTAGTGCTCTTTCTGGGCGGAGAGCTTGAGGGTCCGGTCGACCCGCGCCATCAGCTCCTGCTCGGAGAACGGCTTGGCGAGATAGTCCGCGGCGCCCAGCGAGAGGCCCTGCGATTTGGTCTCCGCGTCGCCCTGGGCGGAGAGGAAGATGACCGGCGTGTCGGCGGTCTTGGAGTGGCGGCGCAGGCCGGTGAGCGCGCCGAAACCGTCCATTCCGGGCAGGAACAGGTCGAGCAGGACGAGGTCGGGATTCAGCTCCGCCGCGCGCTTGAGCGCGGTCTCGCCGTCGCCCACGGCGTCGACGTCGTAACGGGGCTTCAACAGCTCGGCGAGGACCATCCGCGCGTCCTCGTCGTCTTCGACCACGAGGATCAGCGGCTTGTCGCGCTTTCCGGAGGCGGCGGGTGCGGGCTCTGGAACCGGCACTTCGGGCAGCGAGACGCGCGGCGCCTTGAGACGGGCCGCGACCCGGCGGGCGACCTCCTCTGGCGTGCTGCCGGCGTCGTCCGCGCCGGCTTCGATGGCTGCGGCCGCGTCGGAGGTCAGCACGACGATCGGTCCGACCGCCTGGGCGAGCTCGCGCATCGCGATCGCCCGCGCGAGGTCATCCGCGGCGCAGACGAACGCGGCGGGCGCGCCGGCGCGTTCCGCCAGCCCGACCCGCGCGAGCGCCTTGCGCATCGCGTCTGCGGTTTCCCCCGCTCCGACCACCCGGACGTTCAAGTCCGCCCCCGCCTGCACGCCACCCGCCCGAGGGGAAACTAGCGATTCGGCTGGAGGAACGCCAAGCTGTAGGCGTGCGAGCGCCTGCTTTTTTCTAGCGCCGGTACCCGCCGCGGCCGAACCGCTGTCGACCGGCGAACATGTTTCCCTGCGGATTCATCATCTGGGGTGGCGTCTCGAGCCAGAACTGCCACCACTGCTCGCCCCAACCGTCGAGCTTCAAACGCTTGTCGTTCTGCGCCCGCTGCAGCAGCGTCTTGAGCTTCTCGTCGGATTTGTTCTCCTCGACGCCCCTGGTGAGGATCTCGATCGCTTTTTTCTTCTCGCCGCGTGCGTTTTCGCACCAGGCGTAGACGGCGTAGAGGAGGGTCTCGCTCTTGTTGCCCTTGAGCGCGCCGTCGAACGTCTTTTCCATCTCGTCGTACTTCTTCTGGCGGAAGAGGATGGCGGCCAGCATCGCTTGCGCCTGCCAGAGGCGGAGCAGGGTGCTGCCGCTCTTGCGCAGGTGCGGCTCGGCCTCGTCGAACTTTTTCTGCACGTAGAGCAGCACGCCGATGTTGGCGTGGAGGCTCGAGGTGACGCCGAACTGCCAGCGGGCGAGGGAGAAGGCGTTCTGCAGCGCTTCGATCGCGCGCTCGGGCTTCCGCGCCATCATTTCCTTCTGCGCCACGGCCATGATCGCTTCCAGCTGCTTGCCGCTGCGCCGGGCGAGGAGGACGTACGCGCCCACCGCGCCGGCCACTCCGAACAAACCGCAGAGACCGGGATGGACCACGCGCGTGGCGAGCGCCAGGAAGAAGACGACGACACCAACGGCGATGCTGAGGAGAAGGTTGATCACGACGCCTTTCCTGAGGCCTGAGGCCCGAGGTCTGAGGCCTGTTTCAGTGGCCCTCCCCGGAATCGAACCGGGACGATCTCGCGATCGGTGGATTTTGAGTCCACTGCGTCTGCCAGTTCCGCCAGAGGGCCTTTTCGCGGTTCTTATAACTCAGCGGCGCCGGGGCGGGGGAAGATCGGTGCAGGTGCCTTCGTAGAGCTCGGCGGCGAGGCCGATGCTCTCGCCGAGGGTGGGGTGAGGATGGATGGTGCGGCCGATGTCCTCGGCGTCGGCGCCCATTTCGATGGCCAGGCAGATCTCGCTGATCAGGTCGCCGGCGTTGGTGCCGACGATCGCGGCGCCGACGATGCGGTGCGTCTGCTCGTCGAACAACAGCTTGGTGAAGCCTTCGTCGCGCCCGTTGGCGATGGCCCGGCCGCTCGCCGCCCAGGGGAAGACGGCTTTGCCGTACTTCGCGCCTTTGGCCTTCAACTCGTCTTCGGTCGCGCCGGCCCAGGCGATCTCCGGGTCGGTATATGCGACCGACGGGATCTGCCGGGCGTCGAACGACGACTTGTGGCCTGCGGCGACCTCGGCTGCGACGTGGCCCTCGTGCGTCGCCTTGTGCGCGAGCATCGGCGGGCCCGCGATGTCGCCGATGGCGAAGATGTGCGGCACGTTGGTGCGCATCTGCCTGTCGGTGCGGATGTAACCGCGCTCGTCGACGGCGACGCCGGCCGCCTCGGCGCCGATGCGCTTGCCGTTCGGCGTGCGGCCGACGGAGACGAGGACCAGGTCGTACGTCTGCGCCTCGGCGTTCTCGAACTCGACGCGGATGCCGTCGCCGCGGGCTTCGGCCCTGGTGGTCCTGGTCTTCAGCATCACCCGGTCGAATCTGGATTTGTTGTGTTTTTCCCAGATCTTGACCGCGTCGCGGTCGGCGCCGGTCATGAGCGCGTCGAGCATCTCCACGACGTCGATGCGCGCGCCCAGCGTCGAATAGACGGTCCCGAGCTCGAGCCCGATGATGCCGCCGCCGATCACCAGCATGCGCTTCGGGACCGATTTGAGCAGCAGCGCGCCGGTCGAGTCGACGATCCGGTCGTCCTGCGGCAGGAACGGCAGCTTCACGGCCTGGCTGCCCGCGGCGACGATCGCTTTCTCAAACCGGATCTTGCGGTCGCCGACGGCGAGCGTGTGCGATTCGACGAACTTTCCTTCGCCGGTGACGACCTCGACCTTGCGGCCCTTCGCCATCGCCGCGACGCCGCCGCTCAGCTTGCCGACGACCTTGTCCTTCCAGGCACGGAGCTTGTCGAGGTCGACTTTCGGCTCGCCGAATCCAAACGCGCGCGTTTCGTCCATCACAAACGCGGCGTGCAATAAAGCTTTAGACGGAATACATCCGACGTTAAGACAAACCCCGCCTAATGCTTTATAGCGTTCGACCAATATGACCCTTTGACCCAGATCTGCGGCCCTGAACGCGGCCGCGTATCCGCCGGGGCCCGATCCCAGCACCAATACGTCGCAATCAAAGGAACCAGAAGGCTTTTCTCCGCGTTCTCCGCGCCTCCGCGGTGCGCTTTGGCCTTCTTCGGTCAGTACCAGCAGCACTGAACCTTCCGAGACCTTGTCCCCGACCTTGACGCGCACTTCCGCGACGGTCCCCGCCGCCGGCGCCGGCACGTCGACCGTCGCCTTCTCCGATTCGAGCGTGACGATCGGCTGCTCTTTCTCGACCTTGTCTCCGGGCTTCACCAGCACCGCGATGATCGGAACGTCCTTGAAATCCCCGATGTCCGGAACGCGCACTTCCATCAGAGCAACATCCTGCGCGCGTCGCCGAGCATGGCGGCGAGGTGCGCGTTGAACCGCCCGGCAGCGGCGCCGTCGACGACGCGATGGTCCCACGACAGCGAGAGCGGCAGCATCAGTCGCGGCGCGAACTGCGCGCCGGTCCAGACCGGCGCCATCCGCGCGCGGCAGACGCCGAGGATCGCCACTTCCGGCGCGTTGATGATCGGCGTGAAGTAGGTCCCGCCGATACCGCCCAGCGACGATATACTGAATGTACCACCCTGCATGTCTCCCGGAGCGAGCTTTGCGTCGCGCGCTTTCGCCGCCAGCTCGGCACTCTCGCGCGCGATCTCGAGCACGCCCTTCTTGTCGGCGCCCTTGATCACGGGAACGACGAGGCCTTGCGGCGTATCGGCGGCGAAGCCGATGTTCCAGTACTTCTTCAAGACCAGGTGATCGCCTTCGAGGGAGCTGTTGAAATTCGGGAACTTCTGCAGCGCCGAGACGCAGGCTTTGACGAGAAAAGCGAGCAGCGTCACCTTGACGTCCTGCTCCTTGTTCAAAGCGACGCGAAACGCCTCGAGCTCGGTGATGTCGGCTTCGTCGCAATTGGTGACGTGGGGGATCGAGATCCAATTGCGTAAGAGCCCGGGTCCGGCGATCTTCTGAATCCGGGTCAGCGGCTTGTTTTCGACCGCGCCGAACTTCGCGTAATCGACTCTCGGAGGCGGCGCGGCCCCCGCGACGGGTGCCGGCGCCGACGCCGCGCCGGTCATCACCGACTTGACGAATTTCTGGATGTCCTCGGGGACAATCCGGCCCTTCGGACCGCTGCCGGTCACACGGCCGAGATCGACGCCGAATTCTCGCGCGAGCTTGCGCACACCGGGGCCGGCGTGCGCCTTGTGAAAGGCCTGCTCGTCGATCACCGGCGGCGCGACCGAAGGTGGTCTTTCCGTCGAAGGCGGCGGCACGGTCTCCGTCGGCCCGCCGTAATCCTTGCGCGGCGTCTGGAATCCGGCCTGCGGCTGCACGATTTCAGCGGGCGCAGTCCCGCCGCGCGACTCAGCGACCGGCTGCTCCGGCGCCGCGGGCTTCTCGGGCGTGGCGGCGCGTTTTTCGTCGGCTTTTTTGGCCGAGGTCTGAGGCGCGAGGCCCGAGGCCTCTTCCTCGAGCACCGCGATCAACGTCCCCTGCGAAACCTTGTCCCCGACCTTGACTTTCACTTCCTTCACGACGCCGGCCGCGGGCGAGGGCACGTCCATCGTCGCCTTGTCGGACTCGAGCGTGACCAGCGGCGCCTCGGCCGCGATCTTGTCGCCCGCCTTCACCAGCACTTCGATGACCGGAATGTCCTTGAAATCGCCGATATCCGGAACGCTCACGTCCATGATTACACCGTCACCGGGTTGGGCTTTTCGGCGTCGAGCTCGTATTTCTTCATCGCCTCGGCGACGGCGCTCGCCTTGATCGATCCCTCGTCGGCGAGCGCTTTCAAGGCGTGCACGGCGATCCAGTATCGATTGACCTCGAAGAAATGCCGCAGCCGCGCGCGCGTGTCGCTGCGGCCGAATCCGTCGGTGCCGAGCACCCGATATCGAGCGGGCAGGAAGGCGCGGATGCTGTCGGCGTGCAGCTTGATGTAATCGGTCGCCGCGACCACCGGCCCTTTGCGGCCGCGCAGGGACTCTTCGACGTAGCTGATCCGCGGCTTCTCGCCGGGGTGCATCGCATTCCAGCGATCGGCCGCCAATCCCTCCCGGCGCAATTCCGAAAAGCTGGTCACGCTCCACAGATCCGCGCCGATGCCGAAGTCCTTCTGCAGCAGTTCCGCGGCGGCGATCACCTCGCGGAAGATGGTGCCCGATCCGAGGAGCTGCACGCGAGGCTCGGAAGCCGCGCGGAAGAGGTACATCCCTTTGAGGATTCCCGCCTCGGCGCCGGCCGGCATCTCCGGATGCGTGTAATTCTCGTTCATCACGGTGAGGTAATAAAAGACGTCCTCCTGCTCCTGGACCATCCGCCGCAGCCCGTCCTGCACGACCACCGCGAGCTCGTACTGAAAGGCGGGATCGTAGGAAATGCAGTTCGGAATCGTCTGCGCGATCACGTGGCTGTGGCCGTCCTCGTGCTGCAGGCCCTCGCCGTTGAGCGTCGTCCGTCCCGAGGTGCCGCCGACGAGAAACCCGCGCGCGCGGCAATCTCCGGCCGCCCAGGCGAAATCGCCGATGCGCTGGAACCCGAACATCGAATAGTAGAGGAACACCGGGATCATCTGAACGGCGTTCGTGCTGTACGACGTCGCCGCGGCGATCCACGAGCACATCGCTCCGGCCTCGGTGATCCCCTCCTGCAGGATCTGCCCGTTCTTGGCTTCCTTGTAGAACATCAGCTGATCGGCGTCCTCCGGCCGGTAGAGCTGTCCGATGTGCGAATAGATCCCGTACTGCCTGAACATTCCCTCCATGCCGAAGGTCCGCGCCTCATCGGCGACGATCGGGACCACGCGCTTTCCGATGTTCTTGTCGCGCAGCATCGCGGTCAGGATGCGGACGAACGCCATCGTCGTCGAAAGCTCGCGCTCGCCGGACGACTTGAGCTGCGCCTCGAACGCGCTCAGCGGCGGCGCCTGGAGCGGCTCGGCCTTGCGTCGGCGGCGCGGCAGCCCGCCGAGCTCGGCGAGGCGATCCTTGAGGAATTTCATCTCGGGGCTGTCGTCGGAGGGCTTGAAGAACGGGACCTCCTCCAGCTGCTGGTCGGCGACCGGGACGTTGAACCGATCGCGGAACGCGCGGATGTGCTCGCCCTTCATCTTCTTGGCCTGGTGGGCGATGTTCTGCCCCTCCATCGCTTCGCCCATGCCGAAGCCCTTGACCGTCTTGGCCAGGATCACCGTCGGTTGGCCCTTATGGTCGACCGCGGCCTTATAAGCCGTATAGACCTTCATCGGATCGTGGCCGCCGCGGGTCAGCGCCCAGATCTCGTCGTCGGACATGTCGGCGACCATCGCAGCCGTCTCCGGATAACGGCCGAAGAACTCCTTGCGGACGAAGGCGCCGTCGCGCGATTTGAACGCCTGGTAATCGCCGTCGACGCACTCTTCCATCACCTGCAAGAGCTTTCCGCCATGGTCGCGAGCGAGCAGCGGATCCCAGTTCGATCCCCAGATCACCTTGATGACGTTCCATCCCGCCCCGCGGAAGTTCGCCTCGAGCTCCTGGATGATCTTGCCGTTGCCGCGCACCGGACCGTCGAGGCGCTGGAGGTTGCAGTTGACGACGAAGACCAGGTTGTCGAGCTTCTCGCGGGCCGCGAGGGAGATCGCGCCGAGCGATTCCGGCTCGTCGGTCTCGCCGTCGCCGAGGAAGCACCAGACCTTGCGCCCTTCGGTCTTCGCCAGCTCGCGATCGTCCAGGTAGCGGAGAAATCGCGCCTGGTAGATGGCCTGCAGCGGCCCGAGACCCATGCTCACCGTGGGAAACTGCCAGAAATCGGGCATCAACCACGGGTGTGGATAAGAGCTCAATCCTTTCCCGCCGACTTCCTGGCGGAAGTTGTTCATCTGCTCTTCGCTGATCCTCCCCTCGAGGAACGCGCGCGCGTAGAAGCCGGGGGAAGAATGCCCCTGCATGTAGACCAGATCGCCGCCGTGTTTTTCCGACGGCGCATGCCAGAAGTGGTTGAAGCCGATGTCGTAGAGGGTCGCGGCCGAGGCGTACGACGCCACGTGGCCGCCGAGCTCGCTCGATTCCTTGTTAGCCCGCACGACGAGCGCCATCGCGTTCCACCGCGTGAGAGCGGAGACGCGAGCCTCGATCTTGAAGTCGCCGGGCCGCGGCGGCTGCGCGTGCGGCGGGATCGTGTTCACGTACGGCGTATTGGCGCTGAAAGGCAGGTCTGCCCCTGCTTTTCTCACTTGCCCGATCAACCGCTCGAGCAGGAAGCGGGCGCGATCGACGCCTTCGTTGGCGATGACGCTCTCCAGTGCGTCGAGCCACTCGCGGGTCTCGACGGGATCTTCGTCGTTGATCTTGGTTGTCACGGTCGATCTCCTTGCGACTTGCACCTGCACGAGCGGGCTGCGTCGTAGCGCACGCGCATCGGTGCGACAAGTGAAGATGGATGCGCACGTCGCGCGAAATGGGGAATTCTGGACCATCGGGGAAATCCGCCCAGGCGTCGAGCCCCTTTCAGATGGCGCTTCGGGAAGGTTTCCGCGGGGTTGACGCGACCCGGCATCGGGCACGTCGCTTGCTCCAAAGGCCGGATAGACGGCGGGCCTCCGCCCGCCCAACCCCAAGGAGTCGTGAATGATCCGCTCGATCGCCGCTGCGCTCGCTGCCTTTGCCCTGATCTCGTTCGGCGTCCGCGCCGAAGAGGCCGCCAAGGCCGCCGAGGCCCCCAAGGCCGAGGTCAAGGAAGAGAAGAAGGCCCAGAAGAAGGAGCACAAGAAGGCGGAGAAGGCCGAGAAGAAGGCCGAGAAGGCTGAAGAGAAGAAGTAAGGTCGCGCTTCCGGCGATCGGCAGCCCGGGGCCTTGGCGCGCTCGCGCCCGGGCCCCGTGTATCTGCAGGTTGGGGCATTTTTCCCCGATCTTTACGGCACGGGCCTTGCTGTAGCCCTGTTCAGCTGCTCCAGGGTAGGCCTGGGGCGAAAACATGAGGAGTTCCAAGATGATCCGCACGATCGCCGCTGCTCTCGCCGCGTTTGCTCTGATCTCGTTCGGCGCGTTCGCCGACGAGGCCGCGAAGACCGACACGACCGCCAAGGACACCACCGCCACCACCAAGGCGGACGCGAAGCCGAAGAAGGCCAAGAAGATGAAGATGAAGAAGTCGAAGAAGGGCGCCGCCACGAAGACGGACACTACCGCTCCGGCGAAGTAATCGCTCTTCGGCGATCTTGCACCATCTCGAGGCCCTCGCGCACCGAGCGCGGGGGCTTCGTTTTTTTGTCAGCAGCCGGTCGCGGGGCAACAGACGGTCGCGAGCGCGGTCGTGCACGCCGTGCCGCTGCAGCAGACCGCCCAGGTCTGGCAGACGTCGCCGTTCGCACAAGCGGTGCCGCCGTCGATCACGCAGCTCGGCCGACAGGCGTCGCCGCCGGTGGCCCTTACGCACGTCTGGGCGGCGGGGCATGAGCTCGAGGACGACGAGCCGCCACAGGACGACACGAGACAGAGCGAGAAGACCAGCGCCAGCGCTTTGGCCATGGCGACCGCCGCGAAAGCATGTATTCACTCGCGCCGGTATGCCCAAGCCCTACAACCCGCGCGATCGCTTCTACCGGAAGGCGAAGGACCAGGGCCTGCGTGCGCGCTCTGCGTTCAAGCTCGACGAGATCCAGCGGCGGTTCCACGTTCTGAAACCCGGCGCGCGCGTTCTCGATCTCGGCGCCGCTCCCGGCGGCTGGTGTCAGATCGCGGCGCGCGAAGTCGGGTCGAAAGGCTTCGTCCTCGGCGTCGACCTCGAGGCCATCCCCTCGCTCCCCGGCGTCACGACCTGGGTCGCCGACGCCTTCTCGCCCGAGTTGCTCGCGCGCTTGCGCTCGGAGGGACGGGCGCCGTATGACGCGGTGCTGAGCGATCTGGCGCCGAAGACCTCGGGCATCCATGGAGTCGACGAGGCCCGCTCGCTCGATCTCGCCGGCCGAGCGCTCGACCTCTCGCTGCAAGTGCTCAAACCGTCAGGCTTTTTCGTCGTGAAGGTGTTCATGGGTGGCGACTTCGCGGGCTTCCTGAAGGCGTGCAAGCAGGCGTTCGTGGAAGTCCGGGTCGTCCGGCCGGAAGCGAGCGTGGCGCGGGGCAGCAAAGAGGTCTATCTAGTGTGCCGCGAAACCAGGAAATTGCGTGCGGCATCAGATGGTTCTACGCTACGGACCAGCGGAGCTTGACAGGTCCGAAGCTTGGTGCTACATGACCCGCCCCTTGCCGTTGAAGGGGCCGTGAAGAGGGCGGAAGCAAGGTCCTTGACACGGAGCAACGACAGCGGTAGGTAGCGCGCCCCCGTCGCGAGGCGGGGCACGGTGGTCGGTCGTCCGAAGTGCAGTTCCGCAGTGTCGTCCGGTCTTTGAAAACTGGATAGCAAGTCCACGAAGAGATTGCGGACACCGCAATGCTTTGAGTGAAGTTCGTAGTGAACGTCAGCTAGCCAGCTGACGAACGCTCCAACGAATTTAATTGGAGAGTTTGATCCTGGCTCAGAACGAACGCTGGCGGCGTGCCTAACACATGCAAGTCGAGGGAGAAAGCCGCAAGGTGAGTAAACCGGCGAACGGGTGCGTAACACGTGGATAATCTACCTCCATGACCGGGATAACTGGCCGAAAGGCTTGCTAATACCGGATAAGCCCACGGGGTCTTCGGACCCTGAGGGAAAAGGTGGCCTCTGCATGCAAGCTATCGCAGGGAGATGAGTCCGCGGCCCATCAGCTAGTTGGCGGGGTAAAAGCCCACCAAGGCTACGACGGGTAGCTGGTCTGAGAGGATGATCAGCCACACTGGAACTGAGACACGGTCCAGACTCCTACGGGAGGCAGCAGTGGGGAATCTTGCGCAATGGGCGAAAGCCTGACGCAGCAACGCC
>JAIVGS010000190.1 GCA_020201435.1 Myxococcales bacterium
GCGCTCGCTTTCAGCGCGGCGTCACGCACGCGCGCATAGCGGACCGGCTTCGGATCGGTCGGACGCAGCTCGTGCCGAAGCGTCGCGACGCCCTGCTCCGCCAGCGCGGCGGCAAACGACTGCATGAAGCCGTTCGCGATTCCGCCGCCCGCGCCCGGCGCGAGAACGTAGATCGCCCACGCGTCCGGCGGCCGCTGCAGAATCATTTCAACCTCTCCGCCAGCCTGGCGAGCGCTTTTTGCAGATCGGGCTTGAGCACGAGCACCTTCGCCAGCGGATCCTCGCCGAGCTTCTTCATCCGCGCGGGCGCGTTCTTCAGCGTGTACTTCGCGGGATCGAGCCTGCCGCTCACCTCGCTCCATTTGAGCGGCATCGACACCGTCGCTCCCGGCACCGGCCGCGCGCTGAACGGTCCCGCGATCGTCTTGCCGTACCCGTTCTGGTAGCAGTCGAGATAGACGCGCCCCTTGCGCGACGGGATGTGCCGGGCGGTGCTGGAGATGTCGCCGTGATCCTTCTCGATCGTGCTGGCGATCAGCTCGGCGAGCGTGATCGATTGCGCGTGCGTGAGCTGGCCGCCGAGCGGGATCAGCACGTGCAGACCCTTCTGACCACTGGTCTTGCAGAAGTTCGGCAACCCGATCTCCTCGCACAGCTCGTGCGCGGCGCGGGCGAGCGTCACGACATCCTCGAACGGCGCCGTCTTCGGATCGAGATCGACGATGCACCAATCCGGGTTCTGCAGCGCGCTCAACCGCGCCGACCAGAGGTGCAACGGGATGCTCGCCATGTTGACGACGTAGAGCAGCGACTCGACGTCGTCGCAGACGAAGTAATCGTTCTCCTCGCCGGGAACGCGCGCGGTGCGAATCCAGGCCGGCACGAAATGAGGCGCGTCCTTCTGGTAGAAGCTCTTCCCCGCGATGCCGTCGGGATACCGGGTGAGCATCACCGGGCGATCGCGCAGGTACGGCAAGAGCCACGGCGCAATCGCGCGGTAATACTCGATCAGATCGCCCTTCGTGTACTTCTGCTCCGGCCAGAAGATCTTGTCGAGGTTGCTGAACGGCACCTCGCGTTTCACCGACGGCACCGCAGGCGGCGCCTCCGGCGAAATGCATTCGAGCGGCGCCTTGTCGGTGCGAAATCGCAGGAAGGTCGGCTGCCGCAGAAGACCATCTTCGGTGATTTCCTTATATCGAACTTCGACGACGAGCTTCGGCTCCACCCAGGTGTTGCCCGAGCCGCCGGGTAGCGGCCCCACGCAGGGCGGTTTCGGCAGCCGCAGCTTCTCGAGATCTTCTCGCGCCTGCTTGACCTCCTTTTCGCTGAAGCCGCCACCGACCTTTCCGACGTAGAGGAGCTCGCCGTCGCGCGCGACCGCGACATGGACCGAACCGAATCCGGACCGCGACCCCTCGCCCTTGCTGAAGCCGACCACCGCGAAATCGCCGACGCGGTCGCTGCGGATCTTCTGCCAGTCGCGGAACCGCCCGCCGCGGTATGGCGACTGCGCGCGCTTCGCGACGATGCCTTCGAGGCCGAGCTCCCTGACGCTGGCGAAGAGCGCGCGCCCGTGGCCCTCGACGTGATCGACCGCGCGGAGCGGACCGATCGAGGGCACCAGCTTCGCCAGCAGACGCTTCCGGTCGGCGAGCGGCAGCGGCCGCAGGTCGAAGTCCTCGAACGCGAGCAGATCGAAGAGAAACAGTGTGGCCGGCAACTCCGCCGCTGCGCGGTCGACGTCCCGCGGCGCGGTGAGCAGCGCACGCTTCTGCAGCCGCTGGAAAACGGGCCGCCCGGTCTCGTCGAGCACGGCGATCTCGCCGTCGGCGACGAAGCGTTCGGCCGGCAGCGACAAGAGAGCGCGCGCGAGGTCGGGAAAGACCGAGGTGGCGTCCGATCCCCGCCGATAGAAGATGCGCGGCCGCGAATCTTCCCGCGCGACGATCGCGCGAAACCCGTCGTACTTGAGCTCGAACATCCAGTCAGGATCGTCGAATGCCTCGCGCGCCGGCTCGGCGAGCATCGGCTCCACCTCTTCGCCGCGCACCTCGCGTCGGGGCGCTCCGAGCCGCTCGCATTCGGCCCGAATCTCCGCCGCGCGCTTTCCGTGCTCGCGCAGCTCCTCGACGCCGAGTCCCGAGAGGATCGAACGATCGTCGTACGGGAACGGCTCGCCGCGGCGAACGTGCCCGTCTCCCGTCTCCTTGATCAGCAGCCATTCCTTCTGCGACTTCATCCGCACCAGCGTCCACATCCCCTTCAGCTTGAATCCTTTGAGCTCGAACAAGATCTTCCCGGCCCTCTCGCCCTCGCGCGGATCGCCGACCGGCTGCCATTGCCCGCGGTCCCAGACGATCATCGGCCCCGCGCCGTACTCGCCCGCCGGGATCACGCCCTCGAAGTCGGCGTACTCCACCGGATGGTCCTCGGTGTGCATCGCCAGCCGCTTCTCGGCCGGATCCGGCGACGGCCCGCGCGGCACGGCCCACGATTTCAGGACGCCGTCCCACTCGAGGCGCAGGTCGTAGTGCATGCGCGTCGCGGAGTGCTTCTGCACGACGAAAATGCCTGGACGGGGCCCGCCGCCGCCCATCGGCTCTGGCGTGCGATCGGGCGACCGCTTGCGGCGGTACTCGTCCAGGAAGTTGGCCATTTCCCGGGGCAGGTTATCATCCGTGCCCATGAGCGCTCGGTCCATCGCGTCCGGGACCATCTCCTTTGGATTGGTCTCGATCCCCGTGAAGCTGTTTTCGGCGAGCCAGTCGTCCGCCGCCATCTCGTTCAACCTGCTCCACTCAAAGTGCAAAGGCCGGCTCAAGCAGCAATACATCTGCCCCCGCGACGACAACGCCCTGGTTTCGCGCGAGGAAATGGTGAAGGGTTACGAGTTCGCCAAGGATCGCTACGTGACCTTCACCCCGGAAGAGCTGAAGGCCCTCGAGGAGAAATCGACGCAGCAGATCGAGATCGCCGAGTTCGTGCCGAGCGAAAAGATCGATCCGGTCTATTTCGACAAGCCGTACTACCTCGGACCCGAGAAAGGCGCCGACCGCGCGTACCGATTGCTCGCCGAGGCGATGCGGCGCAGCGGGCGCACCGCGCTCGCGCGCTATGCGGCGCGAGGCAAGCAGTATCTCGTCCAGATCCGTCCGCTCCCCGAAGGCGGGCTGGTGATGCAGACGCTGCTCTACGCCGACGAAGTCCGTCCCTTCTCGGAGGTCGAGTTCGAGAAGGGCGACGTCAAGGACCAGGAACTGGCGCTCGCGCAGCAGATCATCGACCAGATCTCGACCGACGAGTTCAAGCCCGAGAAGTTCGAAGACGACGTGCGCAAACGGATCGAAGCGCAGATCCAGCGCAAGGTCGAAGGCCAGGAGATCCAGATCGAGCCGGAGAAGCCGCAGACGCAGATCATCGATCTGATGGAGGCCTTGAAAGCGTCGTTGGCCGCGAAGGGCCTCGCGCCGCAGAAGGCGCCGGAAGCGGAAGAAGAACGGAAGCCGGCCAAGCGGGCGCCTCGTCAGGAACGATCGTCGAAATCGAAGGCCAGCAAGTAGCCTCACCCGCGAGCGCGGCCTAACTTCCCCTCGGGGGAGGGGGCATGCGCTTTGTTCGAATGTGCGCGTGCGGGGCGCTGATCGCCGCCGCATGCGGCGGACGCCGCGACGCTCCGCTCGTCTCGATGACGATCTCGCCCGCCACCGCCACCGTCGACCAGGGCGGCACGCAAGCGTTCGTCGCCCAGGTGGTCGGCGCCGACCTGCCGGTCGCCTGGTCGCTCGCTGAGGGGCCGACGGCGGGCAGCATCGCCGGCGACGGCACCTACAGCGCGCCTCCGGCGCCGGGCTCGTATCACGTCGTCGGGCGGGCGGGTCCGGCGACTGCGACGGCAGTGGTGACGATTCCGCCGATCACGGTTTCGATCTCACCGGCCTCGGCCGACGTCCTCGCCGGCGGGTCGGTGCAACTGCAATCGAATGTTTCAGGCGCTGTGGATCGAACCGTGCGCTGGTCGGCGAGCGCCGGGTCCGTCGATGCGACGGGACTTTACACGGCGCCGCTGGGGCCGGGGATTGCTTACGTCGTTGCCACCAGCCGCGCCGATCGATCGCGCTCGTTCTCCGCGGCGATCAATGTCGTCACGCAGCGGACCCTCTCGATCGATCCGCCGATCGCCGCGCTCGAGCCCGGCGCTTCGCTGCGATTCAATCCGACCGTCGCGGCGTCGTGGAGCGCGGATGGCGGGACGATCGACGCCGACGGCCTCTACGTCGCTCCGCAGACGCCCGGCTGGTATCACGTCACCGCCGTCGCCCTCGGCGACGGCTCGCAGCGCGCGACGGCGCAGGTCTACGTCGAACCGAGGGTCACGGTTGCGATTGCGCCCGCGTCACCGCGCCTCGAAACCGGCGCGCAACAGCAGTTCGTCGCCGCCGCAGCCGGGAGCGATCCGGGCGTGACCTGGACGGTCCAGGAACCGGTCGGCGGGACCATCGACCCGACCGGCCTCTACACCGCGCCGCGGGCGGCAGGTGCTTATCACGTCGTCGCCACCAGCGTCGCCGACCCATCGCGCAGCGCGAGCACCGAAATCACGGTCGCGGTTCCGCCGGTTTCGGTGATCCTCTCGCCGGCGGCGATCACCGTGAAGCCGGGCGCGAGTCTGACGTTCAAAGGCGTCGCAGCGGGAGCGCAGGACACGCGGCTGCACTGGTCGAGCAACTGCTGCAAGGCGATCGCGCAGGACGGGACGTTCACGGCGCCGCTCTGGCCGGGCGCGTATCACCTGATCGCTCGCAGCGTCGCCGATCCGTCACAGTTCGCCTCCGCGACGATCACGGTCCAGTCGGACGCGCCGATCGATCCCTCCGCGGTGACGCTCGCCGCCGGGGATCGGATCGCGTTCACCTCGTCCGATCCGTCTGCGATCTGGTCGCTGCAGGAAGGCGCGCGGGGCGGGACGATCTCGAACGGCGTCTACCAGGCGCCGAGCGACCACGGCGGAAGCTTTCACGTCGTCGCGAGCGGGCGGTTCGGGACCACGATCGCGCAGGTCGACGTGCTGCCCGCCGATCTCGTCGATCACGGCGGGACGGTCGTCCCGACCACGCGCACCTTCGCGATCTTCTGGGGCGATCCGAACGGTTGGCCCGCCGACGTCCGGCCGGCGCAGGAGGCGATTCTGCGCGGTCTCGCGGGAAGCGCGTATCTGCGCCTCGGCGACGAATACCTGCGCGGCGCCACCGGTGGCACCTCGTTCGGCGGCACCTTCACCATCCCTTCGAACCCGCCCGGTTCACCGGACAAGGCGGACAACCAGACCGTCGGGGCCGTCGCGTGCGAGGCATTGAAGGCCGGCGGCGTCACCGTCGCGCCCGGCGACGTCGCCATCGTCTACGGCTCGGCCCAGCTTTCTCCGGCGCCTTCGTGGTGCGCATGGCACTCGTACTTCACCTGCGGGGGGACCACGCTGCTGATCGCGTTCATCCCCAACGTCGCGGGCCCCTACGGGTGCGTCAAGCTCGGCGCGAACGCAGGCTGCAACTTGCTGTCCGAAGACGCCAACGCGACCGGCTCGCTCGCAGCCCACGAGCTGCTCGAAGCGATGACCGATCCGCTGCTGAGCGCGTGGACCGACGCGGCCGGCGGCGAGATCGGCGACAAGTGCGAAGAGCAGACGCGCTGCATCGCGCTGTCGACCGGATCGTTCCAGCTGCAGACCGAATACTCGAACGCGATCCACGCCTGCGTGCCTTGAGCGATCCGGCGCTCCGTGCCATGGATGGCGCGGATGAGCGGCTACGGCGCGCGCGAAGTGGCGAAGATGCTCGGGCTCTCGGTGGGCCAGGTGCGCGCGTACGTCCGCGCCGGTTTTCTCGAGCCCTCGCGCGGTCCGCGCGGCGAGCTGCGCTTTTCGTTCCAGGACCTGGTGCTACTGCGCACCGCGCAGGGGCTGGTCTCGGCGCGCATCGCGCCACGGCGCGTGCGGAGCGCGCTGCGCAAGCTGAAAGAGCAGCTCCCTGAAGGACGCCCGCTGCGCGGCGTGCACATCCACGCCGAGGGAGATCGGATCGTCGTCGGCGACGGGCGCGCGCAGTGGAGCCCCGAATCGGGGCAATTCCTGTTCGACTTCGGCGCGCGAGAGCTGGCGCGCAAAGTGGCGCCGCTGCACATGCGCGCCCGCGGCGGCGATGCGATCGACTGGTACGAGCGCGCGTGCGATCTCGAGGAGGCCGCGCCGGACGACGCCTGCGATGCGTACCGGCGCGCGCTCGAGCTCGATCCCGATCTCGCCGACGCATGGGTGAATCTCGGCCGGCTGCTGCACGAAGCCGGCGACACGCGCGCGGCTGCGGAACATTACCGCCGCGCGATCGAGCTCAAACCCGACAGCGTGATCGCGCTCTTCAATCTCGGCGTCGCCCTGACCGATCTGCGCATGCCCGACGAAGCGATCCTCGCGTACCGAACTGCGCTGGCCGCCGATCCCGGATGCGCCGACGCGCACTACAACCTCGCCCACCTGTACGAGCGCCGCGGCGATCCGGCGGCTGCGCTTCGTCATCTGCGCACCTACCGCAAGCTGGTGCAGGCGTGATCCACGTCGGCACCAGCGGGTACAACTACGAGGCCTGGCGGGGCACGTTCTATCCCGAGGATCTCTCGTCGAAGAAGATGCTCGGGTATTACGCGGAGCGTTTTTCCACGGTCGAGATCAACTATTCGTTCTACCGAAAGCCGACGCCGAAGATCCTCCAGGGCTGGTCCGCCCAGGTGCCGCCCGGGTTCCGCTTCGCGCTGAAGGCCTGGCAGCGGATCACGCACCAGAAGCGCCTGCGCGAGGCCGAGGATTTCGTCGACGCGTTCGCCGAAGTCGCGCGCACGCTGGGACCGCAGCTTGCGCCCGTCCTGTACCAGCTGCCGCCGAATCTGAAGGCCGACATGCCGCTCTTGCGGGAGTTCCTGATGCATCTCCCCAAGGACCTCCGCGCCGCGTTCGAGTTCCGCCACGAGTCGTGGTTCGACGACGCGACGTACCTGGCGCTGCGCGAGCACCGCGCGGCGCTGTGCATCGCCGAGAGCGAAGAGCTGTCGACGCCGGAGGTCGCGACGGCGCCGTACGGTTACTTTCGGCTGCGCCGGCTCGACTACGACGCGGCTGCGCTGCGCAGATGGGCGGAGACGATCCAGGCGCTGCGCTTCGCCGACGACGTCTTCGTCTATTTCAAGCATGAAGACGAAGCCCGCGGCCCCGCTTTCGCCCGCGACTTCCTCCCGCTGATCGCCTGAGGTGAGACATGGAGACGATGGATCTCGAGCAGCTCATCGGATGGGATTCGCTGTTGAACGACGACGAGCGCGCCGTCCGCGCGAGCGTGCGCCGGCTGGTGCGCGAGAAGTTCATGCCGCGCATCGTGGCCGATTACGAGGGCGGCCGCTTTGCCATCGAGCTCCTGCCCGAGCTCGCCCGCCTCGGCCTGCTCGGCGCGAATCTGGAGGGTTACGGCTGTGCCGGCATGGGCTCCCTCGCGTACGGTCTCGCTTGCCACGAGCTCGAGTCGTGTGACTCAGGCCTGCGATCGTTCGTCTCGGTGCAGACCAGCCTCGCGATGTACGCGATCCACAAGTTCGGCTCCGAGCGGCAGAAGCAGAGGTGGTTGCCGGAGATGGCCGCCGGTCGCGTGCTCGGTTGCTTCGGGCTCACCGAGCCGAACCACGGGTCCGATCCGGGCGGCATGGAGACGCGGGCCGAGCGCGACGGCGCCGACTGGATCGTCAGCGGCCGCAAGCTCTGGATCACCAACGCGCAGATCGCGCACGTCGCGATCGTCTGGGCGCGGACCAGGGACGGAATCGGCGGCTTCATCGTCGAGCGCGGCCAGTTCGCGAGCGAGGAGATCCCGCACAAGCTGTCGATGCGCGCGTCGATCACCGGCGGGCTGGTGATGGACGGAGCCCGCGTGCCCGACGAAAACCGGCTGCCGGAAGCCGCGGGCCTCAAGGCGCCTTTGAGCTGTCTCGACAACGCTCGATTCGGCGTCGCCTGGGGCGTCCTCGGCGCCGCGCGCGCCTGTCTCGAGATCGCGATCCAGTACGCGCGCGAGCGCACGCAGTTCGGCGTGCCGATCGCCGCGAAGCAGCTGGTGCAGCTCGAATTGGCGGACATCGCCACCGAGGTCGTGAAAGCGTCTTTGCTCGCCGTGCACTACGCGCGGCTGAAAGAGGCCGGCAGGCTGCATCCCGCGCAGACGAGCCTGCTCAAGCGCAACAATTGCCGCATCGCGCTCGAGGCTGCGCGGCGATCGCGCGCGGTTTTGGGAGCGAACGGTATCGCCGGCGAGTTCCACGTCCTGCGGCACGCCGCGAATCTCGAGTCGACCTTCACCTACGAGGGCACCGATCAGATCCACACGCTGTCGATCGGGCGCGCCCTCACCGGTTCGGCGGCGTTCTGACGCTCACGCCCGAAGCAGCGCGAGATTTTCTTCCGAACGAGCGCGCCAATCGCCTGCGGTGCCGGAAAAGACGATCCGACCCTTGACCATGATCAGGTGGCGATCTCCGATCTCGAGCAGCGCGCGGACCTCCTTGTCGACGATCAGCGCCGCGGTTCCCTCCCCGCGCAGCTGGCGCACCGCCGACCAGATCTCTTGACGCACGAGCGGCGCGAGCCCCTCCGTCGCGCCATCGAGGACGATCAGGGACGGATTGGTCAGGAGCGCGCGAGCGATGCTCAACATCTGCTGCTCGCCGCCCGAGAGCTGCGCCCCGAGATGGTCGAGCCGCTCGCCGAGCCGGGGAAAGAGTCGCAGAACGCGATCGATCGTCCACCGCCCCGGCCGCGCCGAGACGAGGAGATTTTCCCGCGCGGTCAGCGTCGGAAAGATGCCCCGCCCCTCCGGCACCAGCGCGATCCCTTCCCGCGCGATGCGATGGGCGGGCCATCGCGTCACCGTCGTGCCGCGCACCCGCACCTCGCCGGATCGCGGCGGCGTCAGGCCGAGCGCGCTGCGGATGGTGGTCGTCTTGCCCATCCCGTTGCGGCCCATCAGCGTGACGGTCTCGCCGGCGTTTACCGAGAGGCTCACGCCGTGCAGCACGTGGCTCTCGCCGTAGAAGGTGTGCAGATCGATCAGCTCGAGCAGCTTCACGGCTGTTCCTCGCCGAGGTAGGCCTCGCGCACCGCGCGACTGGCGCGGATCGCTTGCGGCGTTCCGCGCTCGAGGACGCGGCCGCCGACCAGCACGGTGACGGTGTCGGCGATCGAGAAGACCGCGTCCATGTCGTGCTCGACGAGAATCATCGTGCGATCGCGGGCGACTTCGCGCAGCAGCGCGACGATGCGCTGCGCCTCGTCGTGCCCGAGGCCTGCCAGCGGCTCGTCGAGGAGCAGGAGCGACGGTTCGGTGGCGAGGACCATCGCGATCTCGAGCTGCCGCTGTTCGCCGTAGCTCAGCTCGCTCGCGCGGATCGCGCGGCGCGACGACAGGCCGCAAGCGTCGAGCGCGCGCTCGGCGCCGGGAAGCCTTCCCGCCCTGGACAGGAGCCGCATCGGCGCTCGCGATTGCGCGGCGAGCCAGACGCACTCCGCGCCGGAGAGCTCGGCGAAGACGTTCGCGGTCTGATAGCTGCGGCCGATCCCGAGCCGCGACAGCCGATCGGGCGAGTGATGGGTGACGTCCACGCCGCGCAGCCGGACCCGGCCGGACGTGGCGCGCAGCTCGCCCGAGAGCAGGGCGAGCAACGTCGACTTGCCGGCGCCGTTCGGACCGATCAGCGCATGGATCTTGCCGGCTTCGAACGACAGCGAGACGCCGTCGACGGCAGCCAGCGCGCCGAAGCGGCGGCAGAGCGCTTCAGTCTCGAGCATGAACGAGCCCCGCCAGACCGCGCGGAAGGAAGAGGACGACGGCGATCACCAGCGCGCCGATCAGCGCGTTCCAGTGCACGGTGAATTGCTCGCCGTAGTGCTCGACGAACGTCAGCAGCAGCGCCCCGAGGATCGGGCCGTGGAGCGTCCCTTTTCCGCCGAGCAGCACGGTCATCAGCACCAGCCCCGACTGCCGCCAACCGAATTCGGCGGGGTTGACGAAGCCGTACAGCGCGGCATCGAGATAGCCGGCGAGACCCGCCAGCGTTCCGGCGATGACGAAGGCGACGAGCTTGTAGCGGGGCGTCGGAAAGCCGAGCGATCGCATCCGCTGCTCGTTGACCCGGATGCCGACCAGCGCGTGCCCGAATGGCGCGTGCAGCACGCGAAGCAGGACCGCGTAGACGATCACCAGCGCCGACCAGATCGCGAAATACGCCGTCGTCCGCCCGGAGAACGGACGTTCGTTCACGTAGAGCCCGTCGGAGCCGCCGAGGCCGGGCGCGTCGTTGAACAGGTAGTAGAGCATCTGCGTGAACGCGAGCGTCACCATGATGAAGTAGACGCCGGTCGCGCGCAGGCTGAGCCAGCCGATCACCACCGCGGCGAAGGCGGCGCCGGCGAGGCAGATCGGAAGCGTCGCGACCGGGCTGACGAGCCCGTAGTGGTTGCTCAATCCAGCGAGGAGATATGCGGAGATTCCGAAGAACGCCGCGTGCGCGAGGCTGACCAGGCCGGTGTAGCCGACCAGCAGGTCGAGGCTCATCGCGAAGATGCAGCCGATCATCGCCTTGCCCATGAACTGCAGCCAGAAGCGATCGCCGGTGAAACCGACGGCGAGCAAAGCGAGGGCGAGCACGACGAGCAGCGCGCGGCGGATCATCCGGCCAGCCCGCGAGGACGGACGAGCAGCACCGCCGCCATCACCGCGTACACCATCGCGCTGGCGAGCCCGGGCAACAGCACCTTGCCGAACGTGTCGGACAGGCCGACCAGCATCGCGCCGAAAAAAGCGCCCTTGATCGAGCCGATGCCGCCGATCACCACCACGACGAACGAGAGCACCAGCACGTTCTCGCCCATCCCCGGATAGACGGTGGTGAGCGGCGCGGCGAGCATTCCGGCGAGCGCGGCGAGCGCCGTGCCGGCGCTGAACAGCGCGGAGAAGAGCTTTCGCACGTCGATGCCGAGCGCCTCGACCATTTCCGCGTTCGACGCGCCCGCGCGCACGCGCATTCCGAATCGGGTCTTCAGGATCACCTGCCGCATCAGCGCCGCGACGGCGATGCACGCGGCGGCGGTGAAGACGCGGTACGCGGGCCACTCCTGCGCGGAGCCGAGCGGAATGCGAAACGCCAGCAGGCGCGGCGCGTCGACGCCGTGGACGTCGTTGCCGAACAGCGCGCGCTGCAGCTCGTTGAAGAGCAGCACCAGGCCGTAGGTGAGCAGCACCTGCGAGAGATGATCGCGTTTGTACAGGCGTGCGATGGCGAGGCGCTCGACGAGGAACCCGAGCGACGCCATCACCGGAATGCCGATCAGGACCGCGGCGAGCAGGCTGCCGGTGCCCGCGGAGATCCAAAACGCGAGATACGCGCCGAGCATGTAGAACGATCCGTGCGCGAAGTTCAGCACGCCGAGGACGCCGAACACCAGCGTCAGCCCGCTCGCCACCAGAAACAGCAGCAAGCCCTGCTCGACTCCGTTGAGGACCTGCAGCCCGAAGAGGGAAAAGCTCATTTCACCATCGCGCAGCCGAATGCAGGATCTTCCGCATTCTTCAGCGCCACGCCGAGCACCGCTTCCTTGCCGCCCTTCACCTGGCGCACGTAGACGTTCTGCACCGGGTTGTGCGCCTTGGAAAAACGGAACGGTCCGCGCGGGCTGTCGATGCGGACGCCCTCCAGCGCGGCGATCAGCTCTTTCTGCGCCGAAGCATCGCCCTGCACTTTCTCCAACGCGGCGGCAAGCGCATGGACGGTGTCGTAGCCGGCGACCGCGTAGACGTCGGCTTCGCGCCCGGTGGCCGTCTTGAACGCGTCGCGGAACTTCCTGTTCTGCGCATTGTCGAGCGAGTCGGCGTAATGCAGCGTGGTCTTGATCCCTTCGGCGGCGGGACCCTGCGCGCCGAGCACTCCCTCGGTGAGAAAGCCGCTGCCGTACAGCGGGACCTTGTCGCGCAGGCCGGCGTCGGCGTAATCCCTGACGAACTTGGCCGCGCCCGCTCCGGCGAAGAAGACGAAGACCGCGTCCGGTTTCAGCGAAGCGATCTCCGACAGATTCGCCTGGAACTCCGTCTGCGGGAACGGCACCGCGATCTCCTTGATGACCGTTCCGCCGCCCTTGGTGAATCCCTCCTTGAACGCCGCCATCGACTCCTGGCCGAAGCTGTAGTTCCAGAACATCAGCACTACCTTCTTGCGGCCGTCCTTCAGCATCACGTCGGCGCACGGATACGACGTCTGCCAATTGGAGAACGAGGTGCGGAAGACGTTGGGCGCGCAGAGCTGCCCGGTGACCGCCTGCGCGCCGGCGTTGGTCACGATGGTGAGCGTCTTTTCCTGACGGACGATCTGCATCATCGCCATCGCCACGCCGGAGTGGACCGGGCCGGTGAGGATGTCGACCTTCTCGCCGGCGATCAATTTGTTCACGTTCGCCGGCGCCTTCGCCGGATCGGATTCGTCGTCGACCGCGATCCATTCGATCTCGCGGCCGGCCAGCTTTCCGCCGCGCTCGCCGGCGGCGAGCTTCATCGCGTCGGTGATGTTGTTGCCGAGCGCGGCGTAGGTGCCGGAGTACGGCAAGAGCAGGCCGATGCGAAGCTTCGCTTTGGTCGCGCCGAAGACGCGCGTGGTGGCGGCGACCGACGCCGCCGTCGCGCCGAGGAACGTGCGCCGGGAAAAGGGCATGGCTCGCAAACCTCCGACAAATGTCCGTGCCGTTGTAGGCAGAATTCGCAATCTCATGCTAGTGCGGCGCGCATGCGCTACTTCGAGGACTTCTCCGAAGGCCAGACGTTCGAGCTCGGCGAGCAGCGGATCACCGAGGAGGACATCCTCGAGTTTGCGCGGCGCTTCGATCCGCAGCCGTTCCACGTCGATGCGCAGAAAGCGCGTCACAGCCTCTACGGCGGCCTGATCGCGAGCGGCTGGCACACCGGATCGATCTACATGAGCCTGCTCGTCCGGGGCCTCTTGCACGACGCCGCGAGCCTCGGGTCGGCGGGCATCGAAGAGCTCCGCTGGCTCAAGCCGGTGCGGCCCGGGGACGTGCTGCGGGGGCGGCTGACGGTGACGTCGCTCAAGCCGTCGCTGAAGCATTCGGATCGCGGAACCGTCTTCAACCTCGGCGAGCTCTTCAACCAGGGCGGGGAGCGGGTGATGTTCGTTCGCTCGTCGGGAATGTTCAAACGAAGGTCTCCTTCTCCAGCATCGCCGTAGATCCGTTCCACTCCGCGGGCGGCGGCTCGTCCATGTACTTCGGCATCGCTCGGCGAGCTTCCACGACGCCGCGTCGTGCTTTCCGAGCGTGTCGAAGACCTCGACGAATCGCGTGCCCGCTTTCCGAAAATTGTGCTCGGCCGCCCTTCCCTTCGTGGTGGCCATCTGCGCGCCCTCCCGTGTGTGAGAAATGCCACACGTCGTGCGCGGGAACGGGTGAGTGCGCACAACCGTTGCACCGACATGCGGATCGCATGTGCCATCGCGCTCTGCGGCCTTGCCTGCGCCAGCCCGGTCGCTGCTCCACCGGCCGAGCGAGCGTCGCCGCCGCCACCGCCCGCCGCGCCGCCGTCCATCGATGGCGGGGTATCGGAGGCTCCTGCCGACGCCGGAACGGTCGTCCAGCCCGGCTGGCAGGTCATTTCCCGCGAGGACTTCGAGTCGTCGTCCTTGCCGCAGGCCGCGTGGTCGCCAGACCCGGTTCCGGACGACGGCCCCTTCGCCGACGATGGCGCGTTCTTCAAGGCGCAGGGCGTCGTTCCACCGAAGGCGTATCGGATTTCGGCGCCGGCAGCTGGCTGACGGCAGAGTCGTACACGCGCAACAGCGCGCGACCTTTTTCCGATCTCCTCTCGATCGTGCCGGACCCTTCCGGCGCGCCGGGTCACGTCCTGAAGCTCGCCTCGCCCGCGCACACCGACGCGACCGTGATCCGCCCTACCCAGCCGCTGCCGTCGAAGTACCGCATCTCGCTGCGGGTCGGGTTCGCGAGCTTCGGCGACGGCAAACCGGGTTTGAACGGTTATGCGACCGGAACCGAGACGGCCGAGCCCTGGCATCCCTCCGATCCCGCCAACGGTCAAAATGGCTTTTACTGGTTGACGATCCTCGACGCGATGCCGCGGCCGCACAACAACACCTGGATCCATCACCACCGCAAAGTCGTGATCGACTCCGACAACAACGTGCCGCCGTGGATGGAGATGTGGAACGACTCGTCCTTCTCGCTCAACGGCGAGCAGCCGATCATGATCATCGCGCTCGACGGCACGCAGCCGGTCAGCGATCTCTACGGACCTCCGTTCCTCTCGTACTCGGCGGGCGCCTGGCAGCCCTCGGGCGACATCCGCGCCGTCGACTCGTACCTGCCCGGCGAGTGGTACACCGCGAGCATCACCCGCGCCGACGGAAAGTTCACGCTCGAAATATCCGGCCGCTTCAAGTATGGCGGCCTGCGCACGTACAATGCGACCGTCGACATGGCCGCGACCTCCGTCTTCCATTTCGATCAGGCGCAGTTCCCCGACTGGTTCATGTTCGGCGACCCTCACAACAACTACTACCAGGGCTACGTCTATTACGACGACGTGCGGCTCGAGACCTGGAACGACTGACTACTTCTCGCCGGACCCGATCTTCGCCCGCGTCCTGAGCTCGGCGATCGAGCGGCGGATGTCGCCCTTGTCCGACGCCGATGGCGCGAGCTGCAGGTACCGCTGATACGCCTGCAGCGCCTGGGTGTCGTTGCCTTGCATCGCGTACGCCATCCCCATGCCGCGAAACGCGACCGCGAGCGTCGCTTCGTTTTCCAGCGCCGCTCGGAAGCTCTCCAGCGCTTCGTCCGCTCGCCCTTTTTCCAGCGCGGACTCGCCGCGTCGAACCTGCGAAATCGCGACGGCGTGAAGCAGTTGCGCCTGCGAAACCTCAGCCGTCCGTTTCGGCCTGGCGGGCTTTTCCGCAGCGGCGCCCGCATCGGCCGGCCCGGCTTGCGCGACCGGCGCGTCGGCGGCGCCGGCATCGACGATCGCCACCGAGCCCGCGTCGACTTCGACCGCGGGCGCTTTCTTCTCCTCCACGACCGCCGCCTTTTTCTCCTCCACCGGCGGCACCGGCGGTGGCGTGACGGCGGCCGCGGTCGGCGCCTCGCGGCCGTGGCCGGGAACGACGATCATGCCCAGCGCCCATCCCGCGCCGATCACCGCAGCGGCCGCGATCAGCGCGGCGATCAGCGCCGGCGCGAACCCCGAGGACGGCGCTCGCGCCGAAGGGATCCGCTGCTGCCCGTCGTGGAACCGATCGAGCTGCTCCGCCGCCTGCCTCTGCACCGCCTCGATCCGGGTCTGCGCCTTGGCCAGGTGCGCGATCTGCGCCTCGAGCGCGCCGACCTTCTCGATCAATCGCGCGAGCGCCTCTTTCTCCGGCGCGACCCGCGAAAACCTCGTGCGCATCGCGTTGAAGATGTTGCGTTCGCCCTCCGGCGGCGGCCGCGGCTGCACGCCCTCGACGGCGTCGTAGAGCTGGGTCAGATCGCCGAAGCGCTCGCGCCGATCGGGCGAGAGCGCCATGCGCACGATGTCGCCGAGCGGCCCGCTCAGCTCGGCCGGGTTGCCCGGAGCGCGATGGCCGGTGAGCAGCTCGAATCCGAGGGCGCCGGCGGCGTACACCTGCACCCGCGGCTCGCTCTTGCGCGGCGCATCGGCGCCGTGCAATTCCGGCGCGAGATAGCCCGGCTCGGTCTCCGGCGCCTGGTCGTCGAACTGGGCCAGGTGCAGCGCGCCGGAGTCGTCGATGGTCAACAGCCGCGAACGGATCGTCGCGCCCTGCGCCGCCGCCGTCCGCACCGCCGCGGCGAAGAGGACCGCGGCGTCGCTCGGTGGAAGCCGCTGCTGCGCCGCGCGGCATTTCTCGATGATGTCGTGGAGGTTGGTCATGGCCGCCGCATCTACTGTATCTTCATTTTCGCAAACCAGCCGTGGGAGCGCCCATGCCGATGTCGTTGCTCGAGCAGCTCAAGGCGGTCACCGTGGTCGTCGCCGACACCGGCGACATCCATTCGATCCGCAAGTTCACTCCCCGCGACGCGACGACCAACCCGTCGCTGATCACCGCCGCGGCGCAGATGCCCGAGTACCAGGACGTGGTCCGCGCGGCGCTCGACTGGGCGCGGCGCGAGGTGCCCAAAGGTGCGTCTCGCGAGGACATCTGCCGCCTCGCGGTCGATCGGCTGGCGGTCGAGTTCGGCTTGCGCATTCTGCAGATCGTTCCCGGGCGCGTGTCGACCGAGGTGGACGCGCGCCTTTCGCACGATACCCAGAAGATGATCGAGAAGGCGCGTTTTTTGATCAAGCTCTACGAAGCGGCGGGCGCGAAGCGGGAGCGGATCCTGATCAAGATCGCCTCGACCTGGGAAGGAATCCGCGCCGCCGGGCAGCTCGAGAAGGAAGGGATTCACTGCAACTTGACGCTGCTCTTCGGCATGCACCAGGCGGTGGCCTGCGCGGAGGCGGGGGTCACCCTCATTTCGCCTTTCGTCGGTCGCATCCTCGACTGGTACCTGAAAGACACCGGGCGCACCGAGTACGACCCGGAAGAGGATCCGGGCGTGGTTTCGGTAACCAAAATTTACAACTATTACAAAAAGCATGGTTATCGAACCGAGGTGATGGGCGCCTCGTTCCGCAACGTGGGCGAGATCCTCGAACTGGCGGGATGCGATCTGCTGACGATCGCGCCGAAGCTGCTGTCCGAGCTGGCGAGCTACGGCGGCGAGCTCGAGCGCAAGCTCGATCCCCGCACCGCCGAGACGCTGCCGATCGAGAAGATCCACGTCGACGAAAAGACGTTCGGCGAGATGCACGAGAAGGACCGGATGGCGCGCGAGAAGCTCGCGGAAGGAATCGACGGCTTCACCAAGGCGCAGGTTTCGCTCGAAGCGATGCTCCTCGAAAAGTTCATGGGCGACACCTCGAACGCGGCGCGCGATCTGTTCCGCGTCTTCGACCTCGACGGCGACGGTTTCATCACCCGCGAGGAGTGGGCCGGAACCGACGCGGTCTTCGACGCCCTCGACGTCAACGGCGACGGCCGCATCACCCCGGAAGAAATGGGTGCCGGCCTCGGCGCCGCCTTCCGCCTCCCGGAAGCATCGCACAGCTAACTGC
This sequence comes from Myxococcales bacterium, assembly GCA_020201435.1. Lineage (GTDB taxonomy): Bacteria > Myxococcota > Myxococcia > Myxococcales > 40CM-4-68-19 > 40CM-4-68-19. The sequence goes on from JAIVGS010000190.1 coordinate 17,262, forward strand.
AACAGCGCACCGCGAAGGCGCGAAGGTTTCGGATTCGTTGCGCGGCGGCGACGATTGCAAGGCCCGACCCCTTCGCGTCTTCGCGCCTTCGCGGTGAGATTTGCTTCTGGCAGTCGCCCCCAGATGACGGATGGCGGCCTGCGACGAGGGTCTGCTACATCGCTCGCGCCTTCCTCCCCCCGGAGCGTGTCTTGAAGCGGATCCTCGCCATCCTCGTGTTCGCCGCGGCCTGTGGCGGCACTGGCCAGCTCGACGCGGACGACCAGAATTTCACCAGCGATGTCGCGACCTTGCTGGTCATGGACCTGGACTCGCAGCTGGTGACCTCGACCACCGCCAACGCCGCGGGCCAGATCCGCGCGCAGCTGATGTACACCGTCGGCCACCTGAACGCCGAACCGGGCGTCTCACGGCTCGACAAGCTCAACCTGTCGAACGTCGCGACCACGAGCCTCGGCGGTGGCCTGTACCGAATCTCCTACCACGTGAAGCTTCCGGTCGCCTGGGGCAGCAAGACGAACCTCCCCAGCCAGTACACCTTCACCCTTCCGAAGCGCGTCGACGCCAGCGGCCAGCAGGCTTTCTGGAACAAGTACTCGCCGGTCTGCAACGATCACGACGGCGACGAAGTCACCGTCGACAACTTCTGGTACCATTACCGGCCGCACTGGTCGGGCTGCACCCTCGCTGCGGCGGACGTCGTCGTGACCACCGCGAAGGCGGCGATGAGCCCCGTCAACACCATCGCCAAGTACCCGGAATATCACAAGGTTTGGGAAGACGGCCTGCTCACGGTGGTCGCGGTCTTCGGCAAGTACGCGCCGGGCGCGACCGACACCTGGTCGGACGCCGGACTGACCGCCTATGCGCAGTTTGCCCGTGCAGCCGCTGCAGAGCTCGGCGTTCCCGCTCCAATGGCGGACGCCGCGCACCCGGACATCACGGTGCGCTCCGGCAACGTGGTGATCACGATGCTCCTGACCGACAAGCTGATGCTCGCGCCGCTCAGCTGGCAGAAGCGGTTCGCGGAGGTGAGCACCAACGCCGACCTGATCATGTACAACGGGCATGCCGGCCTCGGCGCGAACGTCCGCGCGCTCGCCAACATGGGCACCTTCTTCCCCGGCAAGTACCAGGTGCTGTTCATCGACGGCTGCGACACCTTCGCCTACGCCGACAACAGCTGGGCGACGCGGCGCGCCGCGCTCAATCCCGACGATCCTTCGGGCACGAAATATCTCGACGTCGTCACCAACGCGATGCCGGCGTTCTTCGATTCGATGCCGGATGCGGCGATGGCGCTGGTGAAAGCGCTGCGCCACCCGGAAGCGCCGAAGACGTATCCACAGATCTTCCACGACATCAACCCCGACCATGTCGTGGTCGCGAACGGCGAGGAGGACAACGTCTTCCACCCGGGGGTCGCGTATACGCCGCGCTGGTCGCTCGCCGAAGAGGGTTTCGTCGGCAAGAGCGAATCCGTCCTCTACACGGCCAACGTGCAGCCGGGCACGTACGTGTTCGCGCTCTCGCCCGATCCGGCGATCGCCGGCGGCGACGGCGACCTGCGCGTCCGCGCCGGCGCGATGCCGACGACCGACCTCACCTACAAGTGCAAGAGCTACATCGGCAACACCAACGAGCGCTGCAAGCTCACCGTGGCGTCGCCGCAGAAGATCTACATGACGGTCACCGGCGATGCCACCGGCGTGCAGTCGCGGTTCTTGCTCCGCGCCTTTTCCCTTTAGAAACAATCGGCAACGCGCCGCGTGATTGACACCGCGCAGCCGGGCGTTAGCTTCGACGTACGGTGAGGCATTTCGCCCACCGTGAAATCCCCGTGGGGAGCGACAGCCCCTGCGAGTCGGAGGAAGCAATGTACCCAGGCATGATGTGGTGGTGGAAGCACGCTCGGCGTCACGGCTGCGGCGAAGGCGCTCGCGCGGAGGAAGGCGGCTGGCAGGCCGGACCGTGGGGGCATCACGGCCACGGCGGTGACGACTTCGGCGGCGGTGGCGCATTCGGCGTCCGGCGCCCGCTGCGGTTTCTCGCCTACAAGCTGAACCTGAACGAAGAGCAGGTCGCGCAGCTGGCGAAGATCCTCGACGAGCTCAAGACCGAGCGCGCCCAGGCGGCGGTCGACGATCGCCGCACGGTGGCCGCGTTCGCCGACGCGCTCGGCCTCGAGAAGTTCGACGAGCCGCGCGCGAAGGAAGGCGGCGACCTGCGCGCGAAGAGCGCCGAGCGTCTGCGCGACGCGGTGATCAAGGCGCTCGGCAAGATCCACGCCGTTCTCGACTCGGGCCAGCGGGCGCAGCTCGCCTACCTGATCCGCACCGGCGTGCTCTCGATCTGAAACCGCGCGCGGGGCGGCCTCTCGCCGGCCGCCTCGCGCATTCAGCGAAGAACGTCGTTTTCGTACTTGCCCGACGCGATCAGATGGTCGGCGACGTTCTTGATCTCTTCGTCGTTGTTGCGGCCGGTGCCCGCGCGCAGGTTGGCGCGGATCCGGTGGCGGGCGTCGGAATAGAACGCGAACGTCATGTTCAATTCGACGGTGCAGCCGGCCACGCCGCGCGTCTCGATCAACCGCGTCGTGCGCGCGATCGTCGCGCAGAGGGCGAGCAGATCGATCGCCACGTCCGCGATACGCGTGGTCGCGAACTGCATCTCGACGACCTCGCGGCCGTGGCGGCGCAGGACGGTGTCGCAAAGGGCGGCGAGGCCCTGCACGGCGTCCTCGACGTACGCCACCTGCTCGCGCATCGACTCGTGCGCCTTCGAGATCTGCGTGCGTCCGTACGGGACCGCCTGCCTCGCCTTTCGGACCGCGTACTCGCGCAAGAGACCGAACCCCTTGATCGGATCGGTCAGCGAATTCGCGAGCTCCTTGCCGAGACCTTTCAGGTACTCGCCCGGCTTCTGCAGGCCGGTGAGCCCGATGTAGAGCCGCAGGATCTCGTTGGTGCCTTCGAAGATCCGGTTGATGCGCGAGTCGCGCATCGCCTGCTCGTAGGGCTGCTCGCGCATGTACCCCATGCCGCCGGCGATCTGCAGCGCCTCGTCGGTCGCGTGCCAGAGCGCTTCCGAATTGAACACCTTGGTCGCCGCGCCCTCGACCGAATAGTCGACGCCGGAGCGATCGATCGTCGACGAGACCATGTAGCAGAGCGATTCGCTGACGTAGAGATTGGTCGCCATCCGCCCGAGCTTTTCCTTGATCTTGCCGAAGCTCGAGATCGGCCGGCCGAACTGCTTGCGCTCGTTGGCGTGGGCGATCGCGGCCTGCAACAGGCGCCGCTGTCCGCCGACGGCGCCGGCGCCGAGGCCGGTGCGGCCGTGGTTCAAGATGCTCATCGCCACCTTGAAGCCCTTGCCCTCCTCGCCGAGAACGTTCGCCGCCGGAACGCGGACGTTGTCGAAGAAGACCGCGGTCGTGTTCGACGCGCGGATGCCCATCTTGTCCTCGTGCGGCCCGTGCGTGACGCCGCCGAGATCACGGGTGACGATGAACGCGGTGATCTTTCCCTTTTGCGACGGCGTGTCGGGCGTCGTCTTGGCGAAGACGGTGTAGAAGTCGGCGATCCCGCCGTTGGTGATCCAAAGCTTCTGGCCGTTCAGGACGTAGAAGTCGCCGTCGCGTTTGGCGCTGGTCTTGACCGAGAACGCGTCCGATCCGGAGCCGGGCTCGGTGAGGCAGAACGCGGCGATCATCTCGCCGGTCGCCAGCTTCGGCAGGTACCGCTTTTTCTGCTCGTCGGTGCCGAAGAGCAGGAGTCCCTTGAACCCGATCGACGAGTGCGCGCCGAGCGTGACCGCGATCGATCCGTCCCACCCTGCGACCTGCTGCATCACGCGCGCGTAGCCGGTGTTCGACAGACCGAGCCCGCCGTGCGCCTCGGGGACGATCAGCCCGAACAGCCCGATCTCGCGCAGCGACTGAAGAAGCTCGTTCGGCATCTCGCCGGTGCGGTCCAGCTTTCGCGAGTCGATCGTGGCCATGTACTTGTCGATCGAGTCGCAGATCGGCGCCACCAGCTCCGCCTGATCGCGCGGCATCTCCGGATAGGGAAAGATCTGATCCTCGAGGATCTCGCCGAAGAAGAGAGATTTGCCGAAGCTGGCGTTGGGGTCGAAGGGCATGCCGCAGTCTAGAACAGATCGTTATCCCGAGCCGGCCGAAGCCGGTCACCTCCGCGCGCAAACGTGCGGCGCGGTTTCATTGATGTAAACGGACGAGCAGCCGCTCGGCCGGGAGCAGCACGTACAACCCGTCGAATTCCTCGTCGGGTACGTCGAACGTCACACCGAAAGCGCGCGCGACCTCGGGGAGCGTGTTCGAATGCCCGACGACGAGCGCGCGATCCTGCTTGCGCAACAACTCGACGAGACCGGCGGTGTCGTCGGCCGCGTGGATCTGGACCTTCACGCCGAGACGCGCAGCCAGCGGCGCTGCCGTCTTCTGCGTGCGCCGGTACTGCGTGGCGAAGATCGCGGTGATGCCGGCTTCGCGCAGCTTGTCGGCCAGCGCGTGTGCTCGCGCTTCGCCCGCCGCCGACAACGCCGCATCCTTCGAGTTGTCCACCTTCTCGGCGTGGCGGACGAGAAAGAGCACCTGGAGCAGCGCGAGCAGCACCGTCATTTCAACGCCTCGGCGACGATCGCCTGGGCCTCTTCGACGATCTTCTCGAGATGTGCCTGATCGCGGAACGACTCCGCGTAGATCTTGTAGACGTCTTCGGTGCCCGACGGGCGCGCCGCGAACCAGCCGTTCTCCGCCGTCACCTTGAGCCCGCCGATCTCCGCGTCGTTCCCGGGCGCCCGCACCAACCGCGAAAGGATCGGCTCGCCGGCCAGCGTCGACGCCTTCACTGCGTCGGGCGACAATTTCTTCAACGCCGCCTTCTGCTTCGGGGTCGCCGGCGCGTCGATGCGCGTGTACACCGGACTCCCGAGCTCGGCCGCGAGCTCGCGATACCGCAGACCCGGCTCCTTGCCGCGCGCGGTCATCTCCGCGCCGAGCAGGTCCATGATCATCCCGTCCTTGTCGGTCGACCACGGCGTCCCGTCGCGCCGCAGGAACGACGCGCCGGCGCTCTCCTCGCCCCCGAATCCGAGCGACCCGTCGAGCAGGCCGTCGACGAACCACTTGAACCCGACCGGCACCTCTCGGAGCGTACGCCCGACCTTGCGCGCGACGCGGTCGATCAGCGCCGACGACACCAGCGTCTTGCCGACCGCCGCCCGCGACGGCCACTGCCGCGCGCCGCCGAACAGATACGAAATGCTCACCGCGAGGTAATGATTCGGATTCATCAAACCGGCCGAAGGCGTGACGATGCCATGCCGATCGGAATCGGTGTCGTTGCCGAAGGCGAGGTCGAACTCGTTCCTCAGGGCGACGAGCGACGCCATCGCGTACGGCGACGAGCAATCCATCCGGATCTTCCCGTCGTAATCGAGCGTCATGAATCCGAAGGTCGGGTCCACTTTCCGGTTCACGACCGTCAGGTTCAACCCGTACTCGGAGGCGATCGGATCCCAGTAGTCGAGGTTCGAACCCCCGAGCGGGTCGACCCCGAGCCGCAGCCCCCGCGCCGCGGAGAGATCGACCACGTTGCGCAAGTCGCGAACGTACGGCGCGATGAAATCGCACTCCTTCAATTGCGCATCGACGCGCCGCGCCCGCTGCGCGTCTTTCAGGAGCTCGTTCGCGCGCTTCTCGATCCATCCGGTCGCGGTGGTATCCGCCGGGCCGCCGTTGGGCGGGTTGTACTTGATCCCGCCGTCCTCGGGCGGATTGTGCGAGGGCGTGATCACGATCCCATCGGCGAGGCCGGAAGAGCGCCCGCGGTTGTACGTCAGGATCGCGTGCGAGATGACCGGAGTCGGCGTCGCCTTCCGGGACCAGAACGTCGGCACCCCGAATGCGCCGAGCACGTCGAGCGCGGTCTCCTGCGCCGGATCCGAGAGCGCGTGCGTATCCTTGCCGAGGAACAGCGGCCCGTTCGTCCCCTGCGCCTTGCGGTACTCGCACACCGCCTGCGTCACCGCGAGGATGTGCGCCTCGTTGAACGCCCGCTTCAGGGACGATCCCCGATGCCCGCTGGTCCCGAACGCAACGCGCTGCTCCGGCACCGACGGATCGGGCCGCTCCTCGAAATAGAGCTTCCGCAGCCGCGCGACGTCGACCAGCACCTCGCGCGGGGCCGGCTTTCCCGCAAGTGGATGGACCATGCCGCGCAATCTACTGCGTCAAAACGTTCCTGACACGGCGAGCGACGGCCCCTGCGCAGCGATGGACAAGGCGTTCCCACGCTTGTGCAACAAGGGAAAGGCAACGCCGCAGGCAGCGCCGATCGCGGCTCCCGTCAGCACGTCGGTGAAGTAATGCTTCTCGGCCATCATCCGCAGCATGGCGCTGCTGACCGAGGCGACTCCCGCCGCCGCCCACAGCCACGGCGCGGCGCGCGATTCCTCGAGCGTCGCCGTCATCGCGAGGGAAACGCCGAGCGAGGTGGCGAATCCGGTGTGCCCCGACGGCAGGCTGATGTGGCTGTCGCGATCGTTCAGATCGTACGTGCCGGTCGCGTCCGCATGTCCGTAACGCGCGAACGGCCGCTGGCGCGCGGCGGTGAATTTGACCGCCTGGAGGATCGCCGCCTGCACCGCGACGGCCTCGGTGACGATTTCGACCGCGCGCAATCCCGCGCCCTCGCTCCCGTACGGCCCCGTCAACGTGTACGCCCCGACCAGCGTCGACGCGGGCAGCAGGGCGTACACCCAGACGTTGCTGATCGTGTCGGCGGTCTTCCGATCGACCACCCAGCTGGTCAGATGATCGTGAAAGAACGCGTCCGCGCCGTTCAACGAGCCGTCGCAGATCCGGCAGGATGCCGGCGCGATCTGCTCCTTGAGCAACTCCGGGACGATGAACCCGACCAGACCGACGGCGATGATCGGAACGTCCGCCGCGGGCCGGACGTCGACCTTGTCCTGCGCGCCGACCGACAGCGCGAGGAGGATCGCGATCACGCCGCGTACCGATCGCGGATCGTCACCAGCGCTTCCGACATCTCCCGGCAGCTGTGGAACCGCTGCCGCGGATCCTTCGCCAGCGCTTTGAGGATCACCGCTTCGAGCTCGAGCGGAATTCCCGGATTGCGCGCCCGCGGCGGCTGCGGCGCGTTGTTGACGTGCATCATCAACAACGGCACGAGCTCCGGATGATTGAACGGCACCTTCCCGGTGAACAGCTCGTAAGCGCAGACGCCGAGGGCGTAGACGTCGGTCAGGTGCGTCACCGTGCTGAAGCTCGAGATCTGCTCGGGCGACATGTACATCGGCGTCCCCGCGATCGATCCCGCCACCGTCACGCCCGGCGTCGCGTGCTGCTTCGCAATCCCGAAGTCCATCACTTTCAGCACGCCGTCGTTGGTGACGAAGAAATTGTCCGGCTTCACGTCGCGGTGCACCACGCCGGCGTCGTGCGCGGCCTGCAGTCCGTGGCAGGCCTGCACCAGGTATCCGATCGCGGTGCGGAAATCGATCGATCGCGCCATCCGATCCTTCAGGCTCTGCCCGGTCAACAGCTCCATCGAGATGTACCGGTGTCCGTGGTGCATTCCGATGTCGTAGAGCCGGATGATGTTCGGGTGGATCAGCTGGCGCGACAGCTTCAGCTCCTGCTTGAAGCGCGCCACCGCGACGTCGCTCGTCTGCTCGAGGTTGAAGACCTTCAGCGCGACCTGCTCCTCGAGCTCGAGATCCCAGGCGCGGAATACCGCCGCCATGCCGCCTTTGCCGATCTGCGCTTCGAGCCGGTAGCGCGACGCGATCGTGCTGCCGGCGGCGAATTTGTCGATCGGTTGCTCCGGCTCGACGATCACCTCGGCTTCGGCGAGCACTTCTTCCGGCTGCGTCGCCGTCCCGGCGACCCGCTGCGCCGCCTGGGCGACGAGCTCCGGATCGTGACGCATCATCGTCGCTTCCATCCCGGGCAGATCCCCGAGGTCGGGCAGGTCGGGAAGGCTCTTGCGCCTGTGGAGATCGGCATGCTCGAGCACCTGCCGCGCCACCATCGCCGACGGCCGAATCTCGGCATCGAGATCGGAGAGCCGCTCGCGCGCTCCGGCGTGGCCGGGCTGCAGGTCCAGCATCTTCTGCAGCACCTCGCGCGCGTTCTCCGGGTAGCCGCGCGAGATGTAGAGCCGCGCGAGGAGATCGAAGACCGCGAGCTCCTCCGCGTCCCTGGCGCCGCTCTTCACGTAGGGGCCGAGGAAGTGCTCGAGCCGGAAATCGAGCACGCCCAGATTCGTCGCCAGCCGCACGGCCCGCGCGGCCGCCGTGCGGTAACGTGGATCCTCTTTCGGCACGCGGCAGAGATTGTCGAGCGCTTTGCCGGTGTCGCCCGCTTCCAGGTAGCATTCGGCGGATTCGAACGGCAGCCCTCCTTCGGCGTAGAGCTGCGCCGCGTCAGCCGGCTTTTTCAACGCCGTCGCCATCCGCGCCGCGTCGCCGAACCGTTTCAGCTGCGCATACGACTCGAGCGCGAGCTGCCACTTGCCCTGCTCCTCGAGCTTCTGCGCCGACAGCACCGAAAGGGCCTGCCCGCCGACCGCCGTCGCGGGCGCTTTGGACAGGATCGGACCGGTCTCGAACTGACCGGGTCTCATCGACGACAGCCGCGCCGCGCCGGCCGTATCGCCAGAGCGCTGCAACAGCTCGACCGCGCGGCCCTGCTCGCCGAGGGCCATGAAGAGCTGCACGGCGAGCTCGTTCTCGCCGGCCTTGCCGAGAAAGATCGCCGCCATCAACGCGCGCTTTTTTCCCCCCGAGTCGAGCTGCCCGGCCTGCGAGGGCTGCACGCCGAGCGACTCGAGCAGCAGCTGTCCGGCATCGCGGGGCCGCTTCAGGGGCCCGCCCAGGACGCGCGCCGCGTCCTCGGTCGCGCCCGCTTCGAGAAACAGCTTCACCGCGGGCTCGCCCTGCCCGGCCTTCTCGAGCGCGCGCGCCTTCTCGATGGCCTTTTTCGCGTCCAGGACTAGTCCTCCGGCAGCTGTGCGGCCAGGCTCTTCAGCGACTCGGGCTGGTTGGCGAATTTCAGCGCTTCGTCGACGGTGATGTCGCCCTGCTTGACGAGGCGGAACAGGCACGCGTCGAGGCTCTGCATTCCCGATCCGTCGTTCGACGCGGTCTCGAGATAGCCGTCGATCTGGAACACCTTGTTCTCGCGGATCAGGTTCGACACCGCGTAACTCTGCAGCAGAATCTCGAGCGCCGCCACCCGCCCCTCGCCGCTGGCGTGCTTGGCGAGGTGCTGCGAGATCACTCCCCGCAGCAGCACCGACAGGGTGCTGCGCACCTGATCGCGGCTCTCCTCGGGGATCACGTCGATGATGCGATCGATCGCTTTCGCCGCCGAGTTCGAGTGCAAGGTGCCGATCACCAGCACGCCGGTTTCGGCGGCCGCGATCGCCAGGTTGATCGTCTCGAGATCGCGCATCTCGCCGACGACCAGCACGTCCGGGCTCTCGCGCAAGGCCGACCGCAGCGCGCCGGCGAACGATTCGGCGTGCTCGCCGACTTGCCGCTGCGTGATCACGCCCTTGATCGGCTGGTGGAGGAACTCGATCGGGTCCTCGATGCTGATCACGTGCCGCTCGCTGCTCTTGTTGATCTCGTCGACGATCGCCGCCAGCGTCGTGCTCTTGCCCGACCCGGTGGGGCCGGTCACCAGGACCAGGCCGTTGTTCAGCATCGACAGCCGCTTCACCGCCAGCGGCATCCCGAGCTGCTCCATCGTCGGACACTGATTCGGAATCACGCGGAAGACGGCGCCGAGCCCGTGCGACTGGACGAAGACGTTGGCGCGGAACCGCGCCACGCCCTCGATCGAATAGACGAAGTCGCACTCCTGCTTCTCCTCGAAATCCGCGCGCTGCTCCTCGGTCATGAGCTCGAGCAGGAAGCGGCTGGTCTCGACCTCCGAGAGGTGCCGGAACGGCAACGACATCAGCTCGCCCTCGTGGCGGATGATCGGCACGTTGCCGGCATGAAAGTGCAGGTCCGAGGCGCCCTGCTGCGCGACGAGGCGCAGGAACGAGTCGATGCGAGGCATCTACGCTTTCTTCCCGTTCTGCGGCGGCGCGGCCGCCGTCACCAGCTTCGGCTTCTTCGCCGCCTGCGCCTGCTTCTCTTCCTCGTCGACGAACGCCTCGAAGTCCTTCTTGCTCACCGCCTTCACGTACGCGTCCTCGGCGCTGATCTTGCCCTCCTTCATCAGGCGCATCAGGTCGTTGTCCATCAGCTGCATGCCCTGCTCGCGGCTGGTCGAGATCACCGACGGGAGCTGGAACGCCTTCCCCTTCCGGATCAGGTTCGCGACCGCGTCGTTGTTGACCAGCAGCTCGACCGCCAGGACCCGCCCCGGGCCGTTCTTCTCCTTCATCAGGTACTGGCAGACGACCGCGCGCAGCGAGTCGGCCAGCGTCGAGCGGACCTGCTGCTGCTGCCCGGGCGGAAAGGCGCTGACGATTCGATCGACGGTCGTCGCCGCCGAGACGGTGTGTACCGTCCCGAACACGAGATGTCCGGTCTCCGCCGCGACCACCGTGAACTCGATCGTCGCCAGGTCGCGCATCTCGCCGACCAGGATCACGTTCGGATCCTCGCGCAACGTGGACCGCAGCGCGGAGGCGAACGACCGCGTGTGGGTCCCGACCTCGCGCTGGTTGACGAGGCTCTCCTTGCGCTTGTGGATCACCTCGATCGGATCCTCGAGCGAGATGATGTGCCGCGACGAGGTGCGGTTGATGTAGTCGATCAGCGCCGCCAGCGTCGTCGACTTGCCCGAGCCGGTGGGTCCACCCACCAGCACCAGCCCGTTCTTCATGTCGCCGAACGTCTTCACCAGCGGCGGCAGGCCGAGCTTCTCGAACTCCGGCAGCGACCCGCGGATGCGCCGGAACACGGCCGAGAGCCCGCCGAGCTGCTCGAAGACGTTGGCGCGGAAGCGCAGTCCCTCGCTCTTCACCTCGTGCGAGTAGTCGACGTCCTGCAGCGCCTGCAGCGCCATCAGCTGCTCGGTCGAGAGGTGCGGCATGAGCACCGCCTTCACCTGCTCCTCGTCGAGCGGCGCCGGCGTGATCGAGGTGATGCGCCCGACTTTCTTCATGAACACCGGCTTGCCGGAGGCGACGATCAGGTCGTCGCCTTCCTGCTGCGCGAGCTGCATCAGCAGCCGATCGAGCAGCGGCACCGCCAGCGGGGTGTGGCCCTGCGCGGTGATCCGCCAGCGTGTGATCAGCTCGCGCGCCGCGCCGCGCACTTTCAGGTGCGGATCGTCGTTGAGCTTCGCGACCGCTGTCGCATGCGCGTTGCCGTCGAACTTGTCGAGGTATTTCAGCGCCAGGAACCGGACGTCCGGACTCTCCGATGCGCACAGCGCCGCCACCTGCGCCGCCGCGCCCTTCGCGTTCATGTCGATCAAGGCCTGGATGCAGACCGGCTGCAGATCCGGGTCCGCGCCCATGATGTGGACGATGTACGGGATCGCCCTCTCGTCGTTGATCAGCGCGACCGCCTCGATCGCGGTTTCCTTCACCCACCAGTCGGGATCCTGGGTCGCGATCTGCACCAGCGATCGCAGCGCTTTCGGATCCTTGAGACGCCCCAGCACGTTGACGGCGAAGCGTCGGATGACGTCCGACTTGTCGGACAACAGCGGCACCATGTGGGGAGTCAGGCGCGTTCCACCCAGCTCGATCAGCGCGTCCATCACGCGCTCGCGCACCCACCAGTCCTCGTCGCGCAGCACCGCCATCAGCTTGGGCCACAGCGACTGATCCGGGTCGGGCACCGCGCGGATGACCTCGGTGGCCATCCGGCGCACGTTGACGTCGCGGCTGCGCAGCAGCCACACCACCGTGCGCGAGAGGTCGAGCTTGCCCTCCATCGAGAGCTGCTTGAGCACCTCCGCCGCGCGGTTGCGCACCGGGATCTGCTTGTGGCCGAGGGCGTCGACGAGCGGCGGCAGCACCACGTCGTTGCCGATCGCCTCCAGCGCGTTGAGCACGGCGAGCCGGATCGCGCGCGGCCCGGCGCGCATCTTCCGCTCCAGCGCGGCGATCACGCGCGGCGAGGAGAAGCGGCGCAGGCCGTCGACGGCGGCCTTGACCATGCCGATCGAATCCGAGTCGAGAAAGATGCCGACGTACTCGAACCAGTCCTGCTCGGCGCAGAGCGCCGAGAACGAAAGGATGCCCTGGATCACCACCGGCTCGGGCTGCTGCTGCGCGTCGAGCACCGGCGCGACTATTTTGAGGGCCGCGGCCGGATCCTTGCCCATCGTCTTCGGGTCGCCGAGATGCTTCAGCGCGTGAACCTTCTCGGTCGGATTTCCCGCTGCGATCGCGGCCTGCAGCGCCGGCACGGCCTGGTGCTTGGCGAATCCGACCAGCACGTCGAGCGCTTCGATGCGGCCGGCAAAGCTCGGCTCGCCGACCGCGCGGGTCAGCAGCTCGAAGACCGTCTTGCTGCCGCCGAGCTGCGCGAGCGTCCGCGCCACCGTCGCGCGCAGGCCCGCGTCGCTCGAGCGGAGGTGCTCGACCAGCGCGGCGTGCTCGGTGGCGCTGTTCACCTTCGGAATCAGCGAGGCCAACGTCGTCCGCAGCCCCGGCTCCGCCGCTTTCAGCGCCTTGACGAAAGGGATGAACAGCGCCTTGTCGGGGTTCTTGTCGATGATCCGCGCAAACACCGTCAGGCGCGATCGATGGACGTTCGCGTCCGGCGCCTTGCCGGAGACGATGTCGAGCAGCTTCAGCACCTCGGGCGCCTGCGGCGCCTCGACCGTCGCCAGAAACGCCTCGATCTCCTCGGGCGCCTTCCACGCGGCGGCTTTGAACTGGGTGAGCAGGTCCTTCGAGCTCATGCAGTTTGCGAGGATACCAGACGGGCGCAGGTCCGCCTTTTTCCTTTCTTCGAGGTGGGCGCCGGACGTACACCGGATTCACCGTTGCAGCGGTGCGGTGCGAAAAAGTACGTCACGCGCGCACCCGACGAGCTGGCCACCGATCTCACGCTCGCCTGAAGCCGGGGCCGCCCTCTCGCACGGCGGGCCGGACCAGGCGGTCGAGAGCTTGAATTGTCATCCAGATACCGACCGCGACTGCATCTCTGCCGTTTCGTCGGGCCTGAAGACCGGGAAATGATGCTTAAGCTTTGCGGGTGAAACCGATCTATCTGGCGCTCGGCGACTCCACCGGCACCGGCGTCGGCGCGGCCTCCGGCGGCGGATATCCGGAGCGGCTGGCGCGCCTGCTTCCGGTGAAGTTGGAGCTGCTCAACCTCTGCCGCAGCGGAGCGACCAGCGCCGACGTGCTCGCCGATCAGCTGCCGCGGGCGCTGCGATCGCGGCCGCGGTTGATCACCCTCGGCATCGGGATCAACGACGTCGGGCTGCAGGTCCCCGACGAATCGTTCGCGTTGAATCTCGAGAACATCGTCGTCGGCCTGGGCAAGCTCGGCGCGCCGATCGCGATCCTGAATCTGCCCGATCTCGCGCTCTCGCCCGCAGTGGCCCGGCTGGTGCCGCGATCGATCTACGAAAAACGGATCGAGATGTTCAACGATCACGTGACCGCTACCGCCGCGCGGCACGACCTGGCGCTGATCGATCTGTACGCGTTGAGCCGCGAGATCCTGCCCGACCGGCCGGAACTCTTTTCTTCCGACGGTTACCACCCGAGCGCGCTCGGCTACGACGAATGGGCGAAGCGGATGGCGCCCGCGGTCGAACGCATCCTCGGGGTGGGTGTCGCTGCTACCGGCTGAAACCAGGGCTGAAATGCGGTCACTCCTGGTGCGTAAGGAAGAACCAGGAGGCCGTCATGGGAGCACGGAAGCTGATCTTCCCGATCGCGCTCGCAATTCTCTGGGTGGTCATGGCGGCCATGGCGATGGTCGATTTCGCGGCCTTCGATGCCACGACGAAGCCGTCCCGTCCGCCGGTCTCGATGCAGAAGCCGCTGCGCACGTCGATGCAGGCGGAGGGACGAACGCTCCGGCTCGTCCGCGGCTAGGCGTGTAGGCAGATGTACGTCACGCCTTGCCGCGCATCTTCGCGAACCACCAGCGCAAACCGATGAAGAGGAAGCGCCAGTCCTTGAAGAACTCGGGCGGTTTCCTTTCGTAGTAGTGCCCGACGAACTGCAAGATCCAGCCGACGGCGAAGAGCGCCAGCGCCCAGCGCCATACACCCGCGACGAACAACGACAGGAACGCGAGCGCGATCGAGATCGCGATCATCGGAATGCCGATGGTGTGGCACACGCGGTTGATCGGGTGGGTGTGCGCCGTCGCGTACTCGGCGATCCATTCTTCGTTGGTCCGCTCTCCCATCATCGGAAAGCCTCCCCGGTTGCGGGCGCCACGCGAGCGATCGCGGCATTTTCCTCGACGTGCGCCGGCGTCTTCATGCCGACCAGCGCGCAGGTGATCCCCGGCGTGCTGCGCGCGAACTGCAGCGCGCGTTGCGCATCGGTCTCGAGGCCTGCGAGCGCGTCGCGCACCGGCTGCGGCAGCGCCTGCGCCAGCCGGCCCTGCAGGACGCTCGCCGAGGCGAAGACCGCGACGCCGGCGTCGCGCGCCGCCTCGAGCAGGGTGCGCCCGCCCTGGTTGCGCAGCGTCGCGGCTTCGTCCATCTCGACGTTGAAGGGAAGCTGAATCGCCTTGAAATGGTTCCTGTCGCCGCCCGCGTCGCGCGCCGCTTCGACGAGCTCGGCGAGAGCGAGATGTTCTTCCTCGTCCGACTCGAGGCGCAGGCCGCTCCAGGTCGCGGCTCCGTAGACTGCAATCCGTCCATCGTCGCAGGCGCTCTCGAGCGCTGCGAACGCCGTTCGCAGCCGCTTGCGGAACTCGGCGCGCGGCACCTCCCCGAGCTGCGTCTCTGGATTGTGTACGTAGTATACGTCGATGCAATCGACGCCGAGGTTGGCGCGCGAGCGGTCGATCTGATCGTCGAGATACCGCGCCGCGAGCGAGTGGCAGCCGGCGACGATCTCGTCGGGTTTCAGCACGCCGGGCTTGAAGAACGTCTCCTCGAGATAGGCGCGAAGATTCTGCGGCCGCCCGCCGTCGAACGGCAGGTAGCCGCCCTTGGTGCAGAGCACGATCTGCTCGCGCGCGAACTCGCGGATCGCGGCGCCCACCGCGCGCTCGCTCCGCTGGTTGCGGTAGTTGATTGCGCTGTCGATGACGTTGACGCCGAGCTGCAGCGCTCGGCGGACGGACTGCGCGTACGAGGCGTCGGTCGCGGCATCGTCGCGGCCCAGGTAGGTGCCGATGCCGAGCGAGGAGAGCCACAGCCCGCCCAGCGCCTCGCGGAAATGGCCGGAAGCGGCTCCGCTCGCGTCGCGGAACTTCGCCGTTCCCTCGGTCGTCGCGCGCATGGCGCGAGCTTAGATCCGGGTGACTGCGAACGCCACCGCGCCGGCCAGCGCCGCCACTTTCAGGACGCGGCGCGTGCGCAGGCGACGGGTCGCGATCCGCGATTCGCGCGGCTCGGCGCGCTTCTCGCGCAGCGCCATCTGCAGCACCTGCGCGATGTGCACCGGCTTCCGATCCGCGGTCTCGATCTGCCCGTGGCAGCTGAAGCCGTCGGCGACGATCAGCGTGTCTTTGGGCGCGTCGCGCACTTTGGGCAACAGCCGCCGCTCGCCGACCTGCATCGAGATCTCGTACTTGTCCGCTTCGTAGCCGAACGATCCCGCCATTCCGCAGCAGCCGGAGTCGACGATCTCGTGCTCCGGAAGCACCTGCTTCAAGAGCTCCACTTCCTTCTTCCAGCCGAGCACGGCCTTGTGATGGCAGTGGCCGTGGACGATCGCCTTGCGATGCAGCGGCGGCGGCTTCCACTTTCGATCGACGAGGAATTCGGAGAGCAGGAACGTCTGCCGGCGCAGGCGCTGCGCGTCGGCGTCGTGCGGGAAGATCCCGCGCAGCTCGTCGCGGAAGACCGAGATGCAGCTCGGCTCGAGGCCGACCACCGGCGTGCCGCGCTCGATCTCGTCGCGCAGGTCGTCGAGGATCTGCCGCAGCTTGGACCGCGCGAGATCGAGCATGCCGTAGTCGTAGAGCGGCCGGCCGCAGCAGAGCTTTTCGCCCTGGACGATCACGTCGCAGCCGGCGTCCTCGAGCACTTCCACGGCCGCTTTCAGGATCTCCGGGTGGAAGAAATTGTTGAACGTGTCCGCCCAGAGGATGACTCGCTCGCCCTTGCCGGGCCGCGGCCGCCTGTCGAACCAGTCGCGGAACGTCTGCGTCGCAAACTTCGGCAGCCGGCGCTGCCGCGCGATTCCGGCGAGAGGCTTGAGCAGCGCGCCGACCGCGTTCGCCAGACGCGGCATGCGCGATGCGACGCGCGCCGACCAGTGGATCAGGCCCATCGCGTACGCCGCACGAGGGCGCAGCCGGCCCTTGTAATAGTGCGCGAGGAATTCGGCCTTGTAGGTCGCCATGTCGACGTTGACCGGGCACTCGCCCTTGCAGCCCTTGCAGGCGAGGCAGAGATCGAGCGCCTCTTTCACCGCCGGCGAACGCCAGCCGCCGTCGAGCGGATTGCCCTGCAACATCTCGAAGAGCAGGTGCGCGCGGCCGCG
This sequence comes from Myxococcales bacterium, assembly GCA_020201435.1. GTDB lineage: Bacteria > Myxococcota > Myxococcia > Myxococcales > 40CM-4-68-19 > 40CM-4-68-19. The sequence continues at coordinate 33,920 of JAIVGS010000190.1, forward strand.
GGTGGAATGCTGCTCCTCGCGCGTCACCATGTACGACGGGCACATCGTGCCCTTCTCTTCCTTGCGGCACTCGCCGATGCCGACGCAGCGCACCGTCGCCTTCGCGAAGCTGAAGTCGTCGTCGGCGTAGTTGAAGATCGTCGGCAGCGCAGGCGGCCGATAATGCGTCCCGATGCGGAGGTTCTCGTCGGCTCGGAAGGGCCGCACTTTCTTGCCGGGGTTCATCTTCCAGTCGGGATCCCAGATCGACTTGAACTCCGCGAACGCGTGGATCAGGTCCTCGCCGTACATGATCGGGAGCAGCTCGGCCTTGCTCTGACCGTCGCCATGCTCGCCGGAGATCGATCCGCCGAGCGAAACCACGAGCCGCGCCGCCTCGTGGAGGAAGTTGCGGAACTTGCGGATTCCCTCGGCGTCGCGGAGGTCGAAGTTGATGCGCGTGTGCACGCAGCCCTGCCCGAAGTGGCCGTAGAGCGCGCCGTCGTAATCGTACCGGTCGTACAGCTTGCGCAGCTCGCGCAGATAGCGGCCGAGGTTCTCCGGCGCCACCGCGGAGTCCTCCCAGCCCTCCCAGTTCTCGACCCCGGTCTCCGTCCGCGCCGTCGCCCCGAGACCGGACTCGCGCACTTTCCAGAGCTGTTCCTCGGCATGCTTGTCGTCGAACAGCTTCATCGTGCACTTGCCGCGCAGCTTCTGCATCAAGGCGTGCGCTTTCCCGTCTGACTCTTCCTTGGTCTCGCCGCCGAACTCGACCAGCAGCCAGCCGTTTCCTTCCGGGAGGAGGGTGACGTCGTCGGGATGGATGCCCTTGATCTTCATCTCCTCGACGAGCTTGTCGTCGATCCCTTCGCAGCCGGTCGGGCCGGCCTCCATCACTTCCGGGATGTGATCGGCGCTCTCGTAGACGCTGTCGTAACCGAGGACCAGCAGGCTCCGGCACGGCGGGCTGTGGACGAGCCGCACCTTCGCGGCGAGCACGAGCGCGCAGGTTCCTTCGGTTCCGACCAGCGCGCGGGCGACGTTGAAGCCGTTTTCGGGAAGCAGCTCGGGCAGGTTGTATCCGGACACCCGCCGCGGAATTCTCGGAAAACGCGAACGGATCTGATCGATGTATCGATCGCGCAGATCCGACAACTTCCGGTAGATCGGATGCCCGCCTCCGCCGGCGCCGACGCGCATGCGCGTGCCGTCGTAGAGGAGGATGTCGAGCTCCTCGACGTTCTCCTCCGTCTTGCCGGCCATCACCGAGTGAACGCCGCACGAGTTGTTGCCGATCATTCCGCCGAGGGTGCAGTGGTTGTGCGTCGACGGATCGGGGGCGAACGTGAGATGCCGCTTCTCGGCGTCGTCGCGCAGCCGATCGAGCACGACGCCCGGCTCGACCCAGGCGGTGCGACCGTCGTAGTCGAGCTGCAAGATGCGGTTCAGATACTTGGAAAAATCGATGACCACGGCCACGTTGCAGCATTGGCCGGCGAGACTGGTTCCACCGCCGCGAGGCACGATCGGCGCCCCGAATTCGCGGGCCAGCCTCACGGTTTCGACGACGTCCTCGACGCTCCTCGGGATGACGACGCCGATCGGCACCTGCCGGTAGTTCGAGCCGTCGGTCGCATACAGCGCCCGGCTGCCCTTGTCGAACCGGACTTCGCCTTCGATCCGTTCCTTCAGCGCCCGTTCGAGATCCACCGCTCCGCATCCTTCCGTTTCAATTCCAGGCCCAATCCGGGCCGTGAGAGATCGGGCCGCAGCATCCCGCGCTCCGGCTGCGGCGCGCCGTCGAAGAGCATTCGCTCGATCCGCTGGTGATCGAAAAACCACTCGAGGTGCCGGACCGCCGGCAGCGCGCAACCGAGCGCGACGTGGAGCGCGGGCGCGCAGTGCGACGACATCGGCAACTCGTGAGCGGAGATCAGCGCATGCGCGTCGAGGAATCCGGTGATGCCGCCGCAGCGGGTGGCGTCGGCCTGCACCACGTCGAGCACCGGGATCAGCGCGAGGAAATCGGCGGGCTCCCAGGCGTACTCGCCGCCGGTGATCTCCATCGAGGTCCGGTCGCGCAAGAGCCGCAGCCCGTCGAGGTCGGTCTTCACCACCGGCTCTTCGAACCAGGTGACTCCCGCCTCGGAAAAACCGCTTGCGAATTGCAGCGCCTGCTTGCGGTCGTACGCGCCGTTGGCGTCGACGAACAGCTCCGTGCCGCGCCCGATCGCCTTGCGCGCGGCGCGGACCCGCTCGAGGTCCTTGCCGCGGCCGACCTTCATCTTCACCGCCGAAAATCCGTCGTCTGCCCACCGCGAGAGCTGGTCGCAGAGCTGCGCCTCGCTCAGCGAGGTGAACCCGCCGCTGCCGTACGCCGGCACTTCGGGCCGGACCGTTCCGAGCAAATGCGCAAGCGGCACGCCGAGCAGCCGGGCCTTCAGGTCCCAGGCCGCGCAGTCGATCGCCGAGATCGCCATCGCGCTCGCGCCGCCGCGGCCGTGGTTGCGCAGCGTTGTAACGCACGTTCTGAAAATAGAACGCGTGTTATATGGAGACAACTCGCTCAGGTGCGGGGCAAGGAACTGGACCGCGCGCGCGGTGGCGTCGTCGGCGTAGGTGTATCCCATGCCGCGCACCGCGCGATGCTCCAGCTCGACCAGCACCAGCGTAGTCCGGTCCCACTCCGCGGTGCCGTCGGACTCCGGGGCCTCGGTCGGCACCGTGTACGCGGCAACGTGGACGTTCATTCGTCCTTCTTGAAGACGCCCGCGATGGCGGTCTTCACCGTCTCCGCGATCATGTGCTTCGCCTCCGGATCGCCCTTCGCCACCGACTTCGCGTACGCCATCGCCTCCTTCAGCGTAACGTGCGGGGGCATCATCGGGAACTCGGGATCGACGACCGCCTCGACGAGCACCGGCCGATCCGCTTTCAGCGCGACGTCCCAGGTCTTCGCCACGTCTTCCGGGCGATCGCAGCGCAGGCCCATAAGACCGATCGACTCCGCATACTGAGCGTAGGGGAAGTCGGGAATCTCCTGCGACCCGTCGAACTTCGGCTCGCCCGACTGCGCGCGCAGCTCCCAAGTCACCATGTTGAGATCGCGGTTGTTCAGGACCAGCACCACGAACCGCGGGTCTTTCCAGTCCTTCCAGTACTTCCCGACGGTGATCAAGACATTCATGCCGTTCATCTGCATCGCGCCGTCGCCGACCAGCGCGAACACCGGCCGGTCGGGATAGGCGAACTTCGCCGCCACCGCGTACGGCATTCCCGGCCCCATCGTCGCCAGGTTGCCGGACAGCGACCCCATCATCCCTTTACGGAAATCGAGAAAGCGCGCGTACCAGGTCGCCGTCGAGCCCGAGTCGGCAGTGAAGATCGACATCTCCGGCAGCCGCTTGTTCAGCTCCCAGAAGACGTACGCGGGATTGAGCGGCTTCGCCTCGACGTGCGCGTGGGCCTCGAGCACCTGGCGCCACTCGCGGATCCCGTCGTCGATCTTCTGCCGCCAGGACCGATCCTTCTTCCGCTTGAGGTACGGAAGCAGCGCGCGCAGCGTCTCGGTTGCGTCGCCGTGGAGCGCGACCTCCATCGGGTACCGGATGCCGAGCATGCCGCCCGCGAGATCGATCTGAACGCCGCGCGCCTGCCCTTCCTTGGGCAGGAACTCGGAGTACGGAAACGACGATCCGACCATGAACAGCGTGTCGCAACCAGCCATCATCTCGTAGCTCGGCTTGGTGCCGAGGAGGCCGATCGAGCCCGTGACGCCGGGGGTTTCGTCCGGCAGCACCGCCTTGCCGAGGAGCGCCTTCGCGACGCCCGCGCCCAGCACGTCGGCGACCTGCACCACCTCGTCGGCCGCCCGCATGCATCCCGCCCCGACGAGCATCGCGACCTTGGAACCCGCGTTCAAAACTTCTGCCGCCCGTTTCAAGTCCGCGTCGCGCGGAACGACGCGCGGCGCGCTGTACCCGACGCTGGAGTGGATCGTGTTGTGCAAGTGCTCCTGCTGCTCGACCGCCTTCTCCTCCTGGATGTCCTTGGGAAAGATCACGCACGTCACGCAGCGCTCGGCGAGCGCGATGCGGAACGCGCGATCGATCGCGTGCCGCGCGGCGGACGGAGTTGTAACGGTCGTTATGAAATTATGACAGACGTCCTTGAACAGGTTCTGGAGGTCCACTTCCTGCTGGTACGCGCCGCCCAGCGCGGTGGTCGCCGACTGCCCGACGATCGCCACCACCGGCTGATGATCCATCGCCGCGTCGTACAACCCGTTCAACAAGTGGATCGCGCCCGGCCCCGACGTCGCGAGGCAGACGCCGACGTCGCCGGTGAATTTTGCATGCGCCCCCGCCATGAAGGCGGCGAGCTCCTCGTGCCGCGCCTGGATGAACCGCGGCTCGTTCCCGGCGTGCTCGAAGGCCGCCATGATCCCGTTGATGCCGTCGCCCGGGTACCCGAACACCCGCTGCACACCCCAGGACTTGAGACGTTCGACTACGAAATCGCCGACACTCTTCGCCATACGTAGACCCCCGCGTCACAGTAGTTACCTGCCACCGCTCTGACACGGAGCGACGCAGCGCTTGCCAACTTCCTCGATCTTTGCTCTGCATCCTGCCGTCCCTCGCGCTCGAACGGCGAACGAGGACGCAGGACCTGCGACGTTCCGTCGCGCGACAAGTCGATCCCAGCTGCGCGAAAACTCTTCGGCTACCGCTCGGCCGCTGGCCGGGCATCCCACGATGAACCAGGCATGAGCTCTCTCTTCAAGCCGTCGTCCAACACCCGCTTCCGGATGGCGCTGGTCGCGCTCGCGGTGCTCTTCGGCGGCGGCCTGATCGCGGGGCCGATGATCTACGTCCGCACCCCCTACTACCAGCAGATGCAGGACCCGATCGATCAGCCGGTGCAGTTCGATCACCGACACCACGTCGGCGACGAAGGCATCGATTGCCGCTACTGCCATTACCTGGTCGAGAAGTCCCCGAACGCCGGCGTACCTCCGACTTCGGTCTGCCTCAACTGCCACGCGCAGATCTGGAACAAGAGCCCCAAGCTCGCGCCGGTGCGCGAGGCGTACTTCGCCGACCGGCCGATCGTCTGGAACAAGGTCAACAAGCTTCCGCACTTCGTCTACTTCAACCATTCGATCCACGTGAAGCAGGGCGTCGGCTGCGTCACCTGCCACGGCCGCATCGACGAGATGCCCGCGGTCGAAAAAGGCGAGCCGCTGACGATGGGCTGGTGCCTCGACTGCCACCGCGCGCCGGAAAAATTTCTCCGGCCGCGGGATCAGGTCACCAACATGACCTGGAAGCCGAAAGATCAACTCGAGATCGGGCGCGCGCTCAAAGAGCAGTACCACGTGCAGACACGGGTTTCGTGCACCACATGCCATCGATGAAATTGCCGATCTGGCGCAGCGTCGACGAGCTGCAGAAGCCTCCCGACCCGTGCCGCGAGCTCGGACCGGAAGCGCCCGAGGAATTGTCCCGGCGCGGGATCCTGCAGCTGCTCGGCGCGAGCGCCGCGATGGCCACGCTCGGCGGGTGTCTCAAGCCGCCGGACGAGAAGATCCTCCCGTACACCAGACAGCCCCCGGAGATCACGCCCGGCAACCCGCTGCACTATGCGACCTGCAGCACGCTCGATGGACGCGCCACCGGCCTGCTCGTCACCGCCAGCGAAGGCCGCCCGACGAAGATCGAGGGCAGCCCCGAGCACCCCTCCAGCCGCGGCGCGATCGGCGTGCTCGAGCAGGCCGAGCTGATGCGCCTCTACGACCCGCAGCGATTGAAGGTCGTGCAGTACCAGAACCAGCCGCGCTCGTGGCGCGACTTCCTCGGCGCCACGGTGGCCAACGCCCGGATCCTGCGCGACCGCGGCGGCGAGGGCCTGCGCTTCCTGATGGAGCCGAGCAGCTCGCCGCTGATCGGACACCTGCGACAACGTTTGATCGAGGCCTATCCGAAGGCCCGTTTCTCCTCGTGGGCCGCGATGCCGCTGCAGCAGATCCACGACGGATCGCAGCTCGCCTTCGGCGGCGCGTACGAGACCCGGATCGATCTCTCGAAAGCGACCGTCCTCTGCTCGCTCGACGCCGATCTGCTCTCGGCGATGCCGGGGACGGTGCCGAACATGAAAGCGTGGGCGGCGAAGCGCGATCCCGCGATCGGACCGATGGCGCGATTGTACGCGGTCGAAACGAACCTGACGGTCACCGGGATGAACGCGGATCACCGCCTGCGCGTGAAGCCGACCGACGTCCAGCGATTCGGTTTCGCGCTTCTCGGCCGGCTGGCGAGCCAGGTCCCGCTCCTCGCCCGATATGCGCCGCTCGCGCAAAAATTTGCGCTGAGCCCGCAGAACGCACGTTTCGCCGACGTGCTGGCGAAGGACCTCGCGCGAGCCGGCCGCGGCGCGCTGGTCGCGGTCGGCCCGCGGCAGCCGCCCGCGCTGCATGCCGCCGCGCACGCGATCAACTCCGCGCTGAACAGCGACTGCGCCGCACAGGCGAAGCCGGTGCTCCACGATCTGGACAGCGGTCCGCGCGCGCTCCGGCAGCTCGCCGAGGAGATGCGCGCGGGACGCGTCGACACCCTGGTCATCACCGCCTGGAACCCGGCGTACGGCGCGCCCGCCGATCTCAACTTCGGCAAGGCGCTCTCGCAGATCCCGCATTCGGTCTATCGAACGCTGTACGCCGACGAGACCGCCGACCGCGCCGGCTGGGTCGTCCCCGCGCTGCACCCGCTCGAAAGCTGGGGCGATGCGCGCGCCCACGACGGCACCGTCACCTTCCAGCAGCCGCTGATCTCGCCTCTGTATGCAGGCGCCGGCGAGGCCGAAGTGCTCGCCGCGTTCCTCGGCGAAGGCGATCGGACCACGTACACCCAGCTCCGCGAATTCTGGAAGAGCACCGCGCAGGACGATCTGACCTGGGAGAAATGGATCGCCGACGGCTTCATCGACGGCACCGCGACGCGGCCGGAAACGCCGCTGGTGCGCCACGACGCGATCTTCTCCGAGGCGATGAAGGCCGCGCCGGCCGAGACGATCCCGGGATTCGAGATCAACATCGTCCCCGACTATCGCGTCTGGGACGGGCGCTTCGCCAACGTCGCGTGGCTGCAGGAGCTGCCCGATCCGGTGACCAAGCTCACCTGGGAAAACGGCGCGCTGATGAGCCCGGCCACCGCCGCGGCGCTGGGTGTGACGCAGGGAGACGTCGTCAATCTCGGCCGGCGCGGCCCGCCGGCCACCGCGCCGGCGATCATCGCTCCCGGCCACGCCGACGGCTGCGTCACGGTCTCGATGGGCTACGGCCGCCGCGGCGCCGGCGAAGGCCTCTGCAGAGGGCTCGGCTTCGACACCGCGACGCTCCGGCACGAGCAGGGCCACTGGTTCGGACCGGGTCTCACCGTGACGCCGCTCGGCCGCAAGGAGCGCATCGCGCAGACCCAGGAGCACCACTCGATGGAGGGCCGCACCATCGCGGTCTCGACCACGCTGCGCAAATTGAAGCAGACGCAGGAAGAGCTCGCCGAGCATCGCGGGCCGCCGCTCAGCTACCACGCGCCGCAGGAGTACCCGGGCCACAAGTGGGGCATGGCGATCGATCTCTCGCGCTGCACCGGCTGCAACGCGTGCATGGTCGCGTGCCAGGCGGAGAACAACGTCCCGGTCGTCGGGAAGGAGCGCGTCTGGCGCAGCCGCGAGATGCACTGGCTGCGCGTCGATCGCTATTTCATCGGCGAGCTGGAAAACCCCGGCGTCGTCTTCCAGCCGCTGATGTGCGTGCATTGCGAGTACGCGCCCTGCGAGTACGTCTGCCCGGTCAACGCGACCGTGCACAGCGACGAAGGCCTGAACGAGATGGTCTACAACCGCTGCGTCGGCACGCGATACTGCTCGAACAACTGCCCGTACAAGGTGCGCCGCTTCAATTTCTTCAGCTACACCTCCGACTACACCGACGTCGAGAAGATGGCGTTCAATCCCGACGTCACCGTCCGCTCGCGCGGCGTGATGGAGAAGTGCACGTACTGCGTGCAGCGGATCGAGCGGGCGCGGATCCGGACGCGGGTGCAGGGCCGCGAGATGCGCGACGGCGACGTCGTCACCGCCTGTCAGCAGGCGTGCCCGGCAGACGCGATCGTCTTCGGCGATCTGAACGATCCGCGCGCGCGCGTCACCACCTCGTCCGCCGACGAGCGCCGCTACGACCTGTTGCACGAGCTCGGCACGCGCCCTCGCACCGCGTATCTCGCGCGCGTCACCAACCCCAACCCGGAGCTCGCGTAACATGGCAGAGAACGCTGCGATCTACGCGCTCCGCGGCACCGCGCTGATCGAGGGCCAACAGGACGACGGCACCCTCAACAAGACGCTGCTCGATTTCATCTGGCAGAGAGCGCGCCCCGGCTGGCTCTTCCTCCTCGCCATCGGCCTCGCGCTCACCGGACTGCTCTTCGCCGCGATCACCGTCACGCTCGCGATCGGCATCGGGATGTGGGGCAACAACATCCCGGTCGCCTGGGCGTTCGGGATCATCAACTTCGTCTGGTGGATCGGCATCGGCCACGCGGGCACGCTGATCAGCGCCATCCTGCTGCTGTTCCAGCAGAAGTGGCGCACCAGCATCAACCGCTTCGCGGAAGCGATGACGCTCTTCGCGGTGTTGCAGGCCGCGCTCTTCCCGGTGCTGCACACCGGGCGGCCCTGGTTCGCGATCTACTGGCTGTTCCCGTACCCGTCGACGCTGAAGATCTGGCCGCAGTTCAAGAGCCCGTTGATGTGGGACGTCTTCGCGGTCTCGACGTACTTCATCACCTCGCTGCTGTTCTGGTACCTGGGGCTGCTGCCGGACCTCGCCGCGCTGCGCGATTCGTCCTCGAGCCGCCGGTCGCGAATCGTCTACGGCATCTTCGCGCTCGGCTGGCGCGGCTCGGCACGCCACTGGCACCACTACAAGATCGCGTACCTGCTGCTCGCCGGCCTCGCGACGCCGCTGGTGCTCTCGGTGCACACCATCGTGTCGTGGGACTTCGCGCTGTCGATCGTGCCCGGCTGGCACACGACGATCTTCCCGCCCTACTTCGTCGCCGGCGCGGTCTTCTCGGGCTTCGCGATGGTGCTCACGCTGATCATCCCCGCGCGCCGGTTCATGCACTTCAAGCACGTCGTCACGCTGCGCCATCTCGACTCGATGGCGAAGGTGATGCTCTGCACCGGCTTGATCGTCGCCTACGGCTACATCATGGAGCACTTCGCCGCCTGGTACAGCGGCAACGTCTACGAGCAGCACGTCTTCTTCTTCACCCGGCCGCGCGGGCCGATGGCGTGGGCCTACTACCTGCAGATGTTCTGCAACGTCCTGGTGCCGCAGGTCTTCTGGCTGCGCTGGGCGCGCCGCAACATCGCGGTCCTCTGGATCGGCTCGGTGCTGGTCAACGTCGGCATGTGGTTCGAGCGCTTCAACATCATCGTCACTTCGCTGCACCAGGATTTCATCCCCTCGAACTGGGCGATGTACTACCCGACCTGGGTCGACCTGTCGCTGCTGGCGGGGACGATCGGATTCTTCGGCACCCTGTTCCTGTTGTTCCTCAAGTTCGTCCCGGCGATCGCGCTCTCCGAGATCAAAGAGCTGCGGCACGAGATGGCGGAAGGCGCATTGGATTACCAGCCCACCGAGATGGAGGGTGCGAAGCCATGAGGCGCTTCGTCCTCGGCGAATTCTCCGAGCCGGCGGCGTGCGTCGAAGCGGCGCGCAAGCTGCACGCGGAGGGCGTTCCCGGTCTCGACGCGTACTCGCCGTATCCGATGCACGGGATCGACGAGGCGCTCGAGTTGCCGCGCAGCAGGGTGCCGCTGATCGCGCTCACCGGCGGCGTGCTCGGCGCGTCGGGCGGCTACGCGATGCAGTGGTGGATGAACTCGGTGAACTACTCGATCAACGTCGGCAACCGACCGCCCCATGGGTTCTGGACCAACATCCCGATCACATTCGAGAGCGGCGTGCTGATCTCGGTGCTCTCGATCTTCTTCAGCTCGATCTTCTATTTCTTCAAGCTGCCGCGCACCTACCACCCGGTCTTCGAGTCCGAGAAGTTCCGCACCGCTTCGCTCGACAAGTTCTGGCTCAGCGCCGAAACCGAAGATCAGGACCAGGTGTCCTCGCTCGAAGCCAGATTCCGCTCCGCCGGCGCCCTGCGCGTCCACACCGTGGTGGAGCAAGTATGAACGAACTGCAACTGCACACCGCGAAGGCGCGAAGGCGCGAAGTTTTTTCGCGCTGTGCTCGCAGCGGCGCTTTGTCCGCCAACCCCAACCCCTTCGCGCCTTCGCGCCTTCGCGGGGGGCTTTTGCTCTTGCTTTTCAGCGCGGCGTGCGGGGACACGACCTTGTTCGACCCCATGGAGAGGCAGCCGAAGTTCAGGGCCTTCTCCGCCAACTCCCTCTACGAAGACGGCCGCGCGATGCGGCAGCCGCCCGCCGGCACGGTGCCGCGCGAAGCGATCACGATGCGACCGGAGATCACCACCGCCGCCGACCGGAAGGGCGCCGTGATCGACACGATCCCGATCTCCGTCACTCGCGAGCTGATGGACGCCGGCCGCACCAGGTTCGAGATCCACTGCGCGCCCTGCCACGGCCTGCTCGGCGACGGCGTGAGCCCGGTCGCGACGCAGATGTCGCTCCGCCCGCCGCCGAACCTGCACAAGATCCGCAACCCGAGCCCCGGCCACGTCTTCCAGGTGATCAGCCTCGGCTTCGGCCTGATGCCCTCCTACGCGCCGCAGCTCACCGCCGAGGAACGCTGGGCGATCGTCGCGTACGTCGAGGCGCTGCGCCGCAGCCAGTCGGCGATGCTCGCCGAGGCGCCCCCGGACATCCAGAAGAAGCTGCGCGAGGAGCCGCAATGAGCCACGAGGCCGCGCCGCTTCCCGACGCCAACCTGCCGCCCTTCGACGGCGGCCGCCTGTTGATGCTCGGCGCCGCGATCGCCGGCGCGGCCGGGCTGCTCCTGACGCTGCTCGGCGGGTTCTTCAATGCGCGGGCCGCCCTGCTCGCCTACCTGGTCGCGTTCGTCTTCTGGCTCGGCCTCGCCATCGGCGCCGCCTCGCTGGTGATGGCCAACTACGCGGCGGGCGCGCACTGGAACGTGACCGTCCGCCGGCTCGGCGAGCACGTCGCGGCGATCGTCCCGATCTTCGTCCTCCTCTTCCTTCCGCTGTTCCTCGGCGCCCGCTACATCTGGTTCTGGGTCGCGCCGCAGGAGCCGATCAGCAAGGAAACGCTCGAGCTGCTCGCGCACAAGCGCATCTACCTCAACATGACCTCGTTCATCTGGCGCGCGGTCGCGTACTTCGCGATCTGGATCGGAATCGCGTGGCGGCTGCGCGCGGTTTCGCTCCAGCAGGACGAGAGCGGCGATCCGGCGTTGACGATCAGCGCGCGCCGCCTCTCCGCTCCCGGCCTGGTGCTCTTCATCCTCAGCTTCACCTTCGCGTCGTTCGACTGGCTGATGTCGCTGCAGCCCACCTGGTACTCGACGATCTTCGGCCTCTACGTCTACGCGGGATCGTTCGTCGCCTCGCTCGCGCTGGTCTGCCTGGTGGTCACCGGCCTGCGTTCGAGCGAGGAGCCGTGGGGCAAGCTGATCTCGGTCGATCACCAGCACAACCTCGGCAAGCTGCTGCTCGCCTTCACCGCCTTCTGGGCCTACATGGCCTTCTCGCAATACATGCTGATCTGGGCCGGCAACCTCCCCGAGGAGGTGCAATGGATCGTCACCCGCAGCCGCGGCGCGTGGCGGCCGGTCGGGCAGCTGATCCTCTTCGGACAGTTCGTCGTCCCGTTCTTCCTCCTGCTTTCGCGCGACCTGAAGCGCAGCCCGCCCGCCCTCGCCGCGGTCGCGGTCTGGATCCTCTTCATCCACTACGTCGACGTGTACTGGATCGTGATGCCGGCGGCGTCCTTCGATCGACTCGGCCTGCACTGGACGCACTTGACCGCGTTCGTCGGCGTCGGCGGTGTCTCGGTCGCTGCCTCGCTGTTCCTCCTCCGCGGGACCCGGCCGATCCCGGTGCGCGATCCTTTCCTCTCCGATTCGCTGAGGTACGTGCAGCCGTGAGCCACGAGCCCTCACACGCAACCGAGCACATGTCTCCTCCGCCGGCGCAAGCCGAGGAGGGCATCAAGTGGAGCGCGGTCCTCGGCGTCGGCATCGGGTCGGTGGTCGTCTTCACGGTCGCGATCCTGATCGTCCTCAGGATGCTGCACGCGCGCGAGAAGGCGTTGCAGCCGCTGGGTCCCGATCCGATGCCGCTGCAGATGGGGCAGACCGAGATCGGCATCGTCGACCAGACCCCGTTCGACGTGACCCGCGCGCTGCAGAGCTATCGCAGCGATCGGATGCAGCGGCTCGAGACCTGGGGTTGGGTCGACCGCAGGGCCGGCACCGTGCACATGCCGATCGACAAGGCGATGGATCTCGTCGTCCAGGAGCAGCGCAAATGATCGCGGCCCTCCTGCTCGCGGCCGCGGTGTCCGAGGCGGTCGACGTCGTCGAGAAGCTCGGCGAGCCCGTCGCCGATGCCCCGTTCATGGACACCGCGGCGAACCACGTGCAGCTGCGCGATCTCGCCGCGCGCGGCAAGCCGGTGGTCTTGACGCTGATCTATTTCGACTGCCCGATGCTCTGCAGCCTCGTTCAGCAGGGAGTGATTCGGGCGCTGAACGAAACCGGCCTGAAGCTCGGCGAGGATTATTACGGCCTGACCGTCTCTTTCTCGCCCAGGGACGTGATCGCCGAGGCGCGGCTGCGGCAGGGCGGATACCTCCAGACGCTGAAGAACGCCGCCCGGGCGCAGCCGTCCGACTGGCCGTTTTTGACCGGCGGCGAGAAAGCCATTCGCGCGCTCGCCGATTCGGTCGGATTCCACTATCGCTGGGACGCCGAGGCGCAGCAGTTCGAGCACCCGGCGGTGAGCGTCGTCCTCGGCCCCGACGGAAAGATCTCCCGTTATCTGTACGGGATCGAGATCGCGCCGCGCGACATGAAGCTGGCGGTGCTCGAGGCCGCCCAGGGCCGCGCCGGCACCACGCTCGATCGCGTCCTCTTGCGGTGCTTCAAATACGACCCCGCCAGCCGCAAGTATCACTTCTACGTGATGGGCGCGCTGCGGATCGGCTCCGGCGCGTTCGCCGTCGCGCTCGTCGCGCTGCTCGGCGTCCTCTGGTGGCGGGAGCTGCACAAAGGGCGCACGGCATGAACGAGCTCCTGCGCCGACTGTTGTTCCTGCCCGACCAGGCGTCGACGTTCGCGCGGGACGTCGATCAGCTGCATTTCTTCGTCATCCTGACCACCTTCGTGATGTCGACCGCGGTGGGAATGACCGCCGTCTTCTTCTTCATCCGCTACCGCCGCCGTTCCGAGACCCAGACCACGCCGCACATCGAGCCGCCGGCGTGGATGGAAGCGCTCTTCGTCACCGTGCCGCTGTCCTTCTTCCTGCTCTGGTTCTTCATGGGGTTCAGCGAGTTCGTCCGGCAGCAGACGCCGCCGTCGGACTCGATGGACGTGTACGTGATGGCGAAGAAGTGGATGTGGAAGTTCGCCTACCCGGACGGGCCCAACGCGATCAACGTCCTGCGCGTTCCCGCCGGACGCAACGTTCGCCTGCTGATGACCTCGCGCGACGTGATCCATTCGTTCTACGTCCCGGAATTCCGGATCAAAAAGGACGTCTTGCCCGGCCGCTATACCGATCAATGGTTCAACGCCCTCGAGCCGGGGCGTTACCAGATCCTCTGCGCCGAATATTGCGGCGCCGGCCACTCGATCATGCGCGGCGAAGTGATCGTGATGAAGCCGCAGGACTACGAGGACTGGCTGGCGAGCGCGAAGCGCGGCCTCGCCTCCCGCCAGGACGGCGCGCCGACCTCGATCGATTTCGCGCCGCCGATCGGCAACCTGATCGAGCAGGGAAAACGGATCGCCGCCGAGCAGGGCTGTTTCAAATGCCATTCCACCGACGGCACGCGCCACATCGGCCCGACCTGGCTCGACCTCTACCACCGCCGCGAGAAGCTCAACGACGGCAAGCTGATCGACGCCGACGAGGCCTACCTGACGCGCTCGATGATGGATCCCGCGCTCGAGGTCGTCGACGGCTTCCAGCCGGTGATGCCGAGCTTCGAAGGAAGAGTCTCCGGGCCGGAAGTCGCCGCCCTCGTCGAATACATCAAGTCGCTGCAGAGCGACGCGGTCCGCACCGGACCGTCGGAAGGACCCGCGTATGCGCCTGTCCGAAACCGATAGCGCCCGGCTGGCCGGGTCGCCGCCGGCGCCGAGCTACCTCGAGGACGGCACGACCCTGATGTCGTGGCTGAACACGCGCGACCACAAGCGCGTCGGCGTGATGTTCCTGGTCGCGGTGATCGTCTCGTTCTTCCTCGGCGGCATCTTCGCGCTGTCGCTGCGGATGAAGCTGTTGCAGCCCGGCCCGTTCCTGATGGACGCGCTCGGCTACAACCGGCTCTTCACGCTGCACGGCGTGGTGATGATCTTCCTGTTCCTGATCCCGGCGATACCGTCCGCGTTCGGCAACTTCGTATTGCCGCTGATGATCGGCGCGCGCGACGTGGCGTTCCCCCGGCTGAATCTCGCGTCGTTCTACCTCTACCTCGCGGGCGCGGCGATCGCGATCTACGGAATGGTCCACGGCGGCGCCGACACCGGGTGGACTTTTTACACTCCGTATTCCTCGACGACACCGACGCAAGTGCTGCCGATCCTGTTGGGCGTGTTCATCCTCGGCTTCTCCTCGATCGTGACCGGCCTGAACTTCATCGTCACGGTCCACACCTTGAGAGCGCCCGGGTTGAACTGGATGAAGATGCCGCTCTTCGTCTGGGGCATCTACGCGACCAGCATCATCCAGGTCCTCGCCACCCCGGTGCTCGGCATCACGGTCCTGATCGTCTCCGTGGAGCGCTTCGCCGGATTCGGGATGTTCGACCCCGCGCGCGGCGGCGATCCGGTGTTGTTCCAGCACATGTTTTGGTTCTACTCCCACCCTGCCGTCTACATCATGGTCCTGCCCGCGATGGGCGTGATCTCCGAGACGGTGTGCGCGTTCGCGCGCAAGAATCCCTTCGGATACAAGGCGATCGCGATGAGCTCGATCGGCATCGCCTTCGTCGGCTTCTTCACCTGGGGGCACCACCTCTTCGTCGCGGGACAGAGCACGTTCGACGCCGGCGCGTTCGGAATCCTTTCGATGCTGGTCGGGATCTTCACCGCGATCAAGATCTTCAACTGGGTGGGAACGATGTATCGCGGCGCGATCGCGTTCAAGACTCCGTTCGCGTACATCTGCGGCTTCCTCTATTTCCTCGTCTTCGGCGGAATGACCGGCGTCGCGCTGGCCACGACCTCCCTCGACATCCATTGGCACGACACGTATTTCGTCGTCGCCCATTTCCATTTCATCATGGTCGGCGCGTCGGTGATGGCGTTCCTCGCCGCGCTGCACTACTGGTTCCCGAAGATGTTCGGCAAGACCTACCACGAGGGCTGGGGCCTGGTCGCGGCTTCGTTGATCATCCTCGGCTTCAACGCGACGTTCGTGCCCCAGTTCCTGCTCGGCAATTACGGGATGCCGCGCCGGTACTATCAATATCCCGAGCATTTCCAGGCATTGAACGTCGCTTCGACCGCCGGCTCGACGCTGCTCGGCTTCGGCTTCGTGATCATCCTGATCTATCTCGCCATCGCGCTCCGCTGGGGACAGCGATCGGAGCAGAATCCGTGGGGCTCGAAAGGCTTCGAGTGGATGACCGCGTCGCCCCCGCCGACCCACAACTTCGACGAGATTCCGACCATCACCCAGATGCCGCACGACTACCGCACGCACGAACCTCCGGGGGTGATCCGTGTCACCTGAAGCGGGTCTCCCTGAAGGCATTCTCGCGCATCATTACTCGTCGCTCGAGCGGCAGAACGAGGCGATGCGGCTCGGCATGTGGCTCTTCCTCGCCACCGAGATCCTGCTCTTCGCCGGGCTGTTCACCGGCTATGCCGTCTATCGCTATCAATTTCCGCTCGCGTTCGCCGAAGGCAGCCGTCACCTGAACATCACCGCCGGCACGCTCAACACGATCGTCCTGATCACCTCCAGCTTCACCGTCGCTCTCGCGCTGCATTTCGCGCGCATCGACAAGCCGCGCGCGGCGGCGATCTGCATCGTGCTGACGCTGCTCTTCGCGCTCGGCTTCCTCGGGATCAAGGCCGTCGAATACATCGAGCATTTCCAGGAGCACGCGCTGCCGGGAAAGTATTACGCGTTCGAAGAGGTCAACATCGCCGGAGCGGCGATGTTCTACACGATGTACTTCCTGATGACCGGCCTGCACGGACTGCACGTCGTGGCCGGAATGAGCGTGCTCTCGTGGCTCTTATGGCGCACGCTGCAGGGCCGGTATTCGTCGCTCTATTCGACCGGCCTCGAGATGGGCGCGCTCTACTGGCACCTCGTCGACCTGGTCTGGATCTTTCTCTATCCGCTGCTCTACCTGATCTAGGAGCGCAAAGCCGTGGCCGAGAGCGCGCTGCCGTCCGAGAAGCTGCACCCCGATCGGGAAGAGCCGCACGCGCATTCCGCGGTGCCGTACGTCATCGTCTGGATCGTGCTGCTCTTCTTCACCGCGCTCACCTACGTGACGGGCACGATGCACCTCGGCAAATGGGCGCTGCCGATCGCGCTCGCGATCGCCTGCGTCAAGTCCGCGCTGGTGGTGCTGATCTTCATGCACCTCAAGGAGTCGAGCGGCACCACGCGGCTCGTCTTCGTCACCGCGCTGATCTTCCTCGGCCTGCTGATGTTCTTCACCGTCGCCGACGTGGCGACGAGGTTCAAGCTGGCGACTCCGGCCGGGGCGCCGTTCGGCACCGAACGCTCACAGCCCGAGGGCCTGCTCGAGCACGAGATGCCGGCCGAGCCTGAGCAGTAAGGGTCAGAAATACACCAACGTGCCGACCGCGATCTCGGTTGCCGTCGGAATCCGCGACAATTCCGCGGAGAGCGCGAAGCCGCCGGGCAATGCGAGACGTGGCGCGGAGAAATGAGGGCGCGAAGGTCACGGCGACGTCGGCAGATCTGCCGAACGTCGCCGTGATTGCGCACAAACTAGTTGCAGTTTGGCCCAGTGCAATAGCAGTCGTACGAGCCTGAACCATCCGGAAGACAGTTTTCATTCGACAAGCACGAATGTCCGCAATAGCCGCAGTTTGGACTCTCTGATAAATCAACGCAAACGCCGGAACATTCGACCAGACCGCTGTCCGAACATGGCGGACCCGAGTTGAAACAACTCGATCCGTCTCCGCCGGTCGCGACGTAATCATTCCTGCCGATGAACGCCAAGTGGGCCTCATCCTGGGTTGAGGGGAAACCCGAATCTGTCAGTGCGCTGTCAGTAACCGCGAATACAGTGCGCTCAATTTCGGTGTCCGTATCAGAGAGATCCGCGGGTTGAGTCGCTGAATAGTCGCCCATAAAACGAGCCACGTTGGCGCAACGCATTCGGGCTGCCACGTAATCCATGAGATAGCCGGTGTTGGTATGATCAGAATGGTCGTCGCGATTGTAAGTTGACGAAGAAGAAGGAATGTTAAACCACGTGTACGTTGTGCCGGTGTTCGCGAGTTCGGCCCGAACCATGACTTCGATGGTTGTGACGAGGTCATCCCAACTTGTGTACGTCGTCGAGCCGTCCACTGCCGTCATACTGCAGATCGCCCCTGTCCTGAACTTCAGCAAAGACTCATAATTTGACGCCCCACAGCCGCTGCCATCAGGACAGCCATCGGCGAGACGTAGGAAATAGGACCGCGTGTTTTTGTACGTATATCCAGAAATAGTATGCCCGTTGAAGTTCGTTGATGTGAAAGTACCTGACGTTGAAGGTGAGTACACATCGGCACAGTACCGAATCGCCCGACGCGCGCCCTCTTCTCGTGCATTAGACCACGACCCGTAACCGCCGCCCGCATCACCCGCGGTTACGTAGATCAGCACCACTTTCACGGTTGAGCCAATCGCGTCTCCATATGTGTTCGGATCGAAGAACAACTGCCAGTCGTCCTCATGCGCGACTACGTGGAACGTTACCGCGGCCCACTGCGCTGCTGCCTGACGGGTCAACCCCAAGCAGCACACAGTGACCAGGAACATCAACCGCAGACATGGTCGTACGCTCATATGGTTACCTCCCTGACCTGCTCGTCCACGAACCGCTCGTCTCGGCTGCGGCACATAGCTCGCATTGCCGCGCCATCTTTCATCGGGAGTCCCGATCTGCGCTCTTGTGACGCCGAAATCTGTGCGTTAGTTGATTGGAATGACGACTTGTCCCATCTGTGACAGCCCACGAGAGGTTGGCGTTCTCCCTTGGCTCGTTCGCTGTCCAAGCTGTGGATTCGTACAATCTTCGTTACAGCCTGGACTTGGCAACGCCGCGTCCCACAGCCGGCTGGATGAGGTCGCTCGCGCAGAAGGGCTCACCACCGTTCGCAACAACAACTTCGCCGTGATTCTCCGGGAGCTCGCTCGACTCCGACCGCACCCCGGTAAGATGCTCGAGGTGGGTTGTGGCCATGGCTGGTTCCTGGAGGCAGCCGGTCGAAATGGATGGAAAACAATAGGCATAGAGCCTGATCGTGAGATCGCATCGATCGCGACTCGACGAGTGCCCGGAGTGCGACTCGGAATGTTCCCGGAGTCAGTCGATCCGGGCGAAACTTTCGATGCGGTCGTATTCAATGATGTATTCGAACACTTACCCGACGTGAACCAGGCGATGGCAGCATGCGCCAGAGTGCTTGCGGCGAACGGACTGCTCGTCATCAATCTTCCGGATGCGCGAGGGATCCTCTATCGCACCGCGCACGCTCTCGCACACCTCAGGATTTTTGGTCCGTTACACAGGCTTTGGCAAAAAGACTTCCCCTCGCCTCATTTGAGCTACTTCACGGGTCCACTCCTCAGACGTCTCGCGCAACGACATGGGTTCGTTTCTCTGCATGGCTCACGCCTGCAAAGTGTAGCGTTTCGTGGCCTGTGGCCGCGGATCCGATACGACCGTGACATGGGCGCAGCAAAGGCGAGCGTCGCATTCGCGATCGTTGCTGCCGCATACCCCCTCCTGCGCGTGTTGCCTTCCGACATCTGGTTCGAGATCTTCGAGGCGTCTAGAAGTACTTGAAAACGCCCAACGTCAGCTCGGTCGCGAACGGGATGCGACAGAGTTCCGCCGACAGGGCGAGGTCACCGTGCAGCGCGACACGCAGCGACGCGTCGAGCTTGAAGAGCGATCGCGGCTGGGCCCCGGGCAGATATTGCCACTGCGCGGAGCCGAGCATCACCAGCCGATCGCCGAGCCGTGCGCGCACCGCGCCGGAAGGGCCGATACCCAGGCGGGCGGGCCAGCCGGAAGGACCCTGCAGATGTGGGGTCGCGACGATCGTCGCATCGCCGGTCGCGAGGAGCGCGAGCTTGTCGTCGAAGAACGCGATCGACGCGCCGCCGCCGGTTTCGAACGCGCCGGCGAGACAGCCATTGCAGCCCGCGTCGCGCAGCGTCAACGCGCCGGCCCGCATCTTCCAGGTCAACGGCTGGTCGAATCGATCCATCGGCGCGACCGACGCCACGTCCGCGAGCCAGGCGCTCTCCAGCCACAGCGTCTGCGCGCGTACGTTGTAGCGAAATCGCATCGGCAGGAATTCGAGCTTGGCGAGCTCGGGATATCCCGCCACCGGATCGAGCAGATCGTGCAGCGCGAGCCGGAAATCGAAGATCGCGAATTCGCCGGTGTCGGTCGAGCCGCCGCCGCCGAGGCCGACGCGCATCGAGCCGTGTCCGCGATCGGGCTGCGACAGCGGCGGGAGCGGCTTCAATTCCTCGCTCTGCACCGGCACCGCGCTGCGCCGCTCGAGGAGGTCCTGCTTCAGCTTCATCGCCGGCGCATCGGTGCCGAGCAAGAGGCCGCGGCCATACCGCAGATCGACGAGATCGAGCTCCGCGTCGAGCACTCGCGCGCGTTGCACCGGCGTCAGCCACGGCTCGTCGGCGAGCTTCGCCACCTGGGCGAGCTCGGGACCGGAAAGCTCGGCCGCGCGGCGCCGGAACTGCGATCGAATCGACGGCCGGTAATGCACCGCGCGCACGAGCCCCGGCACCGAATCGAGGGCTTTCACGGTATCCGCCGGCACCGCGACATGGCCGACGTGCGAGAGCAAGTCCAGCTCGGGCACCGCGGCTTCCAAAGCAGCGAGCAGCCAATACGAGCAATTGCGCGAGATGTAGTAGTAGGGAAATCGCGTCGCGCCGAGCTCGAAGATGTGCGCCACGACCAGCGCGACTTGCTGGGGCGTCAGCGCGAGGTCGTATTCCCAGAGATCGCGCGACTCGAAATCGTTGTACTCGCGCACCTTGTAGAAATACGGAATCGCGCTGAATTGGCCGGGGAAAACGCCGAGCAATCCTTTCACCGCATAGACCAGCGCGTTTTCGGTATCGACGTTCGCCGAGTAGTTGACGCCGTAATCGAGCAGCTCGAAATGCTTGCCCGCTTCGGCGCCGTCGGTCCTGTCGAATCGCAACAGCGTGTGGCCGAACGCGGAAGCGGGACTGCTCAAAAAATACGACGAGAAGACCATCGTGATCGAGCGCGCGCCAATCTTGCCGAAGAACTCCTCGAACTTCGGACAGGACGCCAAAGGCAGTCGTGCAAAATCGAAATGCAGACGGGAATTCAGCCACGCCATCCGCGCCGGAAACCGGCATTGACCGTCGGCGGAAAAGAACGATGCCAGCGTCGCGTCGAGCTCGCCGGCGGGATCGTCGGCGCCGCGCGGAGAGAGAAAGAACGACGACGAGGCCTCGCTGTGCCAGCCGCCGAATAACCCGCGCTCGTAATGGACCAGCCCGATCCAGCCGCGCTCCTCGGCGAGGCGCTGCTCCCTCGCCGAGGCCTGCAACTCCGGGAGATAACCGTCTGCGCGTGCGGCCGACGCCGCGAAGGCGGCCGCAATCAACACGGCCGCCTGCACGTTCAAATTGCCGAGCAGGAAAGCTGCTTGTCCGCTTTCAGCGTCGCCAGCACGTTGTCGGCGACGATGTCACTCGAGACCTTCTCGTTCGGGATGATGCTGCTGAAATTCTTCTGCAGCGTCGCGCCGACGACCTTGGCGTCGCTGCAGCCGGTCAGCTGCGTCAACGTCGCGATCGTCTCGCCCGAGCCCCGCGCCATGTCCTTGGCCAGCGCCTCGCGATTCACGTCGATGAACAGCCGCGCGCCTGCCGGCGTCGCCGGAGGACCGCAGTTCAACGTGCCGGTCGTGATGCCGAACGTCTGGTTGCCGAAGATGCCGTTGGTGGTGGCCGCGACTACCTGGACGAATCCTGGCTGCGAGCCGAACAGCACTGATCCAAGCCCGCATCCAGCCGTGCCGTAGGCCGGAGCGGCGGACGCCGACCCTGCCGTCAGGAGCAACGCCGCGACCGCGATCGCTTTGCGCATGTCATCCCCTCTCGTGTCGGAGGGCCGAAAGGGCCCTCTCGCTGAGGAGCGACACTAGCGCATTTCATGCGCGGAAGTGGGACGTTTCGCTACGGATGTCGCGGATCCGGCGCGTCCTCCGCGGCGACGCGGCCGATGTCGTCGCGGCGCGCGCGCGGATCGGCGGCGTTGCCGCTCGCCATCCGCCGCTCGGCTTCCGCGAAGTCGCGCAGAAGCTCTTCCTGCGACGCGTACCGCTCGCGCGGCAGGGACTTGAAGAAGTTGATCACCTCCGGAGGCGATTCGTTGTCCTCCGCCGTCTCGACCAGCTCCTCGCGGGTCGCAGGAAAATCGACCTGCGCCATGTGCGCCGCGGGGCTTCGCTTCGGGTCTTCGCCGATTCCTCTCGCCATGCCCTGAAACCTAGGCCGCGGCCCGATTTGCGCCATCTGTCGCCTGGTGGACGGGCGCGCATCCGCTCCCACCCACGGCCCCTTAACTCCTACCCGAGGGCAGTGCGTAAGTGGCCCAGAGGGAAGATGGCCCAGACGCAGCCCCCGCGCCGGGTTCGTGAGCCGCAGCTGCTCCGTTCCGTGCGCGAAGCGGCCCAGAAGGCGAGCAGCCTCGAGGATGCGCTTCGCGCCGCGCTGCAGCGCATTTGCGCCGCGACCGGATGGCAGGCGGGCCGCGTCGAGTTCGCGCACGAAGCCGGCGAGTTCGCCTCGCGCATCGTCTGGCACCTGGCGCGGCCGGATCGGCTGGACACGCTGCGGCATCTGGCGGAACGGCGGCGCCGCAGCCACGGCGACGAGATCGCCACCAAGGTCCTGCGCGACGGCGAGCCGCAGTGGCGGCCGAACCCCGAGGAGGGCGCCGCGGCGGTGTTCGCCTTCCCCGCGGTCGCCCACCACAAGACGCTCGCCGCGGTCGAGTTCTTTTCCACCGCCGAGGAGCCGCCGGACGACGCGCTGCTGGCCGGAATCGCCAACGCCTGTGCCGAGCTCGGGCGGATCATCGAGCAGAAACCTGCCGAGGAAATGTTGCGCAAGGTTGAACGCGGATATCGGGATTTGTTCGAGAGCGTCGCCGAGGCGCTGATCGTCATCGACCCGCGCAACGGGGTGATCCTCGACGCCAACCCGCGCGCGGCCGAGTTGTTCGGCGTGCCGCGCGAGCGATTGTTGGGGACCAGCGCGCATGCGCTCTGGTCGGACGCGGGAGTCGCGCGGGCCGCGATCGCGCGCGGGCGCCGGTTCGAGTCGCTCTTGCGGCGGCCGGGCGGCATCGAGGTGGTGCTCGAGGTGAGCGCGAGCGGCGTGCACTACCACGGGGAGCAGGCGACGCTCCTGCTCGCGCGCGAGGTGACCCAGCGCGTCCGCGTGCTCGACGCGCTGCGGGCGTCGGAAGAGCGCTACCGGGTCCTGTTCGAAAACAATCCGCAGCCGATGTGGGTCGAAGATGCGGATACCGGCGGGTTCCTCGCCGTCAACGAGGCCGCCGTGCGTCATTACGGTTGGCCGCGCGAGAAGTTCCTCGCGATGCGGTCCGCCGATCTGCGGCTCGATCCGGGCGCGGCCGCCGAGCAGCGCAATGGGTCGCCGGCGGTCGAGCGGCATCGGACCGCGTCGGGCGAGGCGCACGATCTCGAGCTGTCGGTCCACGAGGTCGTCTTCGAAGGCCGCCGCGCGCTGCTCGTCGCCGCCACCGACGTCACTGCCCGGCGCAAGGCGCAGGCGAGGCTGCTGCAGGCGGCGTTCTACGATCCGCTCACCGGCCTGCCGAATCGCGCGCTCTTCAAGGATCGCCTCGAAGTCGCGTTCGCGCGCGCGAAGGGCCGCGAAGCGGCGCGGTTCGCGGTGCTGTTCCTCGATCTCGATCGCTTCAAGCTGGTCAACGATTCGCTCGGCCATCGCGCCGGCGACGAGCTCCTCGTCCAGATCGCGCGGCGGCTCGAGAGCTGCCGGCGCGCGGGCGACACCGTGGCGCGGCTCGGCGGCGACGAGTTCACGCTGCTCGTCGAGGGCGTCTCCGGCGAGGAGGAAGCGATCTCGGTCGCCGAGCGCGTCCACCGCGCGCTGGCCCCGCCGTTCGTCCTCGAGGGGCACGAGGTCTTCGCCGGCGCATCGATCGGAATCGCGCTCGGCGGCCCGACCACCGACCGGGTCGAAAATCTCATGCGCGACGCGGACACCGCGATGTACCGCGCCAAGATCCGCGCCACCCGCCACGCGGTCTTCGACAGCTCG
Source organism: Myxococcales bacterium (assembly GCA_020201435.1). Taxonomy (GTDB): domain Bacteria; phylum Myxococcota; class Myxococcia; order Myxococcales; family 40CM-4-68-19; genus 40CM-4-68-19. Next base: position 57,730 of record JAIVGS010000190.1, read on the forward strand.
ATGCACGAGCGCGCGATGGCCGCGCTGCGCCTGGAGAACGAGCTGCGCCGCGCGCTCGAGCGCGGCGAGCTGCGGATTCACTACCAGCCGATCGTCGAGCTCTCGACCGGGCGGACCCAGGGCGTCGAGGCGCTGGTGCGCTGGGAGCACCGCGATCGCGGCCTGGTGCCGCCGAGCGAGTTCATTCCGCTGGCGGAGGAGACGGGGCTGGTGATCCCGCTCGGACGGTGGGTGCTCGACGAAGCCTGCCGGGCGCTTTCCGTCCTGCCGGACCCGCTTACACTCTCGGTGAACCTGTCGGGCCGGCAGTTGCTTCAGCCGGACCTGCCCGAGCAGCTCACCGCGATGCTCGCGCGCGGCGGCCTGTCGCCGCGGCGGCTCAAGCTCGAGCTGACCGAGAGCATGCTGTTCGGGAACGGAGCGGCCGCGATCGACGCCCTGAACAGGCTGCGCGCGACCGGCGTGCGGCTCTGCATCGATGATTTCGGGACGGGGTACTCGTCGCTCTCGTACCTGCACGAGCTGCCGATCGATTCCTTGAAAATCGACCGCTCGTTCATCGGGGCGATGGGCGACGACGAGCGCAAGACCAAGATCGTGCAGACGATCCTGCTGCTCGGGAAGGGGCTCGGCATCGAGGTCGTCGCGGAGGGCGTGGAGACCGAGCAGCAGGCGGCGGCGCTGCGGCGGCTCGGGTGCGAGCGGGGGCAAGGGTATTACTTCGCTCGGCCGGCCCCGCTGGAGCAGTTGACGCTTTAGCTGCCGTCCCCGTGCCCGTCCCCGTTTTCGAGCACGTCCCCGTCCCCGTTCTCGTTTTTGAGCACGTCCCCGTGGAGGTGCTCGTGCCCGCGCCCGTGACCTATTTTCGGACTGGCGGGTTCAAAATCGTAGTGTCGAATCAGTCCTGTAAGCAGTCCGTACACTCTTCCGGCGGTGTCGCGCGCAACGCGTCCTCTCTCCGGATCGCACTCGCGAGCTGCTCCGGCGACATCGATCGCAGCAGCAGTTTCGCAGCATTCGCCGCGCGCGATCGCATACACCCGTTTACGGTCCGCGTTGCTGAAACGTCCAACAGCTTCCGCGATGTTCAGGCAGATGCTCTTGCTCGCGCGAAGCAGTTGGTCACGCGTCCGTGGGTCTGTGACCTCCAAGTCGCGAACCTCTTGAAGCAATTGAAGCGCGATCTGGTACGCGAGTAGCTTGTCGTGCGGCATGGGCTGATCGATTGACATGACCGGGCCCAAGCTTGCACAACGGGTGCCATCATCCGCGGGCACTCGCACGGGCACCTGCTCGAAAAAACGGGCACGGGGACGTGCTCGAAAACCGGGACGGGAACGGGCACGGCAGTTACTGCTCGCCGACGCCGCCGACGACCTGCTTCGCATACCCCGGCTGAATCTTCCCGCCCTCCTCGACCCCATTGATCAGCGC